>JAKUOW010000013.1 GCA_022451045.1 Pirellulales bacterium | reverse complement strand
ATGCCTTATCAAATATCCCGTTTATCACCGTTAGATTGTCGCCAGAATGATTCGATTCTTCACCATCACACTTGCACTGCTTTTGATTTACCCAATGTCGGCGGAGGCAGCGGACTCACCTAATTTCATCGTGTTTATCGGTGACGACATAAGCGCTGAAGACATTGGTACATACGGTCATCCGACAATCAAAACGCCAAACATCGACGGGCTTGCAGAGGCTGGCATGCGATTTGATTCGGCGTTTCTAACGTGTAGTAGTTGTAGCCCGAGTCGCTGCAGCATAATGACAAGCCGATATCCACACGCAACCGGCGCGGCAAATCTTCATGAACCATTACCGGAGAGTCAGGTTGTGTTTCCTCAAGTGCTAAAAGAAAACGGCTACTACACTGCTGCGGCAGGTAAGTGGCATCTTGGTACTGCACCTCGCAAACACTTTGACTTAATAGTTGGAGGCGGGCCTAGTGGGTGTGAAAACTGGGTGAAAGTCACCAAGGAACGGCCAAAAGATAAACCCTTCTTCTTTTGGTTCGCAGCTTTTGATGCACACCGTGGATATTCCAAAGGAGCCATTAAAGAGCCACACACAGAACAGGATGTTGTGGTACCTCCATATCTCGCGGATGAGCCGGCAACGCGGGAAGATCTGGCGCTCTACTATGACGAGGTTAGCCGCTTTGATGACTATATTGGTCAAGTGATGCGAGAACTGGAACACCAAGGCGTCGCGGATAACACAGTCGTAATTGTGATGGCGGATAACGGGCGTCCATTTCCACGGGATAAAACAACTATCTATGACACCGGAATTCGTACTCCGTTTGTTGTGCACTGGCCGAGCGAGGTGGATTCTGGTGCCACGACAAACAGTCTCGTGAGCAGTGTTGATATTGGTGCAACATTTTTGGACTTGGCGGGACTTGATCCAGCCCCGTCTTTTCAGGGAGTGTCATTTGCCAACGTGTTAAGAAACCCGAAAGCAACTGTACGGGATTTTGTGTTTGCAGAGCATAACTGGCACGACTATGGTGCTCACGAACGATGTGTCCGAAACAATCGTTTCTTATATGTAGAGAATGCATTCCCGGAATTGCCGGGCACTCCACCGGCAGATGCCGTCCGCAGTCCCAGCTATCAGGATCTGCAGAGAATGGAAGCACGTCGCGAGTTATCAGAGGATCAGCGTGGGACGTTCTTATTTCCGCGACCAGCGGTTGAATTGTACGACCAATCCAAGGACCCTCACTCTTTACATAACTTGGCAGCCGATCCTGAATATGCAGAAGTGTTGTCCGGACTGCGTCAAGAGTTGAATCGGTGGAGAACAGCAACTGAGGATGTAATACCGGAATCTGCAAGGGCAGATGGTTTCCATCGGCGGTTGGGCACGCGGATTACGAAGCCCCTCAACCTAAAAACACCGCAAGGAATTGATCCGATTCCGTCGATCACCCGGAAGATCCCACCGGCAGGGATTGAAATGCCGGAGGATTTTCTGGCAGAAATGAATCGGAGGCTACGTGCAGCGAAAGTAGCACTTCAAATGCCGCGTATCCATACGCATACCTTTCGTTACGATGTCATCGCTCTAATCAAAGCGGTGGAATTGGCTGTGGATCTTGGTGAATTCTATTCACCGACTCAGTTTGATGTTGCTCGGCAGGTCATGACACTCGCCGAGTCACGATTGAAAGATCTAAACGATGGGAAGGCACCATGGAATAAAGACAAAGGACTTGTGGTTCGAGGGTATCGATCTTCCATTGATGGTTCTGCACAGCCATACGGCCTGGAAATCCCCGAAGATCTTGATTTAGGAAAACCCGTGCCGCTGTATGTTTGGTTACACGGTCGTGGTGATAAAACGACGGACCTGCACTTCATCCATCAGCGGATGAAACGTAAAGGCCGAATTGCCCCAGCACACGCAATGGTCGTTCATCCGTTTGGGCGGCACTGCATGGGATTCAAGTCGGCAGGTGAGATCGATGTTTTGGAAGTCGTCAAAGAAGTTTCCCGCCGTTACAACATCGATAGTGAGCGTGTCATTCTTATGGGATTCAGCATGGGAGGTGCTGGCGCATGGCACGTCGGTGCTCATTACGCAGATCAGTGGGCGGCAGTTGCCCCAGGTGCTGGTTTCGCAGAGACCAAGGAATACAACAAGATGACTCCTGATAAGTATCCGGAGCCGTATGTTCAGAAACTGTGGGGGCTCTATGACATACCTGGGTATGCGAGAAATCTCTTCAATTTGCCAGTCGTCGCATACAGCGGTGAAAACGATAAACAAATCCAGGCCGCTCAAATAATGGAACGAGCTTTTGAGACCGAAGGGGAGAAGCTACTGCATCTGATTGGACCTGGTATGGGTCACTCTTATCATCCCGATACGCTCAAGGAGATCATGGACCATATGTTGGCCGCCAGCATTTCAGGTCGCCCAAATATGCCCAAGAGTGTTCATGTTCAAACACAGACACTTCGATATCACTCGGCTTACTGGGTAACCTTAACTGGTTTGGAAAAACACTGGAGTGATGCTAGAGCTGATGCTCGGATTGTGGACGATTCAATTACAGTTACGACTAAGAATGTCACATCCCTGAGACTCTCTCCCAAAATGACCACAGTTAAGTCATGCGAGATTGATGGGACTGTTATTAACACAGAAGAGATTGAATCACTGGCATTCATTAAACGCGATGGTAAGTGGCAACTTGGAAAGCCGATAGGTCTAACTAAGTCACCCGAGTTGCAAGGTCCGATAGACGATGCGTTTTATTCACCGTTCGTTGTGGTTTTGCCAAGTGCCACAGAGAACAACGTAGTGATTCAACGATGGTTGGATTTTGAATTCAGGCACTTTCGTGACCGGTGGAAGTCACTTTACCGCGGTGAACTTCCCGTTATTACAGATAAGCAACTAACATCTGAAATGATCAGGACGCATAACCTTGTGTTGTGGGGTACTCCTAAGACTAACAGCGTAATACGTCGTTTGTTGAATGACCAAAACATGAAGCACTCAATGCCATTGGCCTGGTCAAACAGCAAAATCACAATCGGTGACCAACAATTCGATAGTAAGAATCACTTGCCATTGATGATCTATCCCAATCCCCTGAATGCTGACAAGTATGTAGTCGTTAATAGCGGTCCAACGCATCGAGAAGGACACGATCGGACGAATTCCCTTCAAAACCCAAAACTACCGGATTGGTCGATAATCAACCTAGATGAATTGCCGAATGATAGGACTCCCGGAACAGTTGTAAGTCACGGGTTCTTTGATGAACGGTGGCAGGTAAAGTAGCAGAGACGTTTGCTGTTTCCCAGAGGGTTATTAACGATGCTGTCGTTCAGAGTGGCTACATTTCAGGATCGAGTACAGTCGTTCGAAAACATCTTTGATGTATGGCGGAGTTCCGATGATTTCACCGAACATGTAAACCTGCGTTTGGCATCAATTCACCATCAACGCGCAGACTTTTGTGTTGGTGTTGGTGAAGAGCGAGTGGAAGTGTCACTGGCGAGTTTCCCCTTTGAGCTTTCACTCGCCGGTTCTGTGGAGTCAACGTCCTTTATCGGCTGCGTGCATACGATTGCCGAGTCCAGGGGCAAAGGTTATGCCCGCCAACTGATTGACTGGACGGAACAATTTGAATCCGCTCGCGGTACATCTATCAGTTTGCTCTTTTCCGATATAAAGCCGGAGTATTATTCCCGGCTTGGTTATCAGCATTGCCCAGCTCATAACGGATTGATTGACATCAGCTCTACCGAAGTTAGAGATGATTCCATAGTGCTCGAGGAGTTTCGATTAAAGGAGAATCTGGACTGGGTTAGTGACTGCTACAATCACGCTCATGCTCATCTTGATGCGTACGTCCACCGAAGTGAGTTCTACTGGTGGTTCCTCACAAAGAAAGATCCCTACGACAAATACTTCGCGATAAATCAAAACGGTAAACGTATCGGGTTTATACGCATGAAGGACGAGGGTATTAGATGGAAGCTTCGTGATTGTTCAATTGGTAGCTTAAGTGCAGAGGATTATGATCGGGCAATTGATGGGATCGTTTCTTACTTTACTGATTCGAAATGCAAAGAAGTGTACGGTTGGTTTCCCAAAACAGACGTGCTCGCCGATCGAATTGAAATCAGTGAGAGGCCGGATGAGATCACCATGATCAAATCACTCGGTGATATAACAATAGACGAGAAACTAAAGACTTCATTGGATTACCTTCATGAAATCGATCATGTTTAGAACAATCCACGAGCAGTAAGAGAGATAGCAACGATGACCGAACAACGAAAACCTCGAGTAGTAGCTGATACACCGCTGGCGGATACGGTACTTGAACTTATGGATAATCGGGTGGAGTTATTACCTTGGGACGTTGCTCTTGAAGGGTGTGATGACCCAGTCGATGGATTATATACATATGGTCACCTGGAAGTTGACGGTTCTGTGATGGATCGATTGTCTGGATTGAAGGTAATCAGTAACTTTGGTGTCGGCGTTGATCATATCAATGTGCAGGATGCCAGAGATCGTGGCATACCAGTTGGCAACACTCCAAATGTGTTAAACGGTGCAACGGCGGATATGGCACTAACTCTGATGCTTGCATCTGGTCGCCGGCTTGTGGAAGGGGATTGCTACGCTCGTAGTGCTGAATTCACGTACTATGACCCGGGATATATGCTTGGGCGTGAAATCCACAGCGAAACTGTTGGTATCGTTGGGATGGGTCGAATTGGTCTGGAGGTGGCCAGACGTTGCGCTGCATTCAATATGAATATCCTCTACTACAATCGACGAGAACGCACCGATCTGCCACCCGAACTGAATGCAACCTACACGTCTTTTGACGATTTATTAACGGAATCGGATTACGTTGTCCTCGTGTGCCCTCTTACGGATGAGACGCGTGGACTGATCGGAGCAGAACAGCTTTCAAAAATGAAGCAGACCGCAATCCTAATTAACATCGCGCGCGGAGGTGTTGTTGATACGGATGCACTTACAAATGCTTTGAAAAACTGCGAGATATATCATGCGGGCCTGGATGTGACTGAACCGGAACCACTCCCGCGTGGTCATGAATTACTTAGCTTGTCAAATGTGACGATCGCACCACATCTCGGTAGTGCTACTGAACAGACCCGATTCAAGATGGCTGAACTCTCAGTTGAAAACCTTATGCTTGGTCTGGCCGGTGAACCACTAAGAACTACTGTCTAGCCTCGTCACTAAGTTGTCAGTTACTGAGTTGCCTGATCTTCGTTGTTGAGAGTAATAATCGTACCGGGCAACCGTTGCGATAATTCAGCCTTCATTTCGTTTGAGACAGCGGTTTCTAAGATCAAGAGCTGATTTAAGTTGGTCAGCGTCTCTAAGTGAATAACGCCTTCATCTGTGATCCCGGTAAAACTCAAGTCTAGACTTGTTAACGCGGTCAAAGTGCTAATTGCTGGGATTGCTTCGTCGTCGATCTTGGTTAAGGCAAGATTCAGGCGACCCAGCTTCGGTAATAACTCCAGAGAAGCAGCTCCCGCACTTGTAATATTTGTACGTTGCAGGCTCAGGACGCGGAGTGTTTTTATTTTGCATAACTCTGCAATGCCGGCATCTCCGATTTGTTTCCGTGTTTCGTCTGAGTGCTTTTTGGGGCCAGCGTGGAAACTCGAAAGGCTCAAGCCGGAAAGGTGCTTCAAGCCCGCATCGGTCACCAGTGAGTTGCTCACATCGATCGTCTCAAGCGTCTTAATATTTGCAAGGTGAGTCATGCCGGCATGACCGATGTCTGTGTCCCGGATATTCAAATAAGCCAGATGGTCGATTCCGGCTAGTAGCTTCAAGTCGTCATCCTTGACATTGAGATTTCCCATGAGATTGACTGAAACAGAATCCGTACCCGAGACGATTCCACCCAACTTTTCGATTTGGGCTTTTGCCGTTAGTTGGGATTCACTTTCCTCTTGTGTGCTACCGCAACCAGTTTGTACAAGCGAAAGACAAATGATGATGAAAAACGAACAGATGGTGTGCATTGAAACCTTAGTTAACGTGATGGAGGGAATTAGGTAGCGATTATTTAAGGTAATGGACTAACCACTGCAGCATTCGCTGCTCAGCCTCTACAGGTACAGCGTGCCCCTGACGGTGATTGTAAAGCCCGATGTTTGCCGGTTTTTCGTAAAGGCGGTACACTTCGAGGGCACGATGAATTATCGGCCAACTTTGATCCCCGTCTGCACTGTCTCCGCCGACAAGCAAAAAAGGCTTCGGTGCAATTAACCCTAGTAGTTCTTCGTGATCGTGAGGAAATTGTTCATTTCTTATTGCATCCCCGAGATACCAAGGGGCATACCAGTTGGAAAAAGTGGTTGAAACGCCACCTTCACTGCTGACGATTACTTTTACGCGATCATCGAAAGCACCCATGTAAATGACTTCTTTCGCACCAAGGCTATGACCTATTACACCAATTCTCTCCTTATCGAGGCCGGGTTGCATTTCTAATATGTCGATTGCCACCTGGCCGTCGTATAGCATCTTGCTCATGCCTGTTGAACTTGGATTCTTGGCGTGATAGCGGTCCGCCATTTCCTGAGCTTTGATGATGTCATTGTTGGGCCAAAGATAATTTCTTGGACAGATAGCAATAAAGCCCTGTTTGGCCAGTGCCAGACCGAAGGCCTTTTCCTTAACACCTTCGATTCCTGCTGGTTGGCGAATGCTGTGATTTACCGTGGAATGAAATACGACGACTCCGGGGGCGTTATCTACGAGTGAGATCGGCCGCAATAGGTATGCGTCAACGACTTCTCCCGGCTCAACTTCGTATCGAATCAGCTGCCTAATGACACCATCGATAGTATCTTCCTGGATTACCTTGTATGCAGGTGCTGCGCCGCGGTTTTTTATTGCCGGTGAAAGATATCGAAGCCAACGACGGCGGATCTCTCTCTTTCGCGACTCCCATTGCCGCTGGTTTTTGATCATCCCCCTCGATGTTTCAAGTAACGATCCCACCATAGGTGTGTTTGCCGGCAACTTGTCTGGTGATGTTTGAATTTCCGCCAGCCAATCCACGCTCTCAGATTCTTCCGAAAACGCAAACGCGGGTGATAATAGAAACATGGCGGCCAAGAGGGATTTGAATTTCATGCCAATCTCTTTGGTTGCAAGGTCTAGATAAACGCAGATAACTCTGGCCTGATACAATTGTCAACTGTAAACAACATTTTAGTTTGATTTGATGTCGTAAAGGAACAGCCAACCCAGCATGATGAAACAGAAATTCCATAGTGAGCTAATTCAATCTGGTAATTGGAGTTCCGAATTGAGTTTGGCCGTAAGCCGAATTCTTGCGGAATTAGAGCAAGCACCTGATCTAACGTGTTTGTTTATATCGCCCCACTTTCAGGATGATGCAGAAGCAATTGTCGCACAGTTGGACGAAGAACTTAGTTCTGTACACACAATTGGTTGCACTGGAGAGTCCATTGTGGGTGTTAAGACCGAAGTGGAATCAGCACCAGCAATTTCGGTTTGGTCAGCCGTTTTACCGGGAACATCCATCACCCCAATTCGTCTGACTTTTGAGCGAACGATTGGCGGCGGTGCGATTCACGGTTGGCCGGAAGAAGCTCTGGAGTCGTGGGGTGATGAATCAACCCTCTTATTACTTGGAGAGCCGTTTAGTTTCCCGACAGATGTGTTACTTGCAGAATTGAACGAAAAACAACCGGGAAAACCTGTCATTGGAGGAATGGCGAGTGGTTTCTTCAGCCCTGGTGAGAACAGGGTTTTTCTCAATAGAGATGTGTTTTCGATCGGTGCGGTTGGAGTGTTATTGCAGGGCGCCATCCGGGTAGAGTCGGTTGTTTCTCAAGGTTGTCGCCCTATTGGTGAACCGCTGGTAATCACAAAGTGTGAGCGAAACGTAATCCAGCAATTGCGTGGTGAGCCAGCATTGAAGCATGTTCATGATATTTATGAATCGTCATCAACTCACGAACAAGCTGCTATGCAGCAAGGATTAAATCTGGGTCGAGTAATAGATGAATATAAAGATGACTTTGAACAAGGTGATTTTTTAGTCCGCAATATCGAAAACGTCGTGCCCGATGAAGGCAGTATTGTTGTGACTGACTTCGTGCGAGCCGGACAGACTGTCCAGTTTCATTTGAGAGATGCTGAAGCTGCCGATGGTGAAATGAAACAGTTACTAGCTAAGAAACGAGATTCGACTACGGCTCAACCAACCGCTGGATTACTATTTACTTGTAACGGTCGTGGTTCACGTATGTTCGAGACGTCGCACCATGATGCTACAGTAATCAATGACGTAATTGGAGAAGTCCCGCTGGCAGGGTTCTTTGCTATGGGTGAAATTGGGCCTATCGGTGGAACGAATTTTGTCCACGGTTTTACTGCGAGCGTCGCGTTGTTCTTTGATCCTACGGAATCTCAACAGTAATTCGTAAATAGCCGTCATTGTAGTCAGCTGAAAAGGCATAACAAATGAAGAGCATTCGAAAAGCGTTTTCAATCTTGTTACTGATATGTGTGGTTTCAGGCATGCTTGTTGCTGAGAAGAAGCGAGACTCTCTAGAGAAAATGCAGTTACTCGTTGGCCAGTGGCGTGGTGCCGGTCAAATTAAGCGTGGGTCGACCGTCGGCGGCTGGATCGAAAGCAGCAGTTGGCAATGGGAGTTTGACAAAGAAGCGGCACTTGTATTTGAAACAGATAAAGGCAAGTACTTTAAGTCGGGGAAATTAATAGCTGGTGAGGAACCGGGCATGTACTCGTTAGTTACTACGTCGCCAGACGATAAGTCACAACGCTTTGACGGTAAACTTGATGACCAAGGAAAGCTAACACTTGTCGCAGAATCTGCAGAGAAGGGACAGCCAGCACGCGTACATTTTCGGTTTGTTGCATCAGGTAAAAGACTCATTATGTTGATTGAGCAGCGAGCTGGAAAATCACTCTATACACGTCTTGGTGAAGTTGGATTCACACGAAAAGGCAGTGGGTTTGGCCAGGGTCAGGCAACCGTCTTGTGTGTGGTAACCGAGGGTGCCGGGACGATCCCCGTAACTTACAAAGGCAAGACATACTACGTCTGCTGCACGGGATGTAAGGATTATTTCAATGAAGATCCAGAGCAGGCACTCGCCGAATATGCTGAACGGCTAAAGAAAAAGAAGACAAAGAAGTAGCAGTCTCCCTAAGTAAGGTGGCCCATAAATAAATGGATCAGGTAGAAGTTACCAATGCAGATGAAATCGATGCGCGGTCCAAACGCCGTGGCATAGTGCGTATTGCGTTTTTTGTTCTATTGTGATTGCTGCTGTACGGCGGATGGTGGCTAAAAAATGAATCTGCACGTCAGCAAGCATTGATCGATGCCCAAAGGGCTCGAGAGGGAGGTGACTTCTCAAACGTTGAGTTGACCGGTGATCACCCACTCGATGAAATCCTGCCTACAGTAGATCGTCTAATAGAGGACGTAACTGCTGAGATTGTAGATTACACGGCGACGCTGGAACGTACCGAACTCATCGGTGATAAACTTGTCGGACCACAAACGATGGCTGTCAAAGTCCGACATGAATCTGGGAATAATGCCCCAAACAGTAGTCCTTTTAGTGTGTACGTAAGGTTTACTTCCCCGGAGAGTCTGAAAGGTCGTGAGGTAATCTGGGTAGAGGGTGCCAATGCCGGCCATATGATAGTGCACGAAGTTGGTTTGCTCGGATTTAAACGGCATGTGGTGAAACCTGACAGCCTGATCGCAATGTTTGGGAGCCGCTATCCGGTGACTGAATCTGGCGTGCTCGTTCTGCTACAGAAACTTGCCAATATCGGGCGTAAAGATCGAAGCGAACGTTCAAAAGACGATGTGAATGTTGAGATTATTGATGGAGTGTCAAGTGTAGGCGTGCAGTGTAAGCGGTTTCGCTTGATCCACCATGAAAAGGCACATGAGTTCGATTTTCACATTGCTGAGGTTGATTTAGATATGGCTCGGAAGATTCCCGTTAGATATGCCGCCTATGGATGGCCAGGGGAATCTGGTGAGCCAAGTCTTATAGAAGAATATAAGTACTTGGACGTCGAGATAAATGTCGGTCTCAGTGATTTAGATTTCGACCCGGACAATCCAGCATACGAATTTCCGGACTAGCCGTTGTATTCTTTGCACTTGTAATGGTAAGTGATTCGGGATGTACCTTAGTCTACTGGATTCTCGACTTCTCATTTGGGAAACTGTCTGTTCCAGATTCGCACCAATTGATTTTACTGAGAGGAATTCTGATGTCGCAAACACAACGTAAAATTCGCTGGGGCATCGTCAGTACTGCCAATATCGGTGTTGAAAAAGTGATTCCCGCTATGCAGCGAGCCGAATTGTGTGACATTCATGCGATTGCTTCGAGGTCTATCGATAAAGCTACTTCCGTAGCTGATGAATTAGGGATCGCCAAGGCATACGGCAGTTATGAAGAACTCCTCTCAGACCCAGAGATCGAGGCGATCTACAATCCGTTGCCAAACCATTTACATGTTTCGGTTTCCATTCAGGCACTCGAAGCTGGGAAGCACGTGTTATGTGAGAAACCGATTGCGTTGACGAGTGAAGAAGGCCGGCAATTGGTAGATGCAGCTGCAGCACATCCAGATCTTAAGGTGATGGAGGCGTTTATGTATCGCCATCATCCGCAATGGCAGAAAGCCCGAGAAATTGTTCGCAGCGGAGGCATCGGCCAGCTAAAGACGATCAACTCGTTGTTCAGCTATTTTAACGATGACCCGGACAATATCCGTAATATGGCTGATATTGGCGGTGGCGGCCTGATGGATATCGGTTGTTACCCGATTTCCGTTTCTCGATTTATCTTTGGTGAAGAGCCGACTCGTGTTCAGGGATTAGCAGACATGCATCCGGAATTTGGTACCGATGTCATGGCATCGGCTATTCTGGATTTTGGCACAGGCACGAGTACGTTTACATGTTCGACACAGATGGCACCGTATCAACGTGTAAATATCTTTGGTAATAAAGGCCGAGTTGAAATTGAGATTCCATTTAATGCTCCGCCGGACAAACCATGCAAAATGTGGCACCAGACTGACACTGGTGACATCGAAGAGATCGAATTTGATATTTGTGATCAGTATGGAATTCAGGGCGACCTGTTTAGTCAAGCGATCTTGAATGACACTGCTGTGCCAACACCGATCCCGGATTCAGTCGCCAACATGAAGGTGATCGAGGCAATTTTCCGCAGCGACACCAGCGGTACCTGGGAATCCGTGTAGCCGAATTCCGGCAGCTCAATCATGGACACCCACTTTCTGTGTAATTAAAAAATTCATAGGCATTCTATGTCTTAGATTCAAACATAGACTGTATATGATTTTTGGCCAAAATCATGCCTGTCTTGAATTTCCTTGGATTTCCTTATTTCTGGCGGGCTATACTCAAGAAGCGACCCCAAATTACACTTCTTGCCTGTGCACAAACATAGACTGTCCATGATTTACGGACCTGGAATCTGTTGTTTTTCCCAACAAAATATGCCTGTCTTAGTTTTTAAACATAGACTGCCCATGATTTTGCTGATTTTGGCGGTTTTGGTCGGTTGTGGCGATTCCGAGCAGGAATTGGGTGGGAATCCAGACTTATCTGCACATGTTGATTTGTTTGAAGATGTTTCTGAGTCCTCGGGGCTGGATTTCACTCACTTTAACGGAATGCATGGCTCCATGTACCTGATCGAAATAATGGGATCCGGTGCAGCACTGTTTGATTACGATAACGACGGTGATTTGGATGTCTATGTCAATCAAGGACATATGCTAGGAGCAGACACCAGTGTCAGAGATGCCATCTTCCAACCCAAAAATGAATTGCGAGATCATCTCTTCCGTAACGATTTAGTCATTGATGAAAACGGAAATCGCACCGTTCAATTCACGGATGTCACTGAAGTTTCAGGTATTAATGCCACGGGTTATGGCATGGGTGTCGCTATCGGCGACTATGATTCAGATGGCTGGCAGGATATTTATGTCACTAACTGGGGTTCAAATCAGCTCTACAAGAATAATGGTGATGGTACATTTACAGATGTCACTGACACATCCGGTACTGACACAAACGAGCTGAGCAGTAGCGCTTCCTTTGTCGATGTAAACAGGGATGGCCATCTCGATCTGTACGTGTGCAACTACGTCGTTTTTGGTTACGACACCCATCGGCAATGTTACATCGATACCGGTGCTGCTAGTTATTGTGGCCCGGAAAGCGAAACTCCCGTTCCAGATCGACTGTTCATCAACAACGGCGACGGTACGTTTGCGGATAAGTCTGCTGAGTCTCAAATTGCCCGAATTGCCACACCTAGTCTCGGTATTGTTGGTCGAGATTTCACAGGCGATGGCTGGGTCGACTTATATATTGCAAACGATTCCAAAGGAAACAACCTTTGGGTCAATCAACAAGATGGCACATTTGTTGATGAAGCTGTACTGCGTGGATGCGCCTTTAATATGGATGGTAATCCAGAGGGCAGCATGGGCATCGATGCGGCAGATATCGACGGAGACGGAGACGACGATCTGGTATTAGGTCATTGGAATGACGAAACAAATACCCTCTACGAAAATGATGGTTCGGGAAATTTTGTTGATAGCACCTCTCAATTCAAGTTGGGTGTACCAAGTCGAGGGTCTACTGCATTTGGAATGCTCTGGGTCGACTTTGATAACGACACACTCCTAGACCTTTACGTTGTTAACGGTGCAGTCAATATTCTTGAACACCTGCTTCGTGAAAATGAAACTTATCCATTGCACCAACGCAATCAATTATTCCGAAACATTGACGGCAGCGCATTTGAAGACATTTCAGATGCAAGTGGTTCTGTGTGCAAACCTTCCGAGGTAAGCCGCGGACTTTGCATTGGCGATGTGGATAATGACGGGACGCCTGATATTCTGGTTGCCAATAACTCGGGACCTCTCCGGCTGTATTTGAACCGGAGTGGAGATGATAACCACTGGTTGGGTCTAGCCCTTACTACTGATAACAGCAAAACAATCGCTTTGGATTGCCGCGTCGAAATCATCACTGAAGGAAAAACATTCTGGAGAAGCCCAAGGGCGGACGGGAGTTATTGCAGTTCCAACGATCCAAGAATCCTTGTCGGATTAGGAGAAATACCGGATGTTCAAAAGGTCATAGTGCATTGGCCAGACGGCGCAATTGAAGAATGGTCTGAAGTCCAAGTCGACCAATACAACGAATTACACCGTGGAACAGGGAGGGATTTAGATGGCGCATAAAATGTGCATCGGCTTTGTCGTCCTTTGCTTGTTAAATGGTTGTGGTGGTAATTCACTTCCAGACGGAGTCGTTCTCATAGAATCACCAGATGTTTCTCAACTTGATGATGCCGCCAAGCAGCAAGTTAACAGTGCATTTAAGAGTATTCAGAAGCTTCAAACAGACCCACCAGCCGATCAGCCTGCCAAGAAGACAGCAGCGTTGTATGCACAAGCTGGCCAAGTGTTTCAATCATACGACGTCATTGACCTTGCGATTGCCTGTTATGAAAACTCACTAAGCTATCAAAAAGACGGTGACATCCTTCATTTGCTTGGACGAGCTTACCGCGAAACAGATCAGATGGAAATTGCGGCGGACGCTTTTAGTCACGCAGCGGATTTCTTGATCAACGATCGTGCAGCGATGCCGTATGTTGTCGCATCTCTTTATTGGGCTGGGGATTCTTATCTTGAGCTAGATGAGATAGAGACGGCCCGAGAGAAATTCCAGCTGGGAATAGACCGTACTAACGGTCGTCAGCCGATTTTCTATCTCGGACTTGGTAAGACATACATGGAAGAAGATCCAGTGAAGGCGATTGAGCATTTATCTCGCGCTGAGGGAATGATACCTGGAAGAAAGAACATCCTGTACTTGCTAATGACTGCACATCGAAAGATCGGCGAGGTGGAGCGTGCAAAACAATATCAGGAACAATTCGAGAAGAGTGTCGAACGACTATTGTCGGTGGATCCACTGCACGTGAAAGTGCAAGGGCTCAGGAAAACTGTCAGCGCACACCGAATGCGAGGAAATACGGCCCTATTTAAGGAGAAAAACTATGTTGAGGCGGTACGGCACTTCAAACTAGCACTCGAAGAAAAGCCCAATGACGCCATCCTCAACGTGAATTACGGTGTGGCAATGATGTATCTGGGAAATATCGAAATTGCTGGTGAATCTTTTGCAAAGGCTATCACACTCGACCGGACACGTATCACTGCCTACATTAACCTAGCGTCTGTACATCAAAGACAAGGCAAACTCGATGAGGCGATATCCGTCCTCTTACAGGCCTTAGGTCAAAATCCCTCTACGCTCGACGCACATTCCTTGCTCGCAGAAATCTATCTGACAAAACAGGAGTTCGCTAAAGCGATAGAATTGTACGACCACATTTTGCAGAAGCAGCCGGCAAATGAATTTGCACTTCAAGGCAGATCCATAGCACTTGCCAAATCACGCCGCTACCGTGAAGCGATGGAGCAGTTGGAAGCGAGTTTACAGGTACTAGAACAGCACCCGAACCTGATTTTCCTGTTGGTGCAAGTGCTTGCTTCAGCTCCGGATGACGCAGTGCGGGATTTAGAGCGTGCACAGGAAGTTTTGGACTTAGTAGCTGATTCGGAAGAATACGCGGATTATGTTGCCGAATGCCAAGCAATGCTTCACGCTGATCGCGGCGAGTTTGAAACTGCGATTCAATTCCAAACCAAAGCAATGAAGATATCAGAGTCGCTGGGTCGTGAAGGCCGCCATGAAATACAGCAGATAGCGCTGGACTTGTACAAGAACGACAAACCACAGCGAATGGAAGCGACAGAATAACCCTTTTGGAATATAGGAATCTCAGAAGTTAACTCTCAACGAGTTTGCAACAAACACTTATAAAGAAAAAGTACTGACAAGCGATTGTTTTAGTAGCTCTTTAACAGGAAAAAGGTAAATCCCAATGGCAAGTCAATTCTCGAGACAGCGAATTCTATTTCTTCTACTTGCAATCTTTAGCACCACGTTTTCAAGTGCTTATGCACAGGTAACCCTAAAAGCAAAGGCCCCAACAAAGGCAAGTTGGAAGCAAACCGTACACTCATCCATTTCTCAGACGATGTCGATCGCCGGCATGGAACTACCAACCAAGAACGACTCGAAATCGGTCATTGGGTGGAAAATCACCAAGAAGAATGATGATGGTAGTGTCGAGGTTGTTGAACAGCCTGAAAAAATGAGTGTGAAGCTACAAGTGCCTGGCGGCCTGTCTATTGAATATGATTCTGACAAAGAAGTGAAGAAGACCGGTTCTCCACTCGACTCCATCATTGATCTTTATAGTGCAATCAAGACTGCCCAAACCACGGTAGTGTTTGATAAAGATGGTTTAGCCACATCAGCAAGCGTCAGTGGACTAGAACTAGAGGAACTCCCGCCAGCGATTAAAGCTGCTGTTGAGCAGCAACTTGCTTCCAAGCGAATTGTCAGCGAGGTAAACATGTTCACTAATCTGCTGCCGACAGCAGCTGTAGAAAAGGGCGAATCATGGTCTCGAGTATTGCCAATCCCTCTGGATGCGGGTCAATCTCTTGAAGTAACGAGTGATTACACATATGACGGAATCGTTACAGTTGGTGATAAAAAACTACACAAGATCTCAGCGGCGATTAAGTCGGTAGTGCTAAAAGTGGAAGCTAATCCAGCCTCACCGCTTAAGATTGCCAAGTCCGACTTGAAGCCCACGGAGAGTTCCAAATCTGAGATTTACTTTGATGATTCGATTGGAAACATCGTTAAAACGGATATGGTCATTGATGTGGAAGGTGAAATCGTATTGTCTACAAATGGTCAGGAAATCCCAGCAGAGCTTGCCCTGAAGATTTCCAGCAAAACCTCTATCGACTAAAATCCATTGAGTGAGCTGTAATAAGCTTTACTGTTGCTCCATGCGTTTTTCCGCGCCCACACTAACCAACGCGATATGTAAACTATGAGACATTTCTCAATTGCACTTTCAGCGCTCATAATCGGCTTGATATTGCCGTCACTTGTTATGAGTGCAGACACTGAAGAAAAGTTGGATCCAGCGGCACTGGAGTTTTTCGAAAAGAAGATTCGACCCGTGCTGATTGAAAGCTGTTACGAGTGTCACAGTGTCGATTCTCGTCCCGTTCAGGGAAACCTATTGCTTGATAATAGAGCGGGGACGATGAAGGGTGGTGATTCGGGGCCAGCAATTGTCGTTGGCAAACCGGATGAGAGTTTGCTTGTCATGGCCCTCAAGTACGAGGGATTTGAAATGCCTCCCAAAGGAAAGTTGCCAGATGAAGTGATCAAGGACTTTGAGCACTGGATTAGGACGGGTGCAGTGGATCCAAGAAAAGGTCAGGCACTTGCCACGAAGCCAATGATCGACTTTGAAAAGGCCAAGGACTTCTGGGCATTCAAGAAGCCTCAGAAACAGGAAGTTCCGCAGGTCGAGTCTGATTGGATAAAGACGGACATCGATAAGTTTGTGTTTGCACAATTACAGTCAAACAATATGCAACCAAGTGTTGCAGCTGATCGTGTAACGTTGATTCGTCGCGCATACTTCGATCTGATCGGACTGCCTCCGACACCGGAACAAATTGAAGCTTTCGTGAATGATCCAGATGAGCAGGCATTCGAAAAAGTGGTGCAGGAATTACTCAGCTCTGAGCATTATGGAGAGCGTTGGGGTCGCCGCTGGCTCGATGTGGCACGTTATGGTGAAGATCAAGCTCACACGTTTAAGGCTAGGAAGTATCCACGCGGATATTTTTACCGTGATTGGGTCGTTAATGCTTTTAATGATGACATGCCGTATGACGACTTCATCAAGCACCAGATTGCAGGCGACTTACTTGAGACTCCTGACCAGCATTTACGAATTGCATCCCTTGGGTTGTTTGCACTTGGCCCAGTGTATTACGCTGAAAACGTAGAGAAGCTTAAGGCACAGGCGGATGAATGGGATGACCGCATAGATACACTGACTCGCGGTGTACTTGGACTGACAGTTTCATGTGCTCGTTGTCACGATCACAAATACGATCCGATCACTATGCAGGACTACTACGGTCTGGCGGGCATCTTTGCGAGTACGAAGTATGAAGAACGCCCAATTGTTTCGAGCGAAATCGTAGCAAGTCGCAATAATGCTGAACAAAAGGTCAAAGATCAGGATCTGGCGATAAACAGCTTTCTCATTTCGGAGAGCCGAGAGTTACGTCCACTGCTTGTGGATGAAATAAGCAGTTACGTGCAGGCAGGTTGGCACTGGCTAAATCGAAAACGTACCGAAAAGGACGAGAAGAAATTAACGAAAGAGGTCACCGACCAGTTCGGGCTCAGTGTCACACTTGTAAAGCGATGGGCTAACTTGCTAACGAGTCGAAATGCACGCATCCTAAAACAGCGACCGTTTCTTCAGGATCTATATGTCTACATAGATTCTCTGCCAAAGGACAAAGACCATTCAGCGGACTCTGCGATTTCCGACAAGATCAAGGAACTTGCAAGCCAATTACAGGTTGCAGTTCAGGAGTTATTGGGCCAGAGAGAAACACTGTTTGCACATTTTGGAGATAATCTGGCATTTGTCCGAGACTCCGATAGGGCTCAGGTAGAGCCAGGTATCATCCCACTAGGCAACCTCTTTGATGACTCCAACGCTGTGGCATTGGACACGGCATTGGGATCGGACAAATTCAAAGCAATCGCTGACGCTAACAAGTTGGGAATTGATCGCACCGCATTTGGATGGGGCACAACGACCAATATTGCAGAGGGAATCTCATTCAATTTTGAGCACATTGGTGCGAATGACAGAAAATATGGCCAAATAACGAATGATGCCTGGAATAACGATGGCGGCGGTATCAGCACAGAGGGGCAGGCATATGCTGCTAATGGCCCACGAAAAGAGCAGGGCATTGGCATGCATGCGAATGCGATTGTAACCTTTGACTTAGCCGAGATCCGACGAGCAGGTTTATTACCTGAAGATCAGCAATTCACATTCAAAGTCGACCGCGCCGGCATCAATGATGACGCGTTTGGGTCTAATGCATCCGGATTCGTCGCCGTTGTTATTTCCAAACCGCACAAGCAGAAGGAAGTGATGGATGCGATTCTTGCTGGTTACGTGAACGGTAAGAAGATGGAAATCGTCTACAGTGATTTCACGTACTACTTTTCCGGTGGGATACCTGACGAAATGAAGGCTAACGGAGAATTCGTCTCCTATGAAATAACGGTACCGGCAGAAGCAAGGTATGTAACTCTGATTACGACTGGTGGTTATGGACCAGATGATAATTCAATCAGTTCAGATCACTTCGTGTTTTCCGGCGCTCGATTGGAAATGAAACCACTTCCAGAAGAAGCCGTTGCGGATGCCGGTGATGAAAAGCCGAGCGACTTTACCGAAGCAGACAAGGTCAACGCGACACTTCTTTCGTTAATGTTCTATGACGAGGGACTGCTTGCTATTCCCCCAAATGAGGCGGAATCTAAATTGCCAGAAGAACCGAAGGCGCAATTGGTAGAATTGCGTAAACAGCGAGAGGAATTGCAGAAGCAAGTCGATGCCATCAGTGTGCCTCTAGCGCATTCAATAAACGAAGATGGTAGTCGAGATGTAAAGATCTATCTCAAAGGAAATCCAGCTAATCAAGCTGATGTGGCACCACGGGCAATGCCGGCAATTTTTACAGGCGGAGAGAAGGCACCATTTGAGAGTACTGGTAGCGGCCGTTTAGAATTGGCAAATTCAGTTACTAGTGCGGACAATCCGTTAACAGCTCGTGTCATTGTAAACCGTGTTTGGGCGGGACATTTTGATAAAGGGCTGGTCGGCACGCTGAGTAATTTTGGACAACTCGGCAATCGCCCAACACACCCAGAGTTGCTTGACTTCCTTGCTGTGTCCTTTATGGAATCCGGATGGTCGATTAAATCACTCCATAAACAAATCATGCTCTCGTCGGTGTATCAGCAGTCGAGTAGATTTAATCAGGCGTACCACGACGTTGATCCAGAAAACAAGCAACTGTGGAAGATGAATCGACGGCGATTGGAAGTGGAACCTTGGCGTGACAGTTTATTAGCCGTATCAGGCGAGTTGGAAACGACGTTGGGTGGCCCGGCAGGGAATCTAGACAGCGCCGGTAACAAGCGACGTACCATTTACGGTTTTGTAAGTCGCCATAGATTAAACGAGCTACTACGGCTTTTCGATTTTCCGGATCCCAACATCACGAGCGACGCACGACCAGTTACAACGGTTCCATTGCAACAGCTGTTTGTGATGAACAGTGATTTCATGACGCAACGAGCAAAAGCGTTTGCTCAGCGGATTCAGGACCATACACAAGATGAACAGAGTCGTATCGAGTTTGCGTATCGTACGGCCTTTGGACGAACTCCGGATGATGACGAATTGTCTGCCGGTTTGGAGTTTGTGCAGTTGCCGATGATCGATGGCGATAAATTAACCTCATGGGAGCAGTACGCGTTAGTCATGCTTGGTTCCAATGAGTTCATGTTTGTGGATTAAACACGGACAAACATTGAACTCCCGGACGATAACACACAAGAGACGGTAATCGGGCTGAAAATCAGCGCAGTTAAAACAGAGTTAGAAAATGAAAACAAACACAGATCAAATGCAGCAGGTTATTTCGCGTCGTGAAATGCTGAGCAGAAGCGGCACCGGCTTTGGCATGCTGGGGTTATCCGCCTTGCTGTCAGAGGAACTAAAGGCAGCCGCTCGTAGTGACAGTCCGGTAGCACCCAAGCAACCGCACTTCGAGCCACGGGCTAAGAATGTCATTTTCTTATTCATGAATGGCGGCCCATCACACGTTGACACGTTTGATCCGAAGCCGGAATTGAAGGTGCAGGAAGGCAAGCAGGGTATCGGTGGCAAGTATATGCCCTCGCCGTTTAGCTTTAAGAAGTGTGGTGAAAGTGGAATCGATATTAGCGATATCTATCCACACTTGAGAACGGTTGCAGATGAGTTATGCGTAATTCGATCGATGCACACGACCACTCCAAACCATGAGCCCGGGTTGTTGATGATGAACAGTGGTGCTCAGCAACCAATCCGACCGTGTTTGGGCTCCTGGGTTACATATGGACTTGGTACAGAGAATCAGAATTTGCCTGGGTTTGTTGTGCTGTGCCCTGGCAAACCAGTTGTTGGTCCGGCACTTTGGGGAAACAGTTTCCTGCCGGGTGTATTTCAGGGTACGCATATCAACAATTCGAAGATCGATCCAAAAAATGTCATTGGGCATATCAATAATAAGAATCTTACGAGCGAGTCTCAGCGACGCATGCTGGATCTACTTCAACGTGCCAACAAGAAGCATCTGGAGCAGCGTGAACGCGATCTGAATCTTGAAGCACGAATTCAATCTCTTGAAATTGCATATGGAATGCAGCGGGAAGCTCAGGAGGCATTTGATACAAGCCGTGAGACAGAAGACACATTGAAACTCTACGGTGAAGGTGAATTTGCCAATGGCTGTCTGATTGCACGTCGTTTAGTGGAGCGTGGCGTCCGCATGGTGCAAATCTATTACGGAAACGGGCAACCTTGGGATGCTCATGGCAATATCATGGATCATCAGCGTGATGCCGGAAAGAGTGATCAGGCCATAACTGCCTTGATCAAAGATCTGAAGCAACGCGGTTTATTGAAGGACACACTTCTTATCTGGGGTGGTGAATTTGGGCGAACACCAACCGCTCAGGGTGCGAAGGGTCGGAATCATCATAATACGGGATTCTCAATGTGGCTTGCCGGTGGTGGTACGAGAGCTGGCTACATTCACGGTGCAACAGACGAGTTAGGTGTAAACGCTGTCGAAAGCAGGATGGATGTGCATGATTTACATGCCACTATCCTGCACTTGCTGGGTGTGGACCATAAGCAATTAACATTCAGATACAGCGGCAGAGACTTCAGGTTGACCGATGTATTTGGAAATGTTGCGACAGATCTTTTTGCCTAAGCAATGAGGATTCTCTAAACTAACGCAGCCCGTCGGACGATTGCGGACTTGATGACGTATATCGACGTTCGGGTTTATACATGCGCTGTATCGTGATTTTCTTGATTTACCTCGCATTTTCTGCGCCAAGTTATGCGCAGCAGCGAGAGGTGAATATCTCGTACTTCAGAGACCTCGCACTAACGCGAAGCCCGGTTGTGTCGATAGGTCAACAACGCGTCGAAGCGGCCAAAGGTCGACAAGTTCAGGCCGGACTCTACCCAAATACGCGCGTTGGATACCACGCTAATGAAATTGGAATGCATGGCAGCGATGGTGCTCATGGCGTGTTTTTACAACAACGGTTCATTACTGGTGGTAAGCGGGAATTGGATGTCCAAATTGCAGAGCAAGCTGTATTTAGTGAGCAATTTTTTTTGGAGGCATCAAAGCTGCGAGTGCTAACCGATGTCGATAACGCTTTTGGTAATTTATTGATAGCACAGCAAAAAGTCGATGTCCTATCTACTCTTGTAAATGTAAACAGGACAACGTTTGACGCTACAAAGAGATTGGTTGAAGCAGGGCAATCAGGTAAGCACGTTGAATGGCAAGCATCTATCGAGCTGAGTCAAGCTGAGGTTGCGAGGGATCAGGCGATTCAGGAACACCAATATGCCTGGCGCGATCTCATGTTTGTTTGTGGGCAGCCAAACATAAAACTAGTTAGAGTTTCAGGGGATGTTGCCAAGGTCGTTAACGGTGGCAGCTTCCAGGCTGTTGTCGAATCCATAATTAATAAGAGTCCACAAGTCGCCATGGCCCAGCAACGCATCCAACAGGCGACACTGAATGTCAGAAGACAGAAGCTCGAAACTGTACCAAACATTGATGCGATGGTAAGCCTGCGCAATCACAGTTTGACAGGTGATAATATCACCAACATACAAGTTGGAATTCCCGTTCCACTGTTTGATAAAAACCAAGGAAACATCCGGGCGGCAGAAGCGGAAGAAGCAATGCGGCGAGCTGAGTTGCGCAGACTCAAGCTGAGTTTACGACAACGCGCAGCATCAGTTTATCGAGATTTTGAAACTGCACGTATTGCTGAGTCTCGATACCGAGAGGAAATTCTTGGTTCTGCGACTAAAAATTTGAATCTCATTACTAAGGGGTATCAGGACGGTCAGGTTGATTTCCTGTCTATGCTTACCGCACAACGTACTTTGCTAAATGTTCAGCTCACATATTTACGTTCATCCAGAAAATTACATAATGCGGTCACGAAGCTCAATGGACATTTGTTGTTTGACAGTTTGAGGTAATCCGGTGCAGGTAATCACCTAAACCTGTTGACTTATTTGATCAGGTGAGCCTACTATTGGAGTAGTAGGTGCTTCAAGCGTAATCGAATCCCTAAGAAAAGTAATCATGGCCCGACTTCTAGTATTGTTGATGTTGTTTTTCACCGCATGTAGCACGAATGTGTGTTATGCGGCGTGGCAGCAATGCTGTGATGGGCCGGATCACCATACTGCAGAGTTATGTTGTAGCCACGTAGAAGATCATTCTGAGCCGGCTATCCCAAATACTTGTCTCTGTGAATATCACCGTTCGATGATGAACGCGATATGGGTATCGATTCCAACAGAATCATTTCGTGCAGAATTAGTCTTATATCGTCTTGATACAGATAGCGACCAATTGCACGCAGCAAGAGGTGACACGCAAGACTGGCGGACGCACCTTCTTCAACCAGGGCGAGCCCTTCGAATCTCTATTCACTCGCTGACTTGCTAGTCCTGCTTTCCATTGATGATTAGTTGCCCGAGCCTTATGTTGTGGCTGCGCGGTATTCACACAATGAGCGGATGTCAGAATATGGCATCGTGGAATTAGTAAGACAACGAAGTCGTGAATCTACGAGTGTTACCCTGGGAATATGGAATTCGTAACCTACTGCGGCGGCCTACGCGCAGTTTGCTTACTCTCGGTGCGCTGGCGATCGTATCCATATTGATCCTGGTTACCGTGGGCTTCATACAAGGATTAACCAAGACATTAGATGTAAGTGGCGGCAAGCAGACCGCGATTGTATTCTCGATCAACATGGGTGAAAACCTGGAATACTCTTCGATTCCGATGAGCAGTGGCGATGTAGTAGCAGGTAATGTGGCTGGGATCACCAAAACAGATGGCGTATTGGACGTCTCATCGGAGTTATTTATGGGAACTCAATTACAGCTAGCGGATGGTAGTGAGACGTTTGGTTTATTACGAGGAGTCACGTCCAGGGTATTTCGAGTGCGTGAACAGGTATCCATCACAGAAGGCTCCTGGCCGGAACCCGGTGAGATCTTGGTTGGAAGTATGGTCGAGACAAAACTGGGACTTGGGGCAAAGCATCTGGAGGTGGGAGATGCGATCGAGCTTGAGGGTGAAAGTTGGAAAATAAGCGGGCGTTTTGCAGCCGGTGGCAGCGTGTTTGAATCAGAAATATGGTGTCGGTTAACGGACCTGCAACAGGCAACACGGCGCGAAGATCTGAGCTTAGTCGCAATCAAATGCGAGGACGACGCGGCGTTTTCAAAACTCGAGTTGTTCTGTCGGCAACGGTATGACCTTGAACTGCAATCGGTAGCGGAGCGTGAATACTATGCCACACTACAGCGCGATTATGCCCCGATTCGTACACTTGGATGGACAATGGTTGGTCTTATTTCGATAGCAGGACTGTTCGCAGGATTAAATACAATGTTTGGCGCGGTCATTGGCCGAACGCGTGAAATGGCAATGTTGCAGGCAATCGGATACTCAAGGCGCGCCATCATGCTGAGCGTGATTCAAGAAGGTGTATTACTCGGGATGGGAGGTGCCATCATTGGTGCACTTGTGAGCTTCCTTTGGATAGATGGAGTTGCGATCAGATTTACGATGGGTGCGTTTGAATTAAAGGTCGATCAGATCGCCGTACTTGCAGGTTGTGCGGCGGGATTTGTTATGGGTCTATTAGGTTCGTTGATACCGGGCATACGAGCCATGAAACAAGACATCGTTTTAGGACTGAAGTCGATTTAGTAACTAACGGTAAAAGGAATTTGAAATGAGACGTCGAACATTCATTTGGAGTTTACCGGTGATTGGATCCGCTGGTTTATTCTCGCTAAACGGTTGTGGCGGCAGTGGTGAAGAAACCGCTGTCAAAAGAACTGGCCCAAGTCAAGCTGGCAAATCCTTCATTGTGAATCCAGCGCCATTGAATCCACAAAATGTACATGAAGTATTGGCCAATACAAACGATGGAGAAGAGGTTGTTGTGATTGGTCGTGTTGGCGGACGTGTAAATCCATGGGTCAAAGGACTAGCTGCCTTCAATTTTGTAGACGTATCTAAACTTGCATGTAACGAAGGCTGTGCGGAGTCTTGTCCGACGCCGTGGGATTTTTGTTGTGTTCCGGATTTGAAAGAGAATCGAATTCTTGTACAGGTGCCGGATGCATCCGGAGATCCAATTGCTGAAGATGCCAAATCGATGCTCGGCTTGCTGGAGCTGGATACGTTAGTGATTTCAGCAACAGTCTCGAAAGATGACAACGGGAATGTCATTTTGCTTCTAAGTCAGGCGTCTATTAAATAGGGATGTCCGGGAGGATTCTCATGACAGACGATGTAGATCTCAAAGAGCTGGCCGTCGATCGAACATCCGCAAGTGTTAAGTCCGGATCCGGCGGAATGAAGCTGGTTTCACGTTATTTGATTCCTGTCGGGATCATCGCGGGATTTGTTGCGGTGGTTGGTTGGTCCCTTAAAGACTATTTTGTTTCGACCATTTCAGTCGATGTGATAAAAGTATCAACCGAGTCCACTGGTGCGACTGTTGGCGGCAAAGCCCTTTTCCGTGCATCCGGTTGGATTGAACCACGGCCTACTCCAATTCGTGTTGCTGCACTCGCAGAGGGCGTTGTTGAGCAATTACTGGTGGTCGAAGATCAGGAGATTAAGGCGAATCAGCCTGTGGTTACTCTTGTTAGAGAAGATGCACAGCTTGAATTAGAATCCGCACAGGCAGCGGTAAAAGTGGCTGCAGCGGAAACACGATCTGCAACAGCGGTCCTTGCAGCCGCTCGCACTGATTTTGAACAACCTGTGAAGCTAAGAGCAGAGTTAGCAACAGCTGACAGTCAGTTGGCAGCAGTTGAAACCAGACTAAGTAATCTGCCGTTTGAGATTATCACGGCACGTGCAAATTCAACGTTTGCGACAGAAGATTTCCAGAGTAAGAAAGATGCCGGCGACGTCATACCCGCGATCGAGCTAAAAGAAGCAGAAGCAAAAGCAACGACTGCTAAGACGAAGCTGCAAGAACTAGAAAATCAAACCCCGTTGTTGGAAAACGAGCGTGAGGCGCTGCGCCAACGGGTTTCTGCATTGGAAACCAAGCTGGAACTCAACAACGATGCGAAGCGTGTATTGGCTGAAGCAGAGGCGAATCAGGCTGCAACCATGGCTAGAGAAATACAAGCCAATGTGAAACTTGCAGAAGGCGAGCTCAAGTTAAAACGGATGACTGTTGTAGCCCCATCGGACGGGCGTGTGCTGAAGCTCATGGTGAGCCCCGGCTCTCACCTATCCGGCGGTCCAGGTCATCAGGGGGTTCATGACGGTGGTGTAGCAATCACGATGTACGATCCGGCCAAGCTACAGGTAAGAGCCGATGTCCGGTTTCAGGATGTACCAAGGGTCTTCCTGAATCAGGAAGTTCTCCTTGAGAGTGATGTGTTGTCAGAACCCGTCAAAGGCAGGGTGATGTATTTGAATCCGGAAGCAGATATCCAAAAGAATATCCTGGAGGTGAAAGTGGAAGTACTTGACCCGCCTGGCATTCTCAAACCACAGATGCTGATGAATATTACCTTTCTCTCAAGCAACGAAGCGGGTTCCGAGAATACAGGAAGTATCACGCGTATTTTTGTGCCAGATGAATTAGTTATTCGAGAGCAGGATGGCACGTTTATTTGGGTTGCCGACGTGAGCACAAATACTGCGGTGAGACAGCGAATTGTCACTTCCAGCCAAACCAGTGGTGAAGAGATTGAGGTCACAGATGGACTAAATATCTCTAGTCGAATCATCGTTTCGCCACCGTCCGACTTAACCGACGGTGCACGAGTGAGCATCAAGTAGATTCAGGTTGAAGTAATGTCTTTAGTTGAAATAAGAAATCTGACGAAGTCCTACACCAAGGGAGGCTCGACGATTACGCCGTTGAAAAACGTCGATCTGGATATCAACCAGGGCGAATTAGTGTCGTTGATGGGTACAAGCGGTACAGGAAAATCGACTTTACTGAACCTAGTCGCAGGGATTGATCGACCGGACGATGGTACGATCACCGTCAATAGCACAGACATCACATCGCTTTCACGAGGTGCTCTGACGAAATGGCGATCTAGCAATATTGGCTACATTTTTCAAACACATAATCTTATTCCGGTACTAACAGCCTACGAAAATATTGAACTACCACTTTTGTTGTTGCCACTTAATCGACGTGAACGACGTAAACGGGTGGAAATAGCGCTCAAAGCGGTCGACCTATTAGATCGTGCTGACCATTACCCGCGGCAGTTATCCGGTGGGCAGGAGCAGCGAGTTGGGATTGGACGGGCCATTGTGACGGATCCGACACTCGTGGTAGCGGATGAACCCACGGGTGACCTTGATTCTGCAACGTCCAGTCAGATTCTGGCTTTGCTGAGCAGATTAAATCGTGAACTTGGCACGACGTTGCTTATGGTGACACACGATCATGAGGCCACCGAAATTGCATCCAGAAAGCTGTT
Organism: Pirellulales bacterium; assembly: GCA_022451045.1. Classification (GTDB taxonomy): domain Bacteria; phylum Planctomycetota; class Planctomycetia; order Pirellulales; family Pirellulaceae; genus UBA11883. The sequence goes on along the minus strand of JAKUOW010000013.1, from coordinate 19,035 downwards.
GTTACGCGATGGCAAAATCATTACTCAACCTGCAGCCGTATTAAATTGAGGCTGGTTCCTTTGTCATGAAAACACTCGTACTTGTAATGAAGATCATCTGGCGCCACCGCGTGCGTTCGATGCTGACGGCGCTCGGCAGTGCGATGGCAATGTTCCTTTTCTGCTTTGTTGGGTCGATTCAGTCGGGATTGGATGACTTGATCGGCCAACAGGAAGCGGATCGCAGCCTTATCGTCTTCCAAAAGAACAAATTCTGCCCGGCAACTAGTCAGTTGCCGGAGGTTTACGCTGATGCCATTCTCGAAATCGATGGAGTGAGAGAGGTTGTCCCCATCCAAGTGTTTACGAATAACTGTCGAGCCAGCCTGGATGTGGTAGTGTTTTACGGAATGCCACCAGAGAAAGTCCATGAGGTAAGAGATTTCACTTTGGCCAGCGGTTCCTGGGATGCTTTCTTATCACAACAGGATGCAGCTGTAATTGGATCGGCCATTGCGAGACGAAGAGGAATCTCCGCAGGGGATACATTTTCGATCGGCGAATATAGTGTCAGGGTTGCCGGTGTTTATGATTCAGAAAACCAGGCTGAAGAGAATTACATCTATACACATCTGGATTATTTGCAACGCGGCGATGATGCAAAGAGTGACGGTTTAGTCACACAGTTTGAGATTGTATTACGTGAGTCTGCGGATCCGGCAATGGTGCAGGAGCAAGTTGATACCTTGTTCGCTGTTGGCCAGGTTGAAACGGATACACGCATGAAAGGCGCATTCCAACAAAAGAGCTTAGGGGACTTAATGCAGATGATCCGCATGTCCGGGTACCTTGGATACGGATGTGTTGGCCTGTTACTCATACTGCTGATGACGACAACGCTCATGAGTGTTCAGGATCGCATCAAGGAACATGCGGTAATGAAGACGCTGGGTTACAGTCAATCGAATGTCTTTTCCATCGTATTACTGGAAACAGCGATCATCGGCATCATTGGTGGAGCTATTGGAATCGCCGCAGCAGTGATGGCTATTATTTCATCCGGGTTGGCGATCGGCGCAGAGGCGGTCACAATTGCATTCACGCCATCGCTGGATTTAGTTTTAACCGGTGGCGTGTTACTTGCAAGCGGCAGCATGGTTGCGGGAATCATCCCGGCATGGGTAGCAAGTCGCACAAGTATCATTGGTGCGCTTCATGCCGGTTAAGTAACATGTGGCTGCAAACCTAATGCGCAAAAGAAATCCCCTTACACATTAGTGAAGGGGATTAAAGGGTGGCTAAGGGGATTCGAACCCCCGACCCTCGGAACCACAATCCGATGCTCTAACCAACTGAGCTACAGCCACCATGTCATTACAGCACTTGCTGCGATGAATGTTTTAATTTAATTGTGGATTCAAGAGTGGTCAACGGCGAGGAGGACGAGCAGTGTGGCCAAGTGGACAGCAATTCTCCGGGCATACGTCGTGCGAGGGGCCGAGATTGCCAATCGCCAATTTTTTATGCCCGCTTAATCTCTCCTGGATTAGTTCACGTATCATCGTGATAAACCGTGGATGTGTACCAACCGTATTCGCACGTTGCATTTCAATGCCCAATTCATCGCATATCTGACGCGCCTCTTCGTCCAGATCAAACATGACCTCCATGTGATCAGAAATAAACCCGATAGGCATGATGACCACTGACTTGCAATCATCCGGTAATGCTTGAATCTGATCGCACACGTCCGGTTCCAGCCATGGTTGTTCCGGCCGACCACTTCGGCTTTGATACACCAGATCCCAGGTTTGGGCCCCGACCTTTTCCATGACCAAGCCGCACGCGTTTAGCAGTTGCTTCTCGTAATCACAACCTTCAGACATGGTCATTGGAATGCTATGAGCAGTAAACAGGATATGTGCGGAATCCTGATGCGAGTCATCGAGGTGCGCTATAGCATTTCGGACATTCTCTGCGACTGGATTTATATATCCCGGGTGATTGAAAAACACACGGAGCTTATGCATTTCCGGGGTGCCGTCACCAACTTGTTTACAAGCATCTGCAATATTCTCCCGGTACTGCCGACAACCAGAATAGGAGCTGAAAGCACTTGTAACAAATACCAGACTGTTTTGAATGCCATCCTGTTTCATCTGGTCAATCGTGTTAGGCAGAAGCGGATGCCAGTTTCGATTTCCCCAGTAGATAGGTAACTCTATATCATTCTTTTCCAACTCATCTTCTAGCGCTTCGATCAATGCTCGATTCTGACCATTTAGTGGACTGACACCATCGAAATGATAGTAGTGTTCAGCAACAGCTAACATGCGTTCGCGTGGTATGTTTCTTCCTCGCAACACGTTTTCGAGAAATGGAATAACATCGTCGCGTCCTTCCGGCCCTCCAAAGGAAACGACCAGCAACGCATCGAAACTGTCTAGCGTGGATTCAGGTTGTGTGATTTCTGATGGCATATCGATTCGTCGTCGCTTACGAGTTTCCTAGAATGGAAATGTCTCGTCGATTTCTGCATCTGACAACTCGACGATAAACTTACTTAATCTTTCGACGATTACTTCCATCACCTTGTGTCCCTTTTCAGCGGACGCACCGTGCGGGTTACCCGAACCGCTGTTCGTTGTCAGCAGATGCCATGGACGGGTGATTCCTACCCAACCCTTGTTTAGTGCCTCAAACCGCATTGGTGTTTGGTCGCCATTATCTGCCGCGAATGTACCGTCCTCATTTTTGGCAACGAGCTCCGGATGAAACGCTTCGATAAGTGATGTTTCCATTTCACCTGCATGATCTTCCATCTCATCAAAAATGTCGAAATATACATCTTCGAGAATCTTGAACCAGCTTGTGAGAAATATATGAGCATCTACTTTATCGGCAAGTTCACGAAGCAGCGGCTTCATTTCGTTGCCGCCGTGACTATTAAGCAGAACGATCTTCTTAATACCTGTGTTGATCAGTGAATGAATCAAATCCGTAACAAAGGAGAATAATGTTGTGGGATCAACATTCATGGCTAACGGAAACTTGTGCATGTTCGTTTCCGTACCATATGGAATTGTCGGCAGTAGCGTTACTTTGGCACCACGCTTGTGTGCAGCCTCGCAAATCCGCTCACCGATATCTGTACCTTCATACCAATCGGTGCCGTATGGCAGATGTAGGTTATGCGGCTCGGTGGCGCCGAGCGGCAGTACGGCTACTTCGTACGGGTTTTCTTTGACGTAAGCGTAGTTTGCCTCAGCAAGAATCCACGGTCGCATGGAGAGTCTCCCCGAATGACGTGTTAATTAAACGATTGTGTGTAAAAGGGTGAGCTACCGTTGTAGCTTTGGCAGCATTTTCATTAGCTGCTCGACGGCTGCATCGCTAACATTCGTTTTGCGAACATCCAGTACTTCCAGATTACGTAAAGATGCAAGCTTGTTTAACCCCTCGTCGGTAATCTTCGTGCCCGTGAGATACAAGACTTCTAGCTTGGTTTTGCGAGTAATTTGAGCAACGGCATCATCTGAAATCGGTGTGTTCGAAAAATCCAGTTCGATCAGATCCGGAAAACTGCTAAGTATCTCAGCCGAACTGTTTGATATCTTAGTACCCTCAAATGAGAGTTTACGAATATTGCTCAATGAAGAGAGGTGCTGTACACCATCATCCGTCACATTTGAATAGGTCAGATCAAGCCAGTTGAGATCCTTGTATTTCCCAATGATCTTCAGGCTATGGTCCGTAACTGGCGATTGGGCGAGTACCAGATTCCTAATACGGGTATCTGAATCGAGGTTAGAAACATCCTGATCAGAAATAACCAGAAACGGCACGTAATTTTCTTCAATCCAATCCCAGGGAGCCACGGTTGTTGCTAGATCCTGATCGGTGTCTTTTCCATGGTATATACCGCTGATTACCTCAATGAGATTTGACCTTAACTCACTTGCTTTCGCGCTTTCGCTGTTCATCAGCGAGTGCACAAGACCGGCCGCTTCATAGTAAAGCTCCCCCTGACTTTGATGCCCCTGTATTTCAGACATTCCCAACGCCATTAAGTCTTTGGCTGGTATGTGGAATTGTCCGTTGAGTCGATAGTAGCGAGCAAATTGAAGGCGGTTCGATTCCCAGCCACCGAGGGTGATATGTCCGGAGACCTCTCGCAATGATTCCATGTACATGGCGATGCCTTCGACAAGCATCGTGTTTTGATTGCGACCTATATTTAGTACGCCAGGACCACGTTCCTGAAAGAACTGGTGGGTTACTTCGTGTAACCATGTATCACGTGTATCAAGGTCATCAATAAAGAAGTATGACGTTTGAGATTTATCATCGTATAAACCAAGTGATGCGGTGGCATTACTGCCCTTGCTCTCCAGAAAAGAGGCATATTGACTTCTTGTGTCAAACACAATGATCCGATGTTTACGAGTTGCATTTCGATGTTTTGCCAATGAAACGTCTTGGCCTTCTAAACGCTTGGCTAACGCCGTTGAATCCGCCCAATATGAATAGAACACTTGCTTCCATGCCGCTTCAAGTGCTACCAGTTCCGCATGAATGTGTTCGGCCGCTTCACGGCTTTTGTTGGTATCAATCACAAAATATCGGGACTCAAGCCGCCAGTAGGTGCGTGCTGGCCATGTGGCGCGGGAGTGAATTACGCCGGGCTTTGTAACCTTTACACTGGACTGGGTATCCAACTCCAACGCCGTCAATGCTTGCTTATGATTTGGATTCTCCCGTAGCGCTTGATAGAGCAACTTATAGGCTCTGCCAGGGTCTTCACTGCGGATGGCAACAGCATTGTTGAAGAGGTGTTCAGCGTATTGGCTGCGTATTTCCAAGAATCGCTCATGCCAGAATTTCACCAGTTGAGGCGCATTTTCCGACAGAGTAGTTGATTTCGATATGGGAATATAAAGATCAATCTGGTCTGCACGATGCGTTGCGGCCCAATTGCGAGTGATCTCCGCCTGATCATCCAAATTGAGTTCAGTGCACTTGGATGCCAGGTCCACTAAGTCCCGATGATATTGCTGAACAGCAGATTCATCCGCAGGTGCCAGCAGCGAAGCAAGAATGAGCAGGAGTTGCATAGGTTTACGGATAGGGTTTGGCGGTAGTAATCCAAAGGAAGCCGCGACCGGAGTCGTCTTCCAAAATAGCACAACGCAGGCCACCCATGGCCAAAGCGGTATCGAGTATTCTCTTGTAGTACGATCGACCAGGCGGGACGGTGACTTTTTTGTTCAAGTCCACACCCGTCGCAAGCATTGCCCGCTCATCCACAAGCACGGGTGTCTTGAGCCTGGGGCTGATTGCGTTGATGACTTTATGTAATTCGGTGTCTTTGATTTCTACGGTCAGATTCTTAAATAAATCGGGTGCAAGATCGGCAGGCCTCGCCTTGGATGGCCAGCCGACTGGCCAAAAATCTTGGGTCTCGCTGAGTGACGCTAGCCTTAGCAGGGTCGGTTTGCCGGGCGGTTTCTCGGGAACGAGCGCGACCCCGTGAGTTCTTAGAACTGCAGCAAAGACTGTGCCAGCGGAAAGGCCTTTCATCTCGTGTTGGAACTTCTCACCAGACTTGGCCACAAATGAAACAGAGCTATCAATTGCGAATTCCATCTTTACCAGATCAGCGAGGTCAAAAAGGATTTGACCTACTGGACGTCCACGAGTGGAAAACACGATGGGCTGTGATAGCTTTTTGTGAACATCGACGATTTGCTCTCGCGTCAAATCGAATAACCCAATTTCTTCGGTGAGCGACTTAACGCCATCTCCCTTGAGTCGTTCGAGGTATTTTTTTAGGCCATCCACGTCACCCAATCGGAATTTTGCAGCGTGTAGTACAACTTCACGCTCTGTAATGAATCCGATTACCGTGTAGATGGGAGATGTCTTTGAACCGGTTTGCCGAACCTCAGGTTTTTCACCGGGTTTTTTGCTGCGGACACGTACGTTGTAATTGCCTACCTTCTCCACAAACTCCACCCACTTCGGTGCATAACGCAATCCCTGATTTCCATCGATCAGTAATTCCAATCGCACGATGGGCGCAGCATTGATGGCTGTACTCGATAACGAGATGATTAGCGCGATTAATAATAGTGACTTGTGGTTTGGCATAAACGGTGGGATCCGTATTCGACTTTTCAGTATCAGTAACTCTCCACTTTCCAATGGGCGAGGAATTGTAATGTGAAATGCCCGATTACATCAATGGTTAAGTTAGGGTGACACCTAGTTGCATCGAACAGTGAGTGCCTACAAAATGAACGAGACACACGGGTAACTGTATTATTTAGCTTCCCGTCGTTAAAGCAAAGTTTTCTTGGGTATTGAGATTTGTATTCGCGTCCCGAGCAAGCCAAAACGCGAACACTTAAGGAGTATTTTCATGGCGCGACCTGTAACGCTATTCACTGGACAATGGGCTGACTTACCTTCAGAGGTTATGTGTCAGAAAACGGCAGAGTTTGGATATGACGGTATCGAACTGGCATGTTGGGGTGACCACTTTGAAGTACAACGCGCACTAAACGAAGAGAATTACTGTGCGGAAAAACATGAGCAACTGGAACGACACAATCTACAGTGTTTAGCTATCAGTGCTCACTTGGTTGGGCAGGCAGTTCTCGATAACATCGAGAGACATGACGCAATTCTCCCTGATTATATTTGGGGAGATGGAGATCCAGCAGCCGTAAACGAGCGTGCCATTCAGGAGATGAAAGACACCGCGCGTGCTGCCCAGAAGTTTGGTGTTGATGTTGTGAACGGCTTCACAGGCTCAAGTATCTGGCACCTGATCTACTCCTTCCCGCCGAATCCTCCGCACATGATTGATGCAGGATTCGATCTGCTAGCAGAGCGTTGGAATCCGATTCTTGATGTGTTCGGAGAATGTGGAATCAAGTTTGCACTTGAAGTTCACCCAACAGAGATTGCATTTGATATTTATACTGCTCAACGAGCACTTGAAGCGTTGGACAATCGCGAAGAATTTGGATTCAACTTTGATCCGAGCCACCTGATTTGGCAGGGTATCGATCCGGTGGAATTCATCCGGGCATTCCCAGATCGCATCTATCACGTCCACGTCAAGGATGCCATCACGACGCTCAATGGCAGAACGGGCATTAACTGCAGTCATTTGAATTTCGGTGATCACCGACGTGGTTGGGATTTCCGTAGCCCTGGTCGTGGCGGAGTGAATTTCGAAGAGATTATTCGAGCCTTAAATGACATCGGTTACGATGGCCCGCTTTCCATCGAATGGGAAGATTCCGGAATGGATCGCGAATTTGGAGCAACAGAAGCTTGCCGATTTACGAAGCAACTGGATTTTGACCCAAGTAATCGCGCATTTGATTCCGCGTTTGAAGAAGCAAACGAGTAATCAAGCAGGATTGAGTTCGACTTAAAAACAATAACGGGTGGTGACTGGCTGTGACTGGTTATCACCCGTTGTTTTTGCTCATCTCGTCAAGTTGATCGACCAGGGTTTCGAATCTTGCAAGGGCCGTGTTAACGGCATCAGGAGATTCCATATCTACTCCCGCGCCACGTAACAGGTCCAGTGGATCTTTACTGCAACCACCTTTGAGGAAGCCTAGGTAGTCGGTAAGTTCCTGTTCGCCACCGTTAAGGACTCGATCGCTTAAGGCGATTGCTGCTGATAACCCGGTGGCGTACTTGTAAACATAGAAAGCGCGATAGAAGTGTGGAATGCGGAAGCACTCCAGTTCAAGCTGATCGTCGATGCTGAAGTTATCACCGAAGTATGCTTGTAGCAGTTCTTTATAGACTGCTTTGAAACTGTCAGTGGTTAATGGCTCTCCACTTTCGATCATCTCGTGGGTGATCTTCTCGAACTCAGCGAACATAGTTTGGCGAATGATCGTTCCGCGAATACTATCGATTTCTTTGTTGATCAGATACATCCGTTCACGGTCGTCCGTTGCATTTTGCATCAGGTGATGACCGAGCAACTGCTCATTAAATGTGGACGCAACTTCTGCAACAAAAATCGTGTAGTTGTAGTATTCGTACGGCTGGTTGGATGATGAGTAATACGAGTGCATCGAGTGGCCAGCTTCATGTGTCAAGGTGAACACATCATCCAATACTTTTGGTTTGTAGTTCATCAAGATGTACGGGTCGCCATCGAATGAACCAGCACTAAAGGCGCCACTGCGTTTTCCCTTGTTGGGATAACGGTCGCACCATCGCCCACGTAGTCCAGTGTCGAGAGCGCTTAAGTACTCTTCACCGAGTGGCTGGAGCGACTCCATGATGACGTCGACGGCATGATCCCATGGATAATCACATTCGATTTCGGAAATGATTGGTACGTATGTGTCATAGTGGTGGATTTCATCAATCCCCATCATCCTTCGACGGACATCGAGATAACGGTATACAGAAGGAAGATGATTTCGGACTGACTGGATCAGGTTGTCGTATACGGTGCTTGGCATATTGTCAGGGAAAAGTGCCGCTGACAACGCGCTATCGTAGTTTCGCACCTTGGCGTAGTAGACGTCTTTTTGAATGGATCCGCCGAGTGTGGCGGCTAGCGTGTTCTCGTGTGATTGATAGTTGTCGTAATACTGATGAAAGGCTGTCTTGCGAACCTCTCTGGAAGGAGATTGTAGGAATTGTCCGAAAGTTGCATTACTAAGCTCAACCTGTTCGCCATTTTCGTTTTCCACAGCGCCGAACTTCATGTCGACATTATGGAGTTGTTCGAAAGTCTTTCTCGCTGCTGAAGCCATCTCTGATTGCATCGCCAGGATTTGTTCTCCCTCCTGACTTAGCGTGTGAGGCCGATACTTGAGCATCCGTTCCAGTTGCAGTTGGAATAAACTTAATTCCTCGTCCTGAAGCATGGCATTCATCTTGTCTGCATCGATCGACATGATTTCAGGTCGAATAAAGCTGCTGGCCTGAGCTAGTTTTGATGCGATGCTTTGAAATCTTGCATACATGGCCTGGCTGCCACTGTCGCCGACATCTTCGCTGGTACGAAGCATCGCGTAATATGCCAAGCGTTCTGCTTGCCGGTCCAGTTCGCTGTCCAGCCTCAGGCAGGCCGCCAACGATGATGCACTCTCGGCGAGTTTACCATCGAATTCCTGGATTTCTCCCAGGCGGGCTTCCAGTTCATTAAAGGCTGCTTCCCACTGTTCATTGGACTCAAACAGGCTCGAAAGATCCCATGTGTCACTAACAGCGACTTCACTACGATCGGCGAGGGTTTTTATCTGGGAACTGGCATCTGTATCTGCAGCAGTCATGTTAGTCCTTTGAAATGAGGAAGCATTTTGAGTTGAGACGGTGATCAAGAAGGGCAATGCGGTGGTATTACCATTGAATGATTGCTGTGCCCCATGTGAGTCCAGCGCCGAACCCACTTAATAGTATCTTATCGCCCGGTTTAATGCGGTCATTGCGGTTGGCTTCATCCAATGCAAGCGGGATGCTCGCTGCGGAAGTGTTTCCATATTCGTGGAGGTTTACGATAACTTTGTCGGTGGGTAGTCCGAGGTTCTCTCGGGCCGCATCAAGTATTCGGATGTTTGCTTGATGAAACACCGCAAGATCTAAATCATCAATGGAGAGGTTGGTGTGCTTGAGCACCTGGTTAACGCTGCTCGCCAGCATCCTGACTGCCCATTTGAAGACGGCTCGCCCATCCATTTCTAAAAAGTGTCGGTTGTCGCTAATTGTCTCTGAGGTGAGGGGGCTAAGTGTGCCACCGGATGGTACGTGTAAGAGGCACCCGCCTTCACCATCGGCACCAAGCGTGTAACCCAGTAAACCTTGATCGTCATTGCCTGGTCCGACAAGTACCGCACCAGCGCCATCACCGAAGAGTGGAAACGTTTTCTTGTCTTCGGGGTTAACGGTATGCGTCATCAGGTCAGCACCAACAACTAGGATGCGTTCATAGGTGCCGGTTTTTATAAACTGTGCAGCAGTTACCAGTGCGTACATGAATCCAGCACACGCTGCACCAATATCCATCGCCGGTGCATTGGACCCAAGTTTGTGTTGCAGTAAGCAAGCAGTGGATGGTGTTTGTTGGTCCGGTGTGATTGTGGCGACAAGTATGAGGTCGATTTCCGATGGGTCGGTATTAGCTTGTTCCAGGCAATTTCGAGCAGCCTGTAAGGCTACGTCGCTGGTTGCTTCTCCAGGCGCACTTTGGTGTCGACATTCGATTCCAGTGCGTTGGATGATCCACTCAGCATCATATCCGTGCTTGGCAAGATCTTCGTTGAGTATTCGCTGCTCAGGCGCATATGATCCTGTCGATAGAATGTTGATACCCGTGAGGGCATCAACTTGACGACTGGTTGTGACTGAGTCAACGAGAGCCAATTCAATAATCCTTAGTCAACAGGTTCAAGGCGTGATGCAACATTGATCCATGCCCCGTTTTCATTGGATTCCAATACTGAATCGGCAATGATTTGAGAATTAAGGCCATGATCAAAACTCGGTACGGCTTGACGGCCTTCCACAATCGCTGATACGAATTCCCAGACTAAGTCATAACGGAAGACGGTGGCAGGGTCTCCTTCCCCCACAACCCGTGGGCTGTCCGCGGGTTTGAGGAATTCCTCGGGAACTTCTACCGGTGCAAGATCACTGCCGGTACGACCGAGCCAAATCCGGTTTGGTTCTCGCAGTTGATATACAGCAGATGCTTCGGATCCGTTGATTTCTGCCCATTCATGCCCAAATCCGTCCTTATGATATCCCTTGGCGAGCGTTGTGCCTTCCCAGACACCGACGCTACCGTTGTCAAAAACGCCAATTAGTGCGGACCAATCATCAACGTCAGATGGTTCACAGTCCTGGCCATCGACGGTCTTGTCTCTGGGAGTAAACTGTGCAACGGCGCCGCAGAGCTTGTTGATTGGACCCATGAGGTCCATGGCGAAGTCAATGCGGTGTATCGTCATGTCAAATAAATCACCTGCCCCGGCAGTCTTCTTATACTGTCGCCATGCCCAGCTGGTTTCAGGCCAGTCAAGGAAACGCTGACTGCGAAAGTGTCGTAGCTCACCCAACTCACCGGATTTAGCAAGATGTCGCATATACCGCATCGATGGTGCGAATCGATAGGTAAAGGCTGTCATATGTACTACGCCAGCATCCCGAGCTGCATCACGCATCCGGCGTACTTCGTCCGAGTTTAGCCCGAGTGGTTTTTCACACATGATGTGTTTGCCGTTATTGGCTGCGGCAACTGACATGTCATGATGTGTGAAGTTGGGCGTCGCAATTATTACGGCGTCGATGTCAGGGTCGTTACAGATTTGGTTGTAATCTGTCGTTACGTAGTCTATTCCCCAATCACTTCGACGTTGTTCTAACAGTGCTTCACTCTGGTCACAGACCGCTACCAGTTCACAGCGAGGATCTATATTTATGCCAGGAACGTGGTGATAGTCACTTACAGCGCCTGCGCCGATGATTGCAATGCGGATGGGTGGGGTGTTTGACGGCATTTAGGAGTATTCCTATCGGTGGATGTGGATCTATGTGCATTTTCGCCGCTGAAACAGGTGTGCCAATGGCGCAAAACGTAACATTGGTGGTCAATTTCGCACTTTATAGGATTTCAATAGAGGCTCAAAGGGGGTGTAAACAACGCGACTGCAGGAAAACACGGCACTAATCTTTACAAACCCCCTAAAATAGGGTGTTTGAGGTCGAAATGCGCGACTACATTGGATTGTTTAACCAGTGTCTTAGAACACTGCCTGTAGGGTGTGGAAAATCCACCTCTTGGGTGTAAGAAAAACCAAAAAATGGATTTACAGAGATAGAGTTGTTTGCAAATTGAGATGTTCAATTGCCCGCAGTTTTATCGACTTAAGTAATACCGACTAGGAAGGATTGGTTCTTATACTTCATGTGTATTCTGGCTATTCAATACCAGTTAGTAGAAGGCTCCCCGATACTTGTAGCAGCAAATCGCGAGGAGTTTTATGACCGGCCAAGCACAACGCCGTCGATTCAGTCTGGAAAACCTCGAATTCTCTGTGGTGGAGACCAACAGAGTGGTGGAACTTGGCTTGGGATAAATCAGAACGGTTTATTCGTAGCGGCGTCAAATCGTCGAAAGATGTTGCCACCGATCGTACCACGAAGCCGTGGTGTATTGTGTCGCGAGTTACTACGTAGTGATAGTGCTCAGCAAGCGGTGCACTTGGCGATGGACGAGCTAAGTTCAAATCGTTACGAAGGTGTTAACTATATCATCGCTGACAGGGAGTCCGGTTGGTGCGTACATGGCGGAGACGATCCCAATGTAGTACCACTTCAGGAAGGCCTAAACATCATCGCGAATCAGGACTTAAATGATCCCCGCGACGAGCGAGTGCAGTTAGCCCATCGACTTTTGACACTTCAGACTTTGGATTCTCCTGTCAAGTTTCTTGCTGTTGCCAGTAAGGTATTTGCTCGAAGCCCATCTGCTCCGGGTCGCCCGAGCATGGTTATTCATGGTCAGGATCGTGGAACAGTTAGTTCGACGCTTCTGGCACTTGGCATGAAGCCACGCGATGCGATCTATCAATTTGCTGATGGCACTCCGGACGAGAACAAGTTTGAAGACTACTCGCCGATGCTTCGCGACATCCTCAGTCGCGGTTTACGAGAAGCACGAGCCAAGGCCGGTGCATAGGGACGCTTGCAGCCGTTATAATGCCGCGACGACCTGTTGATAAAACGGGCAGCAGCAAGGCAACATGCAGGAGTGACCGATGTATTCAAAAGATGCGCTAATAGAAATTGTGCGTGAGCGCGCACTTGAGTTTGGAGAGTTCACTCTCGCTTCAGGCAAGAAAGCAAGCTATTACCTTGATTGTCGCAAAGTGACTTTGGATTCACGCGGTGCTCAGCTAATAGCACGGGGTATCCTGGAAATCCTTGGGGATACACTTCCGGATGCTGTCGGTGGGATGGCCATTGGTGCCGATCCAATTTCAGCAGCGGTAATTACCGAAGCGGCGTCTCAGGAAAAACAGCTGCGTGCCTTCATCGTGCGCAAAGAGGCCAAGGAACACGGCAAGGGTAACCAGGTAGAAGGACCAGTGGCAGCAGGTGATCAGGTTGTTATCGTCGAGGATGTGGTAACGACCGGTGGCAGCTCTCTTAAGGCGATCGAGCATGTGGAAGCAGCTGGGTTAACGGTTCTCGGCGTCATCGCGATCATCGACCGCATGGAAGGCGGCCGTGAGAACTTCGAGTCAGCCGGCTATCAACTACAGACGCTGCTTACCATTGAAGATTTTGGGATTGCTCCACCGGCTAACGAATAATTACTTTACTGCCAGTACTGAGAATTCCAAACATATCAGCTGCATCTCTTTTGCCCAACTGAATACAACCAACGGGCAGTTGCGCTGTTACGGCCACTTCAGGTTGACCGTGGATGCATAGGTTACCGCCCAGATCCAGCCAAAAAGCACCGTACGGATTGGCTTCATGCCCGCCCGGTATCACTTGACCGGTTGTGGTAATGAATGATCTATCGAGTTGTTTGGCCTGAACTTGAAAAGTACCGGCTCGCGGGGCAGGGGATGTGCCGACTTTAATCGTGAAGCGTCCTGCATACATATCATCTAGAAAGAGTGTCAGCTCATTTGTAGTAAGTGAGACTTCTGCTCGAAACGGACCTTGCATCACCTTGATCTCGTCACCAGAGGCCGGTTGAACTTCGGGTCTAAACCCATTGATATTCCTCAGTAACGTTGCCGGCACATTAAATTGATGTGCAATGGACTCGACCGTCTCACCATCCTTAACGAGATGAGCTGGTTGCAAGTGATGATTGCGGCTGTAAATAACTTCAGCTGCGAGATAGTCCAGTGTGGATAATAGTTGTTGATGATGGGATTCACTAACGCTCGGATTATTTTGATAGGCCGACAGCTTCTTAAGGGCTGCCTTTAGCTCACCGTTGTTGACCTGTTCGCGTGCTGACATCCACGCGTCGAAGAATTCATTCGCATCAGCCACGACAGAGGTTTCTAACTCAGCCGTGTTGTTCGCCGGGGTAACCGAGGTTTCATCAAATACAGGTGTTCCAAGAGTAGCCGTATCCTTGTTGACCTGAAATGTATCATCAGTATTTGTTGTGTCAGCATTGAAATTGGAGGAATTGCTGGATACTTGGAATGTACTGTCATCTGTGGATGTACCCGAATCTGAGACCGTTGAACTACCGTCATTGGAACTCACGTTAAAACTTCCATCATCTGTGGTTGTCACGACATCGCTGGTGTCGACAGACGATTCAGCTTCTGCAGCACTTCCAAAATCAGAAATAGAACCGCTTACGGCTCCATCATCATTCAGCGTGAAGGCTGTGTCGTCAGAGTTTTCAGCGGTCTCGGTAGTGTTGAGGTCTTCCGCGGGCGATACAAATGAGCCTTCATCTTCTGCCGAGCCGATATGAATTGTTTCACCATCGGGTGCATCTAAACTGGAACCGGAGTCTTCATTAATATTTGCTAGTAAATCTTCCGGAGAGACCTCACTACCAAACCCGATGTCTGGTTCCGGCAAGCCGGCGTCCATGACGGACTGCACTTCAGCAGGTGGGGCTGGCACGGGTTTGTACAACACGACATATGCACCATATAAAATGGTTGTCATAAATGCGAAGACAAAGATAGTCTTGATCCGTTGCATCGTTCGTCCTCCTTGACGAATCCCACGCGTGGTAGATTGAGTAAGTTGTTGTTGAAAAGGTATTTCACGTGTTCGACGAATCACAATACGACGATGAATTCGACGATGGATTTGAGGAAGGCTGGGATGACGGTGGTGAGGCCATTCCGTGTCCGCATTGCGGTGAAGAGGTCTATGAATACGCCGACCAATGTCCTCATTGTCGGATGTATATCATCGCGGATACCAATATGTGGGAAGGAAAACCCATTTGGTGGATAATCCTTGGTGTGATTGGCATCATCGCGGTGACGTTCACACTTGCGATGGGTACATAAAATGCCCAACAAATCCGGTGGAATGATAGGTTTTCCAGCCATTCGCGACTAGAGCAATCCTACTATTTCTTACAGTTTTTTCGCAGGATGATTTTCGTTGATGAGAGCTGCAAGCTCTAGGAGTCTTCTGCCGGAGTTTTGGCCTGCGCGAGTATCTCTCGGATTTTTTCGAGACGCTGTTTCAATTCTGCTTCAAATCCTCGGTCGGTTGGTTGATAGTACTGTACATCGACCCCCAGGTAGTCCATTGCAGCAATCCCATCTTCATGATTGTGTGCGTACTTGTAACCTTCACCGTGCCCAAGTTCCTTGGCACCGCTATAGTGCTTGTCACGAAGTGCGACCGGAACAGGCAGAATTCGACCGTTTTTGATATCCCCCCGGGCGGTCCCAATGGCTATGGTAGCGGCATTACTTTTGGGTGCGCATGCCAAATATGCTACGGTTTGAGACAGCGTAAGTTGGCATTCTGGTAGTCCGACCATTTCACACGCCTGCATACATGAAACGGCAATTACAAGTGCCTGTGGGTCGGCATTGCCGATATCTTCACTTGCAAGAATTACCAGGCGGCGGCAGATAAACCGAATATCGTCACCGGCTTCAAGCATCTTCGCTAGCCAATAAATAGAGGCATCAGGATCACTTCCACGGATGCTCTTAATCAGTGCGCTGACGGTATCGTAATGATCATCCCCAGTCGGATCATAGTGCGTTGCCTTGCGCTGGATAGATTCCATCGCTAGTTCGCGGGTAAACGTCAACGGGAAGGAATCACTCGCTAAAACACCGATTTCCAGAATAGATAACGCGCGGCGCGCATCTCCATCACAGACCTTGGCGATGTATTCCGCTGCAGTTGCTTCGAGGGTAACGTCAAATCTACCTAAACCACGGTACTTGTCCTCCAAAGCCCGATTGAGTAACTGTTGCACATCCTGAGTACCTAGAGGCTCAAACTGAAAGATATGGCTCCGGCTCACCAACGCACTATTTACCGCAAAAAACGGGTTGCTCGTTGTGGCACCGACCAGAGTGACAATGCCTTCCTCGACATCCGGCAGCAGAGCATCCTGTTGCGCTTTGTTGAACCGATGAATTTCATCGATAAACAACAGCGTCTTCTCTCCTCCGGCTGCAAGATCGTGGCGGGCGTATTCAAGTACTTCCCGCAAGTCCTTTACACCACTTGTAACAGCGCTAAGTTGCACAAAGCGATGGGAGCTTTCGGTAGCTAACAGCCGTGCGAGCGTTGTTTTGCCACAACCAGGTGGTCCAAAGAAGATAACGCTTCCCAGCCGATCTGCTTTGAGTAATTTACGTAACAGTTTTCCTTCGCCGAGAAAGTGCTGTTGCCCGACAAACTCTTCAAGTGTTGTTGGACGCATGCGGGCGGCGAGCGGCTTTGCTTGTTCCAAATTATTCTGTTCTGACGCATCAAATAGTGAGGACATGTCAGGCTCTGATAAAAGAAATACAAAAAATTCGGATTTAGATGTACGAATTCTACCGTGAATCCGCACTACATAGGTGTGCGACTGATTTTATTTGTCATAGCACTGTTTACATAATGCTGACCCCGATGTTTTTCTCCCTTTCATAAAGCGGAAAATCTACATGCGTTTAACACTGAGAACACTTCTGGCTTATCTCGATGGACTACTGGAATCCCAGCAATCGGATGAGCTAGCAGCAAAAATCAACGACAGTGAATTTGCAACGGACTTGGTTTATCGAACGCTAACGGCATCGCGCAATCCAGCGGTTACATCACCTAAGCTGGACGGCCGCGGGGTCGGTGCAGACCCGAACAGCGTGGCCCAGTATCTGGACAACACACTCGAAGAATCACGGATCCACGAATTTGAGCGAATTTGTCTGGACTCGGATATGTATTTGGCGGAAGTAAAGGGTTGCCATAGTGTGCTGACGGTCGTTCTGGAAAAAATGGCAGACGTAAATCCCGAATTGCGAAACAGGATTATTGGATTACCGGATCATATGGCATCAGGCGATCCCGTGGCACGGTCAGTCTCGACTATGAATCAATCAGACGCAATTGAACCAGATGATTTACCACCCGCAAGTGATGAAGAATCACCGGTCAACGTATTAATGGAAGATCCAAAAAACGCGGAGGACATCCAGAGACGGGAGCAACTAGTGCGCCCAAGAATGGATAAGGCAACCAGTTACATGGAGAGTGTAGAAGCCTCTACCACGTGGAAGTTATTCAAATCGTTTTCTCTGGTTGTGATTATCGCACTATGTGTCATTCGATTTAATGGTCCAATTAGTCATGAAAATGCACTGATTGGCAGCTTATTCAAGGAATCGGTTGATGGTGCGACTGTTGTTGCTATGAATGAGGATCAAGGTCAGGAGGATTCTGATACGCGTCAAGTTGGAGACGTAACCGTAAAGCTTGACGAAAACGGCCAAGCAGTTGCTGTTATCACGAGCAGTGATGAAGTGGTACCGGTGGATGAATTGGAACAGCTACGCGAACAAATTGCTGATAACAAGGTTGTTGAAGATGAATCACCTCAGGATGACGAGGAACTGAAAGTACCGGATGACCTCGGTGAACCTCAGTTGGCAGGCGAAGGATCTCCGATTGGGTTAGCTGTTGAAGGAGCTGAGCCAACTGAAGAGCCACTGCCGGAACGCGTACAGGTTGGAGAATTTCTGGCAGACGAACAAATCACATTCGTAAAGCCACAGGATAAAAATGAATGGACGCGATTGGTTACTGCCTCACCGCTGTTTAGTGGAGACCGCATCATTTGTGTCACCGGATTCAATACTGAGTTCTTATTCAATCAAAACATCCATGTTCGCATCGTGTCCAGCGGCGAAGTGGAACTTGCGGTACCTGATTCGGAAGGCTTGCCACAATTGGTCGTGCATTCGGGCAAGGTAGTAATTTCCAATCAAGGTCAACAACAGGCGATTGGTTTGAGTCTGGCTGGCAGGACCGGATTATTGGAGTTGCCGGAGACAGGAAGTGAGATGTTCATCGATACACAACGATATTTTGAACCTGGACTGAGAATTAATCAGAAGGAGGTGGTGCCAGTTGTGAAAATGTACGGCCGAAAGAAAGGGCGATGGGTCGATGCAATTGAAGGTTCAGAGTCACCAGCGGCACCGGCAAGTGGCTATGGGTTTTACACTCTCATTGGCCAGCAGCAGATACGATATAAGATCGCTAATCGTTTGCCGGAATGGATTGGCCCGGATTGGATGCCACATGCAGATCAGCGTGTTGGTGAAACACTCGGTGAAGTCTTCGCACTGCAAGCAGGTCCAGTACTTGAGGTTTTGCATACGCAATACGAATCCCATCGTTTACTTGAGGTAAGAGGTGCGATGCCAACAGTACTCCTTCAGGCTGGTGACCCAACGGCGATGGTCGCGGCCCTTGGTAACAGTGAATTTCGCAGTCGTTGGGAAGGATATGTGCAATCACTTAGTGAAGTAATACTGACAGGAAAAGATGAGGCGAGTGAATTGGTTCGGATCCTAAAGTCACAATATGGTGATGATGCTGAACTGATTATTCGGATGTTACGGGGGTATACAGCGATTCAGTTGGAAGGCGAAGAGGCCATTGATCTGGTTGAGAATCTGGAGCACTCGCAAATGGCAGTGCGTGCAGTAGCGATATATTCGCTAAAACGCATTACAGGTAAGACGCAACTCTACTATGCAGAAGTGGATCCGGCACGGCAGTCTTTGAAGACTCGGGCATGGCGTGATTCACTTAAAGCGGGTGAAATCAAGTACAAGCAATTACCCAGCCCCGAGGAGTTGCTTAACTAGCATGAAGGTGATGATTGCCGGAGTTGGAGTTACAGCATTTTCCGTTCGCCAATCAATCGAATCAGGAAGATCGCTAAAATCAACACTAGATGTTTGCATATAGGAATCAAACGAATCGCATCCCTTAGGTAAAATATGCTCGCATAATTCTTCATCACACTGTACTGACCCATAT
>JAKUOW010000129.1 GCA_022451045.1 Pirellulales bacterium | reverse complement strand
GAGAAGGAGGACAAGTTGGTGGTTCAGGCTGTTAGAGGTGAGTCACCAGTAGAGGTAATTCTTAGCTCTATGGCCGCCACAACAACGGTTCATCCAGGAGCCGAAACTGCTTGGACTCGAATGGGGATTAGAGCCGTTTCTATCAACAAGACTTTCAACACAAAGAAGACCTCATACCGTGGTGGTCTAAAAGTACTGGAAGTACGTACTGACAGTCCTGCCGCCGCTCAGGGTATTCAGCCAGGTGATATTATTTTGGGTATTCACAAATGGGAAACGATTACGCTCGATAACCTTTCGTTTGTGCTCGACAATATCATTGTCCGAAATCGTGACAGCGTATCGTTTTACGTGTATCGCGACACAGAATTTCTCTTCGGACAGATTTCTCTCTCAAATAAATAGACGTGGCCCTCGCCACTGTACGCACATTCTCTATTTTGTGACACTAAGAGGATGGAAGCAGACTTTATTACCTGGTTACAGGAACAATCTGAGACCCAATCAGAAGTGTTTGGCGACTTCACTGATGACGCAGCGATAATCAACGCTGACGGCCCGTTAGTAGTTACGACAGATGCCATTACAGAAGACGTCGACTTCATTCTCAATGAGGTGACACCTGAAGAAATTGGGGTTAAGGCTGTCATGGTGAATGCCAGCGACATAGCGGCGATGGGCGCCTATCCGACCCAGCTGTTTGTAAACCTTGTAATCCCATCGCACTGGAGCCTGACGAGTGTGAAGTCGTTATACGCTGGAATCCAGCGTGCTGCCATGCAATGCAATTGCAAGATTGCCGGCGGTGACTTCAACGCATGGAGTGGCGGCTTAGTGGTAACCGTCACAATGCACGGTTTTTGCAAACATAATTCGCCCATCCTACGTTCCACCGCTAAACCCGGCGACTTTGTATGTGTAAGTGGCCCTTTAGGAGGAAGCATTCTTGGACACCATCTTTCCTTCGAGCCACGAATTGGATTATTGGATGAGTTGTCCCAATTTGTGCAGCTGTCTTCCGCAATGGATCTCAGCGACGGACTTTCCAGTGACCTTCACCGACTATGTAAAGCGAGTAATGTTGGGGCCATTATAGAATCGCAAAAACTACCCATTTCAGAAGCAGCTCGTTGTCTAGCCGATCGTGACGGCCACTCGCCAATCGACCATGCCCTTAACGATGGGGAGGATTTCGAGCTACTCTTCACTATTACTCCACATGATTTTCGATCGAACCCGTTGCCAAAAGAGCTTGAGCGGTCACTATTAGTAATCGGCGATATTACGGAAGAAAAAGCTCTACTATTATGTAACGGCAACTCCAAAGTCCCACTCGAATCACTTGGCTTTATGCACTAGACCAGCCGTATGCAATATTCAACTTACATATTTGATAGTTTTTCTGTCTCCGATACTCTTCGCTTTGGCCGAGCATTTGCGGATGCTTTGCCCGAACAAGCGGCCGTAGCGTTGCACGGTACCTTAGGTGCAGGAAAGACACTTTTAGTTCAGGGAATGGCATCTGAGCTGGACATTGACCCTCAAATAGTAACCAGCCCTACATTTGTAATTTGCAACGAGTATATAGGTCGCAAGACTTTAATCCACGCTGACGTATATCGTTTAAACGATTCAGATGATTTCCTAGCAATCGGTGGCGACGAATGGTTTCAGTCCCACGCCATTACCCTCATCGAATGGGCAGAGAAGATTGACGATTGCCTTCCGCTCAACCTATATAGTGTCAGCATCTCACAATGCTCTGAGTCTGCACGGCAAATCGTCCTAAAAAGCCCTTGTGAAGAAGTAACAGACGCCGTCAGCTCGACTCTTAAAGCTTCCTAGAGTTTTTGTTGGCTTGCTATTTTTAGTACAATTCGCTGCAATGCTATTTCTGACCATACCAGGATCGCAATGCGTAGAGAATTTCTTGGCTATCAACGTGACTTTGGCTCAACTGTGGCTGCGTGGCTATATGACAGCTTTGCCGATCAGGAGTCATGTGACCTTTCTCATGTACTGGTGGCAGTACCCGCCTCCAGTGCCCGACGCCAATTATTACAGTCACTACTTCAATACGCAGCAAACTCGGACAAAGCATTTTTTCCGCCAGAGGTCGTCACGACCGGAGCGTTAGCGGAATCGCTATACCGACCGGACAAACCATTTGCATCAGAAGAAGTGCAATTACTTACCTGGGCCACCTTATTACAGGAATTTCATGCAGACGAGAAGCTGCTATCCCTCGTCCCCAAGGCACCAAAAACGGGTCCATTATCATTTTGGATTGATTTGGGAACACGCCTTGGACGGTTACACCGGGAGCTCGCTGGAGACCAAATCAATTTTGAAACCGTTCAGCAGCATTGCATCAAACAGGGTTTAGAGCTTGAAGCTCGACGTTGGGCTACGTTAACAGAACTTCAAAATGCTTATCTTCAGCGTCTAAACGATCAAGACTTGTGGGATAAGCAGACCGCTCGATTATTTGCTGTTGAGCACCATGAAGTTCCTGATTCGTCACCTACGATCGTATTAGCAGGCACAGTTGACCTTACTCGAACCTTGCGGTCGCTGATTTCACACGTTCCAGATGTATACGCCTTGGTCTTAGCGGACGAGTCGGACTCACTATATTTCGACGATAACGGAAGCCTATCAGCAAAACATCGATTTCCCGCACCTTGTGTTAGTCACGATAACGTAACATTTTCGAGTGATATCAGCAGCACATGCTTTCAGATGATGCGGCACATCGCCTCATTCGAGGGCGCATACGACAGCAATGAGTTGTTAATTGCCTTGCCCAATGAAAATCACGTCCCATTTGTCCAGTCTGAACTTGAAGCGCACGCTGTCTCACACTTCTTCCCGATTGCTGGAAAAACACGCGAAAGTACTCCGCATTCACTACTGGCCTTGTTTCTCCAATTCGTTGAGAAACAGAGCTACGACATAGTCGCACAACTTGTACGACACAGCGACTTACAGATGTGGCTCGAAGGAGCACTAGGCAAGACAGGCATCTGTGCCACTCTAGATAAGTATTTCAACGATCATCTTGCAACAGAGCTTACTGCTACCTGCATCGATGAGGAACATCACACGTTAGCACATCACACGCTGGTTTCTCTCGAGCAGCTCGCGCAACCAATGCGGGACGCCACGACGGCTAGCGAGGCTATCGACGGTGTGTTTCAGCTATTCAATATAATTTACGGAAACCGCAAACCCCACAGCTTAACCAATCTTGAGCTTCATGCTCTCGCAACTGCTTCGAGCGTGTCGAGCGGCCTCATCGAGGCCATCAACCGTCTTAATTTGTCGATTTCAGTGACAGACTTTCTAGACGTATTCATGCAAAACTGGGGATCTGGTGACGCCAGTGCACCCGTGGCCGATGGAGTCGACTTGAGAGGCTGGTTGGAAGTGCCATTTCATTCCGCTAAAGCAGTCATGGTTTTTGGTGCTAACGAAGGCGTCTTACCAAGAAATATTTCCGGCGACCCATTTTTGCCGGATACCCTACGATCCGAGTTAGGAGTGGAGGACAACAATCGTCGCAGCGCGCGGGACGCGTACTATCTAAATGCGCTGAAGCAAGCGAGAGTAGAGACTCATTACTTTATCCCAACATTTGACACCGCTGGTGACACTCTTTTGCCCAGCCGGCTCTTATTAAGTGGGGACGCGAACGATATCGCGACACGCATCAAGGCTTACGATTCGCCCGCCCCTTCCGTTACCCGCAAGCCAGCAGCTCTATCTAGTCGAACGATGCATCAAGTCCCCCTCCCTGTGGAATCCGCGGGTAACCCGACGAAGTTGGGAGTTGGGCATTTCCGGGATTATCTGCAATGCCCGTATCGTTATTACTTAAAACACGTGCTACACCTTAAACACACTGATGACGAGACTTCTGAATTGACGGGTTTATCCTTTGGAAACATCGTCCACGATTTACTCGACACGCTAAAGGATCCAACCTATGGCAGATCAACCGATTCGAAAAAACTTTATGACCACTTAGCGTGCACGCTTTCAAACCTAATAGAACGCAACTTTGGCGTTTCTCCATTGCCTGCTGTACAAATGCAGGCAATTTCTATTCAGCACCGTCTACGTGTTTTCGCAGAATGGCAGGCGGACTGGGCGAGGCAAGGTTGGGAAATAATACGTACGGAATGGCCCGGGGGCGAGGCAATTTTGCCCGGTTGTGATCCTAAGTTAACCCTCGACGGTCGTATTGACCGATTGGATTACAATCCAGCTACAGGGCAATGGATGCTTCTGGATTACAAGACCGGTGATAGAGCCATTGAGAACTCCGATATTCGCAATGCAGATGGCTGGAAAGATCTACAATTTCCGATGTACCGCCATCTGGCCGCAGAAGAAACCGGCGACGCACCCGTCGGGTTTACATACCTGAGGCTCTCCAAGGATCTCAACAAAACAATTCCCTTGAAACTTCAGGTAGAGCATTCAGACTTGGAAGAAGCGGACACGATCGCCCGTGAAGTTGTCCAGAAAATCCGCAATGACGTCTTTTGGCCACCCGCAGCATCGTCGGGCAAATACCCTGACGATTACAGTTGGATCTTACAGGATTCGGCGTTTCGACAAGTGCTCGCAGACGCGCCTTCGTTAACGGAAGGCGAAGCATGACAGATCTGTTTGCCAATGAATCGTTACGCGCGTCAGCCGGGACAGGTAAGACGTTTCAGCTTACTAATCGTTACATGCGGTTATTACTTGGCGGAGAAACTCCAGATTCCATTTTGGCTTCGACTTTTACTCGCAAGGCGGCAGGTGAAATCAAGACCCGTGTTTTAACTCGATTGGCGGACGCCATGCTCGATGATGCTAAGCTCGAGCAATTAGCTAAACATACGGGGAATCCGGATGTAACACGTGAGACAATTGGTGAACTGCTTAAAACGTTGACCTCCTGTTTGCATCGTATGCAAATTACCACTCTTGACGGATTCTTTGCGCAACTGGTCCGCGCTTTTGCCTTGGAGTTGGGGCTATCTCCATCGTGGAGTACCCTAAGTGACGTTCAGTTATCCGGATTGAAGACCGAGACCATTGCTCAGATGCTTGATGGATACCAGACAGATACTGCTTCTGACATGTTTCGCATGCTTACCAGAGGAGATGCTGGCAGATCCGTTAGTGATTTAATAATAAATGCCGTCAGCCCTATCTATCAGGTGTTTTTGGATTCATCGGAATCAATATGGGATATTCCCTATGCTACTGAGCCAATAGCTGAAGAAGAGCAGAAGTCATTATTAAAAGAACTTTCCGCCGTTGAGCTCCCAAGCGATAAACGCATTGTCAAAAAAGTGAATGATGATATAGCACTGCTGACTGATAAAAACTGGCGGGAATTTGGCAAATCTGGATTGCTCGGAAAGATACTTAAGGATGAAGAGAAATACTATGGCAAGGAAATTCCTCCTGTACTTGAGTCCATCTATCGAAGATTCGGTGAACAAGTACAGTTGAATCTGATCGAGGAACTTGCGGGAATCAACTGCGCAACCCATAAGTTGGTACGAGACTACGCCGATATTTTCACGACACTCAAACAGAATGCCAATGGCCTTAGCTTCGCTGACGTTACACGTATTCTTAAAGAATTAACTCATCAACAAACCGGCGAGAGCATTGCATTTCGATGCGACAGTAACATCAAACATCTATTACTCGATGAATTTCAAGATACATCATTGGATCAATGGCGAGCGCTCGAGCCTATTGCTGCGCGTACTGCGGGCAACACCAGCGCCGCGCTATTTTGTGTTGGCGACACAAAGCAAGCTATTTACGGATGGCGTGGCGGTCGGCGCGAAATCTTTGACATCCTCGAACGGCAATTTGAAATCGAACCTGATCCAAGTGATTTTAGCCAGCGTTCCTCGCCAGTCGTCTTAAACGCGGTGAATTGCATCTTTGCCAATTTCACCGACAATCCGTTAATCACGGATAATCGCGAAGTCTATGAAAACTGGTGTAGCGATTTTACAGCACACCAGGCCGCTGACCGAGTGGCCGAACTACCTGGTTATGCAGAATTACGCCAGTCTGCTGCATCAGAAAATATCGGAGATGCACTCGCCCAGACGATTAGCACCGCAATCAGCATTGCAACCGAATTATTGGAAGAGAATCCAACACTCAGTATCGGTGTCATCCTGCGAAAAAACGACTCTGTTGCCACGACTGTTAACGCTTTTCGGCAACAGGGATTAGATGCGACACAGGGCGGTGGAGTACCCGCAATTGGGCATGCGATCGTTCAGCTTTTCAGCAGCCTATTGCTGCTTACCGATCATCCGGACAACACCGTGGCCGCATTTCACCTTGCCTCATCTCCGTTGGCGACCCAAATCGGATTAACCGACTGGAGCGATCGCAACTCACGCCACGAGGTTGCCCAACGTTTTCGCTCTGATTTCCAGCGAAATGGTTATGCCAAACCACTTGAGTCATTAGTACATGCCATAGCTGAGCAACTGGATCAGGTGGACTATGCTGCAGCCGAACAACTCATAAAACAAACACACCTTTGCGAACGGACCACGCCAACACGCACACGGGATTTGTTAACGCACCTTACCGGCACTCGTGTTGAATTCAAATCGAGTTCAAACATCCACATCTTAAATATTCACCAAGCAAAGGGCTTAGAGTATGACGCTGTTATCCTCCCGGAGTTACACATCCTCCTAAATGCCCGAGCGCCAAAATATGTTTATTCCAGATCCGGCACCGAAATCACTCAGGTAATGCGTTATTGCAATAAGGAAGAGTTCCGCCTCTTACCAGACGAACTCAAGGAGATCCAAACCGCTCACACGGAAGAACGCATTACTGAGTTGATGTGCATGCTATACGTAGCCCTAACACGGGCAAAACACGGTCTTTACCTCGTGGTACCCCCCATCATGGACCCTGAAAAGCCACCCAGTCGCTATCACTCGCTAATTCATCACGCCCTATGCAATGAATATTTATCTCCCGACGTAGAAGTCCCCTGGTGGGATGGGGATTCGCGATGGGCCTCTAAATTAGATCGCACAACTGAGCCCATCGCCGAAGTGATACGACTACCAAAGCAGCTCAAGGTAGAGATTACAGAGCGGGAAATCACCACGTTTAATTCCGCTTCTCAGTTGGAAGGCGGTGAGCTCCAAGATGTATCCACTCTGTTCGAACCATTAAACACCGGTGGAATGGCATACGGAGACCTTGTTCACGCACTTTACGAACAGGTTAACTGGCTCGAAGAAACACAAACCTTGGATCCAAACTTGATACGCACAGATCTACCGCAGGAGGTATTAGATTCGGCAGTCGCTAACGTGCAATCTCAACTAAATTCTAAATCCAACTATCCTTTCTTTCGATCTTTTTACACTGGAGAATACCTTTCATTGAACCCATCCGTTGGCAGAGCCTGTCCAACCGTAGCCGAGATGAGTTTACAAGTTAAACATGAATCACCAATTCTGGTGAGAAATAGTGACACCATCTCCACAGGTTACATAGATCGGTTAGTATTAGTGTTCGTAAATAACAAAGTTGTCGCTGCGGATATTGTGGACTACAAAACTGACACTATCCGCGACGATGATCACTTAGCCGACCGCGTCGAACATTATTCCCCACAGTTAACGCGGTACATGGACGCGATCAAACAGATGTACCGATTGCCAGAAAGCCATATCACCTCCAGATTGGTTTTTGTTAACTCCCACCAAATTGTTGAAATACCAAACTGCGGAGACTAACGCAAACTCGTGAATACTGAACCCACCCCATCATCGTATCGAATTCACAACTTTCAAATGTTTATCGGAGATGGTGGCGACGGCATCGCCGGTGCTGACGTCCATGTAGTTAAAGACCGTATAACCTATGTAGGTCCGACTGAAGCAGCACCGCCGGTCCCCGAGTCCACCGTAACAATCGACGCAAACAACGGTACGATCCTTCCGGGGCTTGTCGAAGCCCATTTTCATCCGACTTATTTCAATGTTGCCGCATTAGAAGATCTCGATATCAAATACCCAGTCGAGTATGTCACCCTTTTGGCCGCGGCCAATTGCAAACTAGCACTAGAATGCGGCTATACCGCCGCAAGAAGTGGGGGCAGCCTTTTTAATATTGATGTCTGGCTCAAGAAGGCAATAAACGAAGATGTCGTCATGGGTCCCCGTTTAGCGGCAAATGGAAGAGAAATATGCGGTGTAGGTGGTCTGATGGACTGGAATCCCGACTTTCGAAAAATTGGGATGGAAGGCCTCGTGTTACTAATAAATGGGCCCGAAGAAGCGCGTGCTGCGGTTAGAAAACTGGTCAAGGATGGTGTCGAATGGGTCAAGACATATCCAACCGGTGACGCGGCGGCACCCGATGCAAACGATCATCACACGCTTTGCATGACATTTGAAGAAATGCATGCAGTCGTCGAAACCGCTCACAATCACAACCTAAAAGTTACTGGTCACTGCCGTGCAACAGAGGGTATTAAGAATGCACTACTAGCCGGTTATGATTCACTGGAGCACGGGACATTCATGGACCGTGAAACGATGGATCTCTTACTGGAACGTGATGTTCCGGTAGTGCCAGCATTATATTTCGAAAAGGCATCGATCGATAACGGACCGGCCTTTAACATGCCTCAGGCCGTAATTGATGGGCACCAGGAAACGCTCGATGGTGGTGCTGAGAGTGCACGCTGGATCCTGCGTGAAGGAGGACGCATTGGACTTGGAGGCGACTATGGTTTTGCTTGGAATCCGCACGGTGACTATGCCAAGGAACTTAGCTTCTTCGTCGACTTTGTTGGCTTCAGCGTCCCGGAGGTTATTAAATGTGCTACCCAAACAGGTGCTGAGATTATGGGACTCGCCGACGAAATTGGGACGCTCGAAGTCGGCAAGCTAGCAGACATACTCGTCTTAAACGCAGACGTTACGCAAGATATCTCTGCAATTGAAGATCGGGCCAATATCACCGCCGTAATGCAGGGTGGTATCATTAAGGCTGGCACAATGCTGACCACCGCGTCATAAGCGTTCCCTCATTACATATTTATTGACTAAGTTTGAGTACGTACTATGCATTCATCCAAAACAATCTTTTTGGCATTCACCCTCGCGATTACGCTCCCCCTTTCGGTTTTCGCGCAATCCTTAACATGGGAAATCAAACCGCTAGCACTTGATACGAATGAGGGTGTAGCCATTGCCGATTTTGACGGTGATGGGAAATTGGATGTGTCAGCAGGTCGTAACTGGTATCACAACCCCGATTTTGTGGCACGGCCGTTGCGAAACTTTGGCGACGTAAACGGCTACGCTGAAAGTAACGGTGACTTTGTATACGACGTGGATAAAGATGGTCGACCTGATGTGATCGCCACGGGATTCTTTGACACCAAACTCATGTGGTTTCGCAACCCCGGTAAAGAAGCATTGCGACTCGGTCAGCTATGGGAAGCTCATCTCCTGGTCGACACCAAGAATCAACAAAACGAAGCCCAATTGTTTGAAGATATCGATGGCGACGGTACACCAGAATGGATTGTTAACTCGTGGATTGCAGACCGACCGTTTTTGGTATGGCGATTTGGGAAAGCAACTCAGGAAGTCACAGTAAAGGAACCTGGTAAACCCAACCACGTCGTCACCGTCCCCTCGCTCGCGCAATGCACAATTGGAGTTAACGCAAACGGTCACGGTATGGCAGTCGGAGATCTAAATGGTGATGGTCACAAGGACCTGCTCGTTGGAAAAGGATGGTATGAGTCGCCTACGTCCGATGTACTTGGCCAAACCTGGAAATATCATGCCGATTGGGATCTACATACTAGCGTTCCGATGCTCGTAATGGATGTTAACTCAGATGGTCGCAACGACCTTATTGTCGGACAGGCACACGATTTCGGGCTTCATTGGTGGGAACAATTGCCACCCGCCGACGGAAAACTGGTTTGGAAGCAACACCTGATCGATGATACCGTCTCTCAGCTGCACGTTTTACACTTGGCAGATTTAACCGGTGACGGCAAACCTGAATTGATTACCGGAAAACGGTACTTTGCACATAACGGCGGAGACCCAGGAGCAAAAGAGCCCGTCACGATGCTGTATTACGAAATCGATACAAAAAAGGCCAAGTTTACACGGCATGTCATCTCTAAAGAGCAGGTTGGCACTGGATTGCAGATCAAAACCGCTGATATCGATGGCAACGGACTAAACGACATCGCCGTAGCTGGAAAAAGCGGTACCTATATCTTGTTTAACAAGGGCCTGAAGAAGTAACTTCTCGAACTGGATCTGACATGAAAAACGCGTTTCTGTATTCATTTTCATGCTTTATAGCAACGACAATCACCGCATATTCAGCGGAACCTATTAACGTCGTTGTTTGGGATGAGCAGCAACCGGCTCAGAAAGAGGCGTACGATAATTTTCTAGGAAATGAGATTGCCAGATACCTCGAGGCACAACCCGGTTTAAACGTAAGAAGCACAAACCTTGGTGCCGCAGAGAAGGGACTCGCAGACAACGTATTAGACTCTGCAGAAGTACTAGTTTGGTGGGGACATGTACGCCAGTTCGAGATTTCTCCGGAAAAAGGCAAGGAGATCGTTCAACGCATCAAACGCGGTCAACTCTCGCTGCTAGCGTTACATTCCGCCCATTGGGCAACTCCATTCGTAGAGGCCATGAATGAACGAACACAGATAAACGCACGCTCCCAGTTCCCCACAGTGCCCAATGAAAACCTAGTAATAAAAAATATCGCACCTTCGAATCGTTATACGACGCCGGATTACGACACTCGCATTACTCCCCGCATCTTTCCGCGTAAATTCCCAGACGGACGCACCGAATTAACCATCCACTTACCAATTTGTTGTTTCCCTGCCTATAGAAATGACGGCAAGCCAAGCTCGCTGTTCACGCTACTTCCCGATCACCCAATCGCCAAAGGAGTGCCAAATACATTTCAACTGCCCAGCACAGAAATGTACGACGAACCATTTCACGTACCCGATCCGGACGAGGTTGTTTTTGAAGAACGCTGGCCAACGGGTGAATGGTTCCGCAGTGGTTCCGTTTGGAATATTGGCAAAGGAAAAGTCTTCTACTTCCGTCCGGGCCACGAGACATTTCCAGTCTACAAACAAAAAGTCGCGTTGCAGATCGTGGAAAACGCCGTACGGTATCTGGCTGATGAACTACCCGATTAGCTTTCCCTCAAGCTAATACCGCAGAAAGCATCAACTCTGCTAGGCAAGATGCCTGCAACCCCAGGCAAACAGTCCAGATAGTGAATCAACTCACAGCTTCTCTTTTA
>JAKUOW010000128.1 GCA_022451045.1 Pirellulales bacterium | reverse complement strand
AGTCATTGACTCTTATCGCAAATGGAGGTGCACCTGGTGCGTTGGCCAAACGGATGCAGGCAGTCGAAAGTAATAAGGCGGCAACCGCGATTGTTCATCCTGAAATTGTAGACCCGTCTTTGTTTCAGAATCTCGCAGCGCTCGATCCAGACCTAGCAGAGGTAGGACCAGCTTTACAGACGATCAACTTGTTGCGTGGAGTCCCTTTGACATTAGGACTTTCAGAGTCACTATCTCTGGACCTGCACATTGAAACAAACAACGAAAAGTCGGCGCAGCAGTTGTTTGCGTTAACACTCAACGGAAAGAACACTCTCGGGCAGCTACTTTCAGTACAGGCATTGGCCGGAAATGCACAGAATACGGGTGTTCCACAAGAACTCCTAAATGCGGGCTTAAAGCTGCTACAAAGCATGAAGATAGGCTATCAACAAAACAATGTTGGACTGCAAGTAACCGTTAGTAATGAAATAATGGCGATGCTTCAGGACGCTGTAGGTGTAGCACAAAGTGGGGCTCGTGGAGCTCAAAGTCAGAATAATCTTAAGCAAATTGGGCTAGCGGTTCTCAACTATTCCGATACCTATGATCAATACCCAAATGGAGAATCACCGAATGTGCAATATGATGATAACGGCAAGCCATTGTTGAGCTGGCGAGTTCATATTCTCCCGTTTATCGAGGAAGACGCACTGTATAGGCGGTTCAAGCTTGATGAACCTTGGAATAGCCCACATAACCTGTCTTTAGCGGAAGCAATACCTAGGATGTATCAGCATCCGGCATATCCGGAATTAGCGAACAAGACGGTTTATCTGGCAACGGTTGCAGAAGAAGATCAGCTAAAATCAGCGTTTGGCAATTGGCTCACTCGACCCAGAGATATCACGGACGGTGAGGCGCAAACCGTGATGTTTGCTGAAGTCGCACCCATTAAAGCTCGATTTTGGACTCAGCCGGATGATGTAGAGATTAACTTGTCAGATGTCCCGGGCAGTCTGGGATTCGGACCTAAAGATGAGATTAACTTGCTGTTTTGTGATGGACGCATTCA
This sequence comes from Pirellulales bacterium, assembly GCA_022451045.1. Lineage (GTDB taxonomy): Bacteria > Planctomycetota > Planctomycetia > Pirellulales > Pirellulaceae > UBA11883. The sequence continues at coordinate 10,403 of JAKUOW010000128.1, read as the reverse complement.
GGAAGTGCCAAGCGATCTTATGGCAGCTACGTGGCGTAGTCTGATTCTGCGAAATGATGGCCAGCCAATTAGGGAGCAGCTCGCAAAGTAATTCTCTAATTCGTCGGTTTTGTTTCCTCACCCAATTAAAGATCTTATTTAAGTATTAGAGTCGCATGCTAATTACTCTTTCTCCTGCAAAAACACTCGACTTTGAGACTGAGTCAAACTTAGATTCTTTCACACAACCGCGAATGCTCGAGCAATCGAAGGTTCTGAACAGGCGTCTGAGAAAGCTTTCTAAAGATGATTTGCAGGACCTGATGAGTTTGAGTGATGACCTTACAGCGGTTAATCATCAGCGTAATCGTGATTGGTCTCCACCGTTTGATTTAACAAATGCAAAACAAGCGATTCTTGCCTTTCGTGGAGCTGCATTCACAGGTCTGGATGCAGATTCCTATTCGCCAGAAGATTTTGAAACAGCGCAACGTTCTTTGCGCATTCTATCTGGTTTATATGGTGTGCTTCGCCCGTTGGATCTGATTCACGCATACCGGTTAGAAATGGGAACGAAGCTAGACAATCCAGGTGGTAAGAACCTTTATGAGTTCTGGGATACGTCAATTACTTCACTGATCAATGCTGATCTAGATGATCATAATCAACGCGTTATCGTAAACGTGGCGTCGAATGAATACTTCAAATCCATAAAGCGAAAGATTCTTGATGCACGCGTTGTGACGCCTGTATTCAAAGAGATCAAGGATGGAAAGCTGCGAACTATTGCCGCATTCGCTAAGCCGGCTCGCGGCATGATGGCATCGTACATCATCAAGAATCGACTTGAGGATGCTGATGGCATCAAGGAATTTAACGAAGGTGGCTATGAGTTTGATAAGTCGCTTTCAACCGAAGACGAATTTGTATTCACGCGGCCGCAGCCGTAAAAAAGGTCATACATGAACTGCCGCATATTTCTCAAACGAAGTTTTCTGTTGGTGGTAGCCTTTTCTGTGCTGTCGGAAGAAGTAGACGCTCAGAAAAAGAGATTCGTGTTAGCGATTGGGATTGATGGCTTACGGACGGATGCGCTCGACGTTGCCAATACACCAAATATTGATCGACTAAAGGCGAATGGCGCCTATTCAAACACGGCCCAGATTCTCGGTAAGCGATATCAGAAGAATGACACGATCAGCGGCCCCGGTTGGACGAGTTATCTGACTGGCGTATGGGCGGACAAACATGGAGTGCATGACAATGGATTTAGCGGCCAGCGTATTGATCAGTTTCCACACTTTTTTGCACTGTTAAAGCAACAAAAGCCCGGATTCAAAACGGCCTCATTTATCGACTGGCATCCCATTGATAGGTATATCGTCTCCAAAGCGGATATTCGGTCAGGCCATAATGCATCAGGTGCTGATGGCTATACGATCTTTGATAAGCACATCGCAGAGGAGTCAGCCGAAGTTCTTAAGACCGATAACGTCCGGGCAACAATGGTCTATTTTGGAGCTTGTGATGAGACAGGGCATCGCGATGGCTTTCATCCTTCCGTGCCTTCGTATATCAAAGCGATTGAGACGGTGGATAGTCATGTTGGGAAATTACTCAAGTCAATTGAATCTCGTCCGAATTATGAAAATGAAGACTGGTTGATTTTGATTTCTTCGGACCATGGCGGGCAGGGCACAGGTCATGGAAAGGGGCATAACGTCCCACCAATTCGAAATGTGTATTTGATCGTGAGTGGTGAGTCAGTCAAAAAAGGGCAATTTGAAGAGACCGTGTATATCGTGGATTTGTCGGCAACGGCCCTGGTCCATCTGGGTGTGAAACTCGACCCGAAGTGGCAACTCGACGGCGTGGCTGTAGGACTGAAGGAGTAGGAGTCTACGGTCCGCGGATCTCATTGTGCATGCTCTCGTCACCCGTATCTTCCGTCATCCTCTCCGAGTCCCGCGGTTGCACAGTTGCATACGGTTCAACTAGCAGATGGGCCGCTCTTATGACTATCCGTGAGCGTGGTTATAATACGTCCATCGATGTAGAGAAATCTCCACAAACCTTGCCCTAGAAATACGTACAAACGAGACAACCGACGATGGATACCAGTATTTTTCAAGGCGGAATTCCCGCGTTAATGACGCCTTGCAACGAAGATCGGACCCCTAATTTTGATGCTCTCGTGGCGAAAGCAACGGAGCTCATTGCAGCTGGTATGAATGGTGTGGTCTATTGCGGGTCCATGGGTGACTGGCCGTTGCTTACCGACTCGCAACGGCAAGAAGGTGTCGCGCGCTTATGCGATGCTGGTATTCCCGTCATTGTGGGAACAGGTGCTCAGAATCCACAAATTGCAGCTGCTCATGCTGCTCATGCTCAATCTGTCGGTGCGAAAGGACTAATGGTCATACCACGCGTACTTTCCCGGGGTACGTCGCCATCCGCACAACGCGCACACTTTGCTGGAATCCTCGGAGCTGCACCGAACATCCCTGCAGTAATCTACAACAGCCCGTATTACGGTTTCGAAACCAGAGCGGACCTGTTCTTTGACCTCTGCAGTGAATTTCCAAACCTTGTTGGATTCAAGGAATTTGGTGGTGCCGACGCACTTAGTTACGCTGCTGAACACATTACCAATGAATCTGAATCACTTACGCTGATGGTTGGTGTGGATACTCAGGTGTTTCACGGTTACGTGCATTGCGGTGCAAAAGGGGCAATTACCGGCATCGGAAACGTACTTCCAAACGAGGTGCTTACTTTACTGTCACTTTGTTCGCTCGCCCAAACCGGGGATATTCAGGCACGCCGTTTTGCAGGTGAACTGGATAGTGCATTGCATGTTCTTTCAACATTTGATGAAGGGCCAGATCTTGTGCTGTTCTATAAGTACATGCTCGTGCTGACTGGCAACGAAGAATACAAACTGCACTTTAACGAAACAGATCAACTGTCCACCAGCCAAGCCGTTTACGCGGAAGAGCAACTACAGCTATTCCAGGCCTGGTGGGCAAAGTGGGATGGCAAGGACTACGCCGTGGCTTAGCAAGTTTCCGTGCGACTCGGCGTAAAACCTGCCAAATTCACTCAAGACCAAAAGGTGAGCAAGTGGCCATTAGGATTACCAAATGCAATTTGGCTTTATTCTGGTTCGTGCTCTTTTGCATTGCGCCGATATGTCGAGCTGCCAAGCCAAATATCGTGTTCATCTATACAGATGATCAGGCACCGTTTGCAGTTAATGCTGCCGGCGATGATCGATTTATAACACCCAATATTGATCGTATCTTTCACGAAGGCGCACATCTTACCAATAGTTTTGTGACAACTCCTGTGTGTAGTCCAAGTCGAGTTGGACTCATCGCAAGTATCTACGGTAGTGAAATAGGCATCACCGACTGGATCAACCCGAACACCGAACAGCAAAAAGGTCTGCCCGCAGAGTTACCAGCCTTCCCGCAGCTGTTTCAGCAAAATGGTTACCGCACCGCACTTTTTGGGAAGTGGCATCTGGGAATCCAGGATCGACACCACCCAACTAGATTTGGATATGACCAATTTGCGGGAATTCGGACAGGCGGTTGTCCACCCAAGGATCCCACCATTGAATTACTCGATGGCACGGTCAAGAAAGTAGAAGGCTATACCTGTGATATCTTCACAGATCATGCATTGGAGTTTATTGCTAATGAGGCGAAGAATCCCTTTTTCCTTTCACTTCACTTCCGTGCTCCTCATGCTGCATGGCTTCCGGTGAGACCGGAAGATTGGGAGCCATTTAAGGATCTTGATCCGGAGATCCCAAACCCAGAATACCCAAACTTAAATGTCGAGCTGGTGAAAAAGCGGACCCGTGAATACCTTGCCGCGGTAAAGAGTATCGACCGCAACGTGGGGCGAGTTCTGGAATTGCTGAAGATCGAAGGAATTGAAGAAAACACAATCGTTATCTTCACAAGTGATCATGGATATAACCTTGGAGAGCACGGAGTTTGGTATAAGGGAAACGCGATTCGCGTTCTGACAGAAAACCCTGAGATGCAGTGGCCAAACATACCACCGCAGCGGAGACCAAATCTATGGGATACATCCATAAGAGTCCCGACAGCGATTCGATGGCCTGGAACCATCGCTCCAGGTACTTCTGAAGATCGTTTCTTTTCTAATTTGGATTGGTTTCCTACTTTACTTGCAATGGCTGAGATCGACGTACCACAGGACGCAGTAATCCGTGGTCGTGATTACACCACTGTCTTGAAGGGCGATGCGAAGAAATGGACGAATGAAGTGTTCCTTCAGTACAGCATGCACCATGGTGCGAAAACAGATATGAGAGGACTACGCACCAAGCGATGGAAGTACATGATCGACTTTGCAAATCCCGGGCGTTCGGAACTCTATGATCTAAAATTGGATCCAAACGAGCTGACGAATCTTGTTGACAGCGAGAGTCGTAAATATCGAACAGCCAAGAGGCGACTGAGTGCGGCGACACTTGAATATATGCAGCAAATTGGCGATGCAGCATTCAAGTGATGTCTGTCAAAGGGTGCCACGATTTCAAAAACGTAGCGTTCTCATACAGCCAGTGCCTCAGGATTGGTGCGACATATTCCTTAAGTGTTGGGTGAATTCTAACTCAAGACGGTCACCGGTCCAGTAATGGCGGAAGTGGCTCACCGTCACTAACGAATCTCATTGAGATCGAGTTAACGCAGTGACGCGTATTCTTTGCAGTAAATCCCTCGCCGAGAAAGACATGGCCAAGGTGGCCATCGCATTTCATACATAGAATCTCCGTACGATGGCCATCCGCATCCGTTTCACGTCGTACAGCGCCCTCGATTTCGTCGTCAAAGCTAGGCCATCCGCAGTTGCTATCGAATTTGTCTTCACTGTAATACAACGGTGCGTTGCATTGACGACAAATAAAAGTACCAGGATCTTTCAGATCTGTATATTCGCCGGTATACGGATACTCTGTTCCTTTATCGATAATTACACGTGACTCTTCCGGCGTAAGCTCATTGAATGCCATTTGGTCTTCTGTTCTCACTCAAGTTAATTAGTTTATGGTGATCGTTGCACAGTTTATTTCATTGTAATGATTTGCGCTCCATTCTATTTGTCTCCAGCTTGTTTCCTGTGACAATGACAGTTCGTTATCGAGAGAAATGAGAATTGAATCAGAGAATAACCAAAATCCTGTTTGTGCTTTCGGTCGTCGTCGGCGATCTTGCGGCTTAAGGTGAATTCGTTGTCCCAAGTGTCACATCTGGATTGCAATTACTCTGCGATTTTGACAGAGTCGACGGAAATTAAGTGATTGACCGATCGGACGTCGGGACTCCTCTCAATCTTCAGATTCAAAAGGCATATGCCGTGCGTCGGCAGCAAGGCAGTCTTTCATGCGGTCACTGGTGCTAACGGTCGATTAAAGACCTCGCAGATAATCGACCTGAGAGCCGAGTGGTTGGACGTACACAATAAGCTGTTGTCACAATTTGATATCCAGCAACGGTTAGGACCAGCCGATCGAGATAGCACGATGATTGATCAGATCATTCTTTAACCGGTATTCAAAAACGAGCAATAGATTAGCGCGGTGGCTGGCTAGTCAGGTTGGTCATAGCTTCCCGGACACGTTCACGCTGGGACGACTTTAAGATTAGATACTGTCGATTGCCGTCTTTTGATACAGCGAATTCTGTAAAGCCATCATCGTGTACTTTAATGGTCCCGCGAGGCGACAACTCAAAATATTGATGGGAAGGCCGTACCCCGTGCAGTACGCTTGTTAAGTCCCAGGTTGGACGTTCGTGCGGCGTTGGTTCATACAGTTGATACCCAGCTGGAATCGGATGGTCCTTGTCATATCGGAAATCTTCAAGGATGCTACGGGCCGGATAGGGTAGGGCAATTCCGATTTCAAATCCGCTTGCAATGACATCTGTCGGCCACGATTGCAGGATTTTGCGGGCATTCGCAATATCCTTAACCACGTTGTATTCGAGAAATCGTGTGTTCTTGCCGATCGCGGTAAACGCTCCAGCCATGATTTCGACGTGTTTTACTTTCTTTTCAATTAATGCCATACCATCAAGTGAAGAATAGTCGTCCGGCTTGCTCTCCATTAGACGGGCAAGGTTAGTTGAGAATCCTACTTGAGCAATAACCACGCTATTGTCCGGTTGCTCGGCGAGCGTGGCTCTTAGGATAGCAGTGGCATTTGGTGCTTGAGTGCCATCAAGTAAGTCGTGTGGATATTTAGGTTTGCCGTTATTTCGTAATCCGGCAAGCACCGTGTACTTACTTTGCTCTGGGGTCATGCCTTTCTTTACGGCACCAATCGGAATAGAAGGGCGTCCGTAGTAGGTGTTAAGTAAGTCAACAAACGGAGCAGCTTGTGGATGATCCTTCGTTATCGTAACGGCCAACAGTTCACATTCGCCGCGGTCTGCAAGTGTATGAATCATTGCTAACGCCAGTGCATCATCAATGTCATTACCCATGTCCGTATCGAAAATGAGCTTAACAGGCGTTGGTGGTGCGGCGTATCCCGGTGCCCACGAAAATAGCGACAGGAGTATTAATAGATAATTCAGGTTATTCATGTCAGATAATGAGAAGCTAGCGATTGAGTTTTGGGTCTAGTTGTTCTTAGATGCTCTTATTAAGTATGCAATTAGATCTTTGATCTCTTCTTTAGTTAGGGTATCAATCAAGCCGGATGGCATTGGCGAAGTCTTTCCAGAGAAAGTCTCATCGATGTCATCACGATTGATTTCAATCGTTTCCTGAGTGAGCGGATTAACTTCCAGTTTGAGCGTCTTGCTCGAGACACCGACCGGACGCCCTGAAACGGAAGTGCCGTCTGTGAGAACATAAACTGAATAACTGTATTTCGGATCCACGACTTTTGACGGCTCGATGATCGATTCCAGAATCTGAATCGCGTTAAATCGTTTTGCAATATTGGTCAAGTCAGGTCCGATTTGACCTCCAAGTGTGCCGATTTTATGACATTTCAGGCAGCTACCTGCTGTAAGGGCCCGCACCCCATCCTCATCAGGTCGATTGCTGCTAAATACAGAGATATCCTTTGTTAAGTCTCCCATTTTCCATTGTTGTACGAACGGTCTGTTAGTTGTGAGGTCGCCGGATTCAATCGGTTGGTCGATCTTCTCGATTAGCTCAGCATGAGTCGACTTGTCGCCGTCGGTGAGTATTTCGTAAAAATCTTCACGGATGTTGGTCAGTCGCTCTCGTAGCTGGTGACCACCGATCATCGCTCGAGATCGCAATAGCCAGTTTAGAAAGGCCGCCTTGCTATTATCCGTCCAACCTTCTTGGACGTGCATTAGCATTCTGGCAATACGGAGTTGCTGGTATTGGGTTGAAACTTCATCGAGCAGCGGAATAGAGGATTCTACGATGCCGGGCATCTTTAGGTAGACGAGCAATTCACCGGCCATGTGGTTAATTGATCTATGCTTGCTCGGAAAGAGAGGGCTAATGGCTGCGATCGCAAATTTGGTTTGCTCGTCAGAGGGTTTTCCCAAACGAATAAAGCATAGTTGGTATGCGCGGAGCATGATTAACTGTTGTTTTAGCGGGAGCTTTGTTAGGTCAAATCGCTGGAGTGCGTAAAAGACATGTGGTTGATGTTCAGGGACGCCGACTCGGCACAGTGCAATGAGCCCGGTTCCGCATCGTAACGGATTGTCATCATCAAGCACTTTGTCCTGCCAATATTCAAACGGTTGCCGCTCCAGAGCTTTCATTGCCGAGAATCTCAACCATCGATCATCGCGTCCAAGGACTGGCCATGCTATCAGATCAGACTCGCTGCCGACTCTCTCCTGAAAGCTGTCGTAGATTTGCCTTCTATTGCGTTCGTGTTTTCCGATGAACACGGATGTGCGGTGTATTTTAGGACCTATCGAAGTTGGTTCGGTGGATGGATCAACCGTTACGCGATAGAGACCAGACTGTGAACCGCGACCTCCAGTGATGAAGTAAAGATTGCCATCGGCGCCCACCTCCATATCACAAATATTCAGAGGAGCACCTTCGAGAAATAGTTCGTATTCGCCACGGTAGCTCGCTCCAACGGGAATCAGATCAACTAGTAGGATACGTCCGTTTTGCCAATCCGCGGCGTACATTCCTTGCTGAAATCGTTTTGGCCAGTCTAGTGTATGACCAGACACTAATCCTGTTGGGGAACCTAGGCCAAGGTCGAGCGTCGAAGGAAGACTATCCGCATAGTAAGTAGGCCATTTTCCAGTGCCCCAACGCCATCCGTATTCTCCGCCAGGCACGATATGGTTTATACGTGTTGGACGATACCAGGGTTGTCCAACATCCCACTCCATATCGGCATCAAATGTAAACATCTCTTTGTCGGCATTGAACGCCAAGTCGACCTGATTTCGCAGTCCACCGGCGATGACGTGGAATGACTTACCTTCCGGGTCCATGCGCAAGATGTACCCAACACGATCGTCATGACCAGCATCATGTGGATTTGGCAGCAGCCAATCTTTCTGGGCGTCGCGGTATGTAGATGTCTTCGCAATTTCTGCCGGCATTACCACATCATTTCCACAGATCAAATAGATCTGGTTGTCCGGACCGAGTGTGATCTGGTTCATTCCGTGACCGAATCGACTTTTATACTCAAGCGGCAACAGTAACTCTTCTTTATCAAAGGTCCCGTCGCCGGTCGTATCCTGCAATCGATAAAAACCCTGAGAGTTGGTGGCACTGACGTAAATGCTGTCGTGTGCATACAGCACGCCCCGACAATGTTTGAAAGAGTTGTTGATTCTCTTAAATGGAATCTCATCTCCTTCGGTGGAAATGTCCAAATGCCCGACGCCAACATCATCCAGACCAAGGATGATATTACCTTTGTTATCAAACGACATACTGATCCAGGAGCTTTCGCCATCTTGTGCGGATCTCAGTAATTCGACCTTGAAGCCGGGTTGGACTGTTATGTCTGAAACAGGTGTCGCGGTACGAGTCTCACCAAAGACACAGGTTGTGTAGAGCCCGCCGCAAATCAACAAAGCAATTCGATGAGTCATAGCAGTGGTTGTCCAATTAGTCCTGGCAGGTGGTGTTAGGTTTATATTGTAGTACATGGTTTGGAGACATGAATTAGTGGCGCCTAATTGATTTGAACATGGTAGCCTCGTAAAACGAAAGTATTGGACGACGATGAGCTTTCGTTTAGAAACAGCTATAGATCTGACCATGGTCCTTTATGTTTCGTCATCCGTTTTTGTTATTTCCGCCGTTTGAAAGGCGACACCCATCTGATGACTATTCCAGACAATGACCCTATCGTTGCAGTGCCGATGGTCACGCCTTTTGGCGAGACAGACCAAGTCGACTTCGATGCTGCACAGCGAAATGCTGAACGCTGGTGCAAAACGGCCAACAGCGTCTTTATTGTCGGATCACAATCCGGTGAGGAGTTCATGCTGAGTGAGCCAGAGCGGGTTGATCTGCTGCGTTGTGTAACGGAAGCGCTGGACGGTGACCGCATCACGGCGGGTGGTATCGATGCACCATCGGTAGTTGAGACACTTCGGCAGGCCGAGCGTCATGCCGAAGCCGGAGCAGAAATGGTGCGTTTGCGTTTTCCGAGAATAGAGTCAGAAGTGCTGCCGTATTTCCAACAGGTACTACCGCGATGCCCAGTGCCAGTGTTATTGATGCATCAAAGTAACCCAGCGAGCTTTGGCATTGCAGCAAAACCAGCCGGACCACCGGAGTTACTTGGCGAAATTGCTTCGATGGATGGTGTTTACGGATATGTGACAGATCACGATATGCGATTTGAAGCAAGGGTCCGTCGATTTGTCCCGCAAGATAAACGTTTTTGGATCTGCAACGGCAGTATGATTCTTTCGGGGACCTTGATTGGATGCAATGGAACGACAACGGCATTCTCCAATATTTGGCCGGATGCATTGAAGCAATTGCTCGAACATGGGATGGCTGGCAACTACGCCGCAGGGGAAGCAGTGCAGGAACAGATTAGGAAGATTGATGAAATAATGCTTCCGTATCTGGCCACGGGCATTAAGACGTGCCTTAGCTTAATGGGCTTTGAAGGTATGAAGCCACGGCAGCCAAGTCAGCCAATGGCAGATAAAGATGTCCGGCGATTGCGTATGGAAATGGAATTGGCAGGACTTATTTAAACGGGAGTGATAATGACCAAACAGAGCACTAACCAGATCTCGCGAAGGGAGATGATTGCTGCATCTGGTGCTGGAATGACACTTGCAGCGAGTCCATCCTTTGCCCGCCGTCCGTTGAAGCCGAAACGGATTGCAGCAATTGCAACGGTTTATCGATATGGGTCACATGCAGACGTCATTCTTGGAAAA
>JAKUOW010000127.1 GCA_022451045.1 Pirellulales bacterium | reverse complement strand
TCCGTTAACGGTGCCCGGAACACATTTTCACAGTTTTGGCAAATGGCTGTGATATTCATGACTATTCCTGTATCAATCAGTCTGACCGGCAAGCAATCGAGCCAATCATCGCCGAGTCATCATAATGGATAAAGGCCGGTGTCTGACAGTATCTGTGCAGTTAACTCGCCGATGAAAACTAGAATGGTGGCGGCATACAGGATCCCAGTGGCACTTTGAGTATTTGGGATTCGTAGGGTGACCCAAGTCATCCAGAGCATGATACTGGTGCCGATAATCCCAGCCAGCCAGCGGAGTCCAACAAAGATCCACCATTGTGTGTTTACCAACTCACTTTGGTACATAATTAAGCACGCTTCACCAATCGAAATGGTGATGACTCGCAGAAGGATCGCAATCGCAGCAAATTTTAGCAACAACCTCAGCGGCACCAGATTCATCGTTGGCGTGTTCAAATACCAGTGACCCAATAGCATCGCTGTCATGATTGAACCGAATGCCAGACTGCTGGTAATTATGTCACTGCATTCGATCAGAGTCTGTCGGATGTCCAATGTATTGACTTCGGGAGTTGCGATCCAGGCCGTGTATCCCGTGAGCACTGCTAACAAGACGATAAAAATACGTCCCAGTTTGTGTTTTTCATAAAGCCAGCAGACCGCACCGGCATAACTGCCAACGGTAAGCAAAATAGACTGTGTCAGTAACTGGTCGCGCACTTCGGGTACGTAGTCGCTACCGATCATGTAAACGACCATGGCGGCAAGCGAGTTGATTCCCATTGCAACCCAAAGATGAACACGAAAGAATCCACTAGTCACGTGGCGAGGAGATGTGATCGCCATTGCAATCAGCATGCCCAGATTCAGGCGAAAGGCAAAGTGTAGAATGTGCCAGAGTAGTGCCACGTCTGTTAACTACGGTTTCCATAAATCAGCTGCATCATTTCGCTGCGGCTGGATAAGTTTGAACGGAAAATGCCTTTCATCGCACTCGTGACCGTGATACTGCCGGGTTTGCGCACGCCGCGAATCGACATGCAACTGTGTGAAGCCTCAAGGACGACCGCAACACCTTTTGCACCTAATTCTTCCAGCAACAAATTCGCAACTTGTTGGGTCATTCGCTCTTGTACTTGTGGACGACGAGCAAACCCTTCAACGACTCTCGCAAGCTTGCTCAACCCGATGACCTTTCCATCCGGCATGTAACCGATGTGTGCTTTACCGATAAAGGGTAAGAGGTGGTGCTCACACATACTGCAAAAACTGATATCCCGTACGAGTACCACTTCGTCGTACTCTTCTGGAAAGAATTTCTTGGTGTGTTCGGCGGGGTCCGTATGGAGGCCGCCAAACATCTCTGCGTACATGCGCGCCACGCGCCCGGGCGTTTCAATCAGTCCTTCGCGTTCAGGGTCTTCACCAACTGCAGCAAGGATTTCCTTGACCGCTGCTTCGATTCTAGGAAGATCTACGTTTTGACCATCGGTTTCAGGCTTGTTCATCGGTTGATTCACGGCTCAGTAAAGGAATTTCAGCAAACGACTCGCAACGCATTTGCCAACAGGTATTATCAGCGGTTTCTCGCGTTGATCTGCCATTAAATGCCTGTGTTTGACAGACGTCTAAGCCAGATACTTTTATCGCTACTTCTATCGCTCTATCCTAGATGCGCTTATTTGAAGTGGTCAAACCCCTCAGTGACAGTAAATCTGAAAGGGCGGACTATTTTGCCGTGCGTGTGAAGTTCAAAGTAAGTTGAGGATCTTCTTTTTCAGCGTCCGGATTCAATTCGCGATAGAGCAGACTTGGCTGGATATCACGATTGTTTTGATACTTATCACTTTGATACTCGGTTATATCACCGGCGACTTCATGATAGAAAATCTGGCAAATTGAAATGCCAGGGTAAATCTTTACTGGCTGAACGGCAAACATCTCAAGCGTCCAGAAACCACAAAAGCCGACGTCACCAAATCCAGCGGTAATATGTACGAACAAACCGAGGCGTCCAATACTGCTGCGCCCTTCAATCATTGGCACAAGCTCGTGTGTTTCTGTGCGTTCCACGGTGCGTCCAAGATACAACTGGTTAGGATTCAGAACGAGTCCAGACTCCGGAATTTGAATTCGGCGGACACGATTCACCTGTCGCATATCCAGCACAACTTCTTCATAGACCATCAATTCGTCATGGAGAGTGAGGTTGTAGCTATTCGGGTTTAGGTTATCAGGGTTGTAAGGGTCGATATTAATCGTTTCCCCCATGCGTTTCCTGATTTCTTCGCCGGTTAGGATCATCGCTCCAAACTCCGTGATTAGTTTTTAGTAAGGTTGGTGGGAAACGGGCAGATTAAGCGGTAACTCCAATGCGTGGACAAAATCGTTTCATTCGGCAGTTTTCGCAATCCGGTTTGCGCGCGTTGCACACAGCACGACCATGATGAATCATTCGGTGGGAATAATCAATCCATTCAGCTTGGGGTATTACTGAAATCAGCTCACGCTCCGCTTTCACGGGATCTGTTTCAGATGTGATTCCGAGTCGCCGGCTTATTCGCCCGACGTGCGTATCGACGACGACTCCCGTTGGTATTCCCCAAGCCACGCCCATGACGACGTTGGCTGTTTTGCGTCCGACTCCGGCGAGTTTCACGAGTGCATCAAAGTCCTGCGGCACTTTTGAGCCATGCAGGTTTACGAGATCTTCGGAACAGCTTTTTATATTCTTGGCTTTCGCGCGAAAGAATCCGGCGCTCTTAATATGCTTTTCGATTTGCTTTTGAGTCGCCGCAGCCATGCGTTTTGCATTTGGGAACTCATTGAAAAGGCTTTTAGTCACAATGTTTACACGCTCATCTGTACATTGCGCTGAGAGAATAGTCGCGATTAGCAATTGATACGGTGTGCGAAAGTTCAAAGCACATTCCGCATCGGCATAGTCCTTAGCTAACTGCCTTACCACCTTCATTGCATGGCGTTTCTCTGGAGACTGTGGCATGAAGATGATTTATCCTGGTGTGGTGCTGTGGTAATCCTGACGCGTGCAACTTCACAATCGTAACCTTTTCCGGCTATCATTGTGAAGCACTATTTATCACTCTCAATTACTGTACGACCTCAGGCCTGATTGGAGTCCAAAGTTGACCGAGCCCACACAATTCGATGAGCGGTATCTCAAGGGAATCGAATACTTCAATGAATTCGAGTTCTTTGAAGCCCATGAAGTCTGGGAGGATCTATGGCAGGACTTTCATGGGCACGGCAGAACGTTTTACCAGGGCCTGATTCAAGTAGCTGTGTGTCTTCATCACTTTGTAAATGGAAATATCCGCGGTGCGCGTAAGCTATACAACAGCAGCACGAAGTATCTAAGTGAATACGGTGATCTATACGAGGGACTTGATATCGTAAAATTCATCGGCGATCTAACGACGTGTTGTCAGGAAATCCTGGACTCTACTGAAGAGTATCCAAAGATCGAGATTAATGCTGACCTGATACCCGAGATCCACTTGTCATAAGCCAGTTGTTAGTCGGGATCGATAATGGAGTTCTATCAAAGCACCAGGACGACATAAGCCAGTGCGAGCAGGATTTGAACAATTGCAAATAGTCCGGCAGCTTTAATAAAGGCGCTGAAGGACATATTGAGCTTTTGCTTGTGCATGATGGTTACAGCAACGAGCGTGGAAGCAGAACCGATTGGCGTGATATTTCCGCCGAGATTGGCGCCAAAGATTACGGACCACCAGAGCTTTGATTCTGGTGGAGTCTGCAACTCTACTTCCAGAATATTGGCGAGCATCGCCGCCAACGGTATGTTATCCGTGACGCTGCTAAAACCAGCAGCTCCAACGAGCATCGTGCTTACATCTCTGGCGTTCGCCGTTGCACTTGCCGGGTCCGCCAAGACTTGTTTCATGCCATTTCCTATTGCGGTAAGTACGCCGGCCCATTCCATAACGTAGATGACGCCAAACAGGCACATGAAGAATCCCAATAAATCCCAGTCGACTGCCCGATAGAATTGGTCGGCAGTTGAGCGGTATCTCAAGAGCATGACCATTGCGAACGAGAGTGCGACGTATCCCATCCCGAGATCTTTAACATATGGCAGAACCGAGGTGCAGGCGATGGTAATGATGAATAGGCAAAGCACTACGGCTGAGAACCGAAAGAATGCCCAACTCGTTACTCCGTCGTTTTCATCGAATTGCATTACCTGCCGTTCAGCCCGAGTTCTTTCCTCCTCATCCTTTAGCTTTTCGATTTTGAAGATGCGGGCACCGAGGTAAAGGGTGATTGCCGTGGCGACCACAACATACGGGCTGGCCTTGATGAAGAAAGTCGCAAAGCTAATTCCTGCAGCGTTACCCACGATAATATTCGGCACGCTGCTGATGAGAGTCAGCAGGCCACCGATATTCGTTAGTAGACCTTCAATCAATAGAAAACCTAGCAGCTTCTCGCGAATTCCCAATCGCTCAAGAGAGACCACCGTAAGTGATCCGACAATGATCATTGCCGTGACGTTATTCAGTACAGCGGAAAACACGACTGTCATGATTCCATAAAAGATCAGGAGTCGTCGTGGATCACCCCGTGATGCTTTTGTTACCTTGATCGCAATCCATGTAAAAAGTCCGGACTTGGTTGTGACGTCCACAAAAATGCTCGAACCCAGGATGATAGCGATGACTCCCCAGTCAATTGCGGGGATATAGACGGGCATTGCAACCGTATGGCCGCTGGCATGTTCATCATGGTTCGTCGCGTGATCATCTGCTTCATGTGTCGCTGGTACAGGGGGAATGCCCACTTCGCCAAATGGGAGAATCTCATAGGCGGCTCCGGCCAGCAAGCAAATTACAGCGAAGGATCCGGCAATGACGGATTTCTTTGCATGAAGTTTCTCTTCAAGAGCCAGGCATAGGATCAGGCCGGTTAGAAGCAGTGAAAATACCACGGTGACGGAAGTCGGTACGTCGGCTGAAGCGATAAGGGTGTACATGTTTTATTTGTTAGCTCAGTATGCTGCTGCAACAGTTATTCGAAGTCAGGGTCAAAGTAAGAGTACCGGAATATTGCGCATTTCAACGGCGAGCTCATATGCAGAGCCGTCCATGGCAATGTGATTCGCATCCTTGCTATTTAGTACAAGCAAATCGACTTGATGCTCGCTACAAAGATTTTTGTATTCTATTAACGGTTTCCCGAAATTAACGTGTTTTTCGATCGTGAAATGTTGCTCTCCCAATTCATGCTCACAAGATGAAATGAATTGCTGCGCCATGTGCAATAACTGACTCTTAATAGCAGATGTGGACGAATCGGTGGGTATTGCTGGAATGCGACCGATGGCTTGTTCGTAGCGTTTAAATGCTGCTTCGTCCTCGATGTGAGAAAGAATCAGTGTTCCATCCTCTGGAGTGAAATGTGCAGCCACACTAATTAGGTGGTTGTCTCCGGACAAGTGATTGGTTACTGCCATGACTTCTTGAAGGGACAGGCGTGTTAAATCAACCCTGTCGGGGCGGGGAAGCAGCAAAACCGGTACATCCACGCGTTGGGTTAGTACGTCGACGTGAGTGCCTAGGCTTTCCGGAAGATCTTCATTTCTGTTGTACAGATTTCTGTATGTGCAGATAAGGTTCGTTGTTGGAGTGAGCTGTTCGATTGCCGTGAGCATATTGGCAACGGAATTGTAACTCTCTGAATTGATCGTGTTTATCTCAAATGAATTTGGTAGTGCAGCAGCGAGAAATTGGTGTACCTGGTCATTAAGCAGCTGCGCCACACTTTCATTGACATCACTGATCAAGGCAATGTTCGCAAAGTTAAGTGATTCAGGATGAAATGGCATTCCCGATGCCGATCTGAATGTACTTTGAAAGTCGTCTAAGGTGGTCATGGGTACAGTCGTCCACGCTGTAAATGAAAGGAATAGGATTAATTACGCGGCGTAAGAGGTGGATCTGTGACAAACAACAAGTAGCACCGCGAAGATATCTTACGAAAAGTAACCCCTTTTTGCCTACTTCGACTATAGGTGAACTAACAGCATTGATTGACAAATCGGGCTACTGTCTCTTGAATGGCCGTTGCATTAAAATTGAGGATTATGGCGATCTAACGTCATCAATCTGAACACATCCGGATTCGGAATCTACAATCAATCGGAAAAACCATGAGTACTGAAACTGTTTTTGATCCCTTTGGAGCACGTGACACATTCGAAACGCCTAACGGCCCAATGGGGATCTACCGACTGTCGAAGTTAGAGGAAGCCGGTCTAGGGAATATATCTTCGCTGCCATACTCGATTCGAGTATTACTCGAGTCTGTTCTTAGAAATTGCGACGGATTCGTAGTAACCGAAGAAGATGTAAAGAATCTTGCTGCGTGGAATGCCGAATCCCCCGCCCAATGTGAGATTCCTTTTAAACCGTCTCGAGTTGTGCTCCAGGACTTCACAGGTGTGCCGGCTGTTGTTGATTTGGCTGCCATGCGATCTGCCATGCAGCGAATGGGTGGTGATCCGAAAAAGATTAACCCGCTGATTCCCGTAGACCTAGTCATCGACCACTCGGTTCAAGTAGACAGCTTTGGCAGCGATGAATCATTAGAGGCAAACGTAGAACTCGAATTCCAACGCAACAAGGAACGCTACGAATTCCTTCGTTGGGGGCAGCATGCGTTTGATAACTTCCGGGTTGTGCCGCCCAATGTTGGAATCGTCCATCAGGTAAACCTCGAGTTTCTCGCTAAGGGGGTGTTTGTTAGAGAGGACCAGCATGGAAGTGTTGCAATTCCTGACACGCTCGTTGGAACAGATTCGCATACAACCATGATCAACGGCCTTGGTGTGGTTGGTTGGGGCGTTGGCGGAATCGAGGCAGAAGCCGCAATGCTGGGGCAGCCGCTATACATGCTGATGCCCGAAGTAATTGGGTTTGAATTGACAGGTAAATTACCTGCCGGCACCACAGCAACGGATCTTGTGCTTGTGGTTGTGGAGATGTTACGGCAGGAAGGCGTCGTTGGAAAGTTTGTCGAATTCTACGGTGATGGTGTTAGCGCAATGAGTCTTGCTGACCGAGCCACGATTGCCAATATGGCGCCTGAATACGGCGCCACGATGGGATTCTTCCCTATCGATGAAGAATCGCTCGCATTTCTTGCTGCTACCGGACGTACTACTGAAGAAGTTGCGCTCGTGCGTTCCTATACAACGGAGCAGGGATTACTCAGAACTGATGATGCACCCGTACCAAACTACACCAAGTCACTTCACTTGGATCTTGCGAATGTCGAGTCATCATTGGCTGGCCCGAAGCGACCGCAGGACAGAATTGCACTATCGCAAATGAAACCAGCGTTTGATGAGACTTTACGCGCACCTGTTTCAGAACGCGGGTTTGGACTTGAAGGTGACGCGTTGGATCGTACAGGACGCGTTGAAAATAACGGCCATTCTTCCGATATTGGGCATGGTGCCGTGGTGATCGCTGCAATTACAAGCTGCACAAACACGTCGAATCCGTCGGTGATGGTTGCCGCAGGTATCCTAGCTCGAAATGCGGCCGCAAAAGGCCTTGCTGTTAAACCGCATGTGAAGACAAGTTTGGCACCGGGATCGCGTGTTGTAGCGGACTACCTTGATGCTGCAGGACTTACCGACTCACTTGAAACACTTGGGTTCCACGTGGTTGGCTACGGATGTACTACGTGTATCGGAAACAGCGGACCGTTACCTCCAGCGGTTGCATCTGCCGTACAGGAAGGTGACTTGGTGGCATCTGCCGTACTTAGTGGAAACCGAAATTTCGAAGGTCGTGTGAATCCACTGGTAAAGGCAAATTACCTCGCCAGCCCACCGCTGGTCGTTGCTTATGCTCTTGCTGGATCGACAACCGTGGATCTTATCAACGAGCCACTCGGTTCAGATCAGGACGGGAACGATGTGTTCCTAAAGGATATTTGGCCGACTCACGAATAGGTTCGGCAGGTAATCGGCGACAGCATAAAGCCGGAAATGTATGCAGATCGTTACGGCAATGCATTTGATTCCAATGAAAAATGGAATCAAATCTCTATTACAGAAGGCGATCTGTACGCTTGGAGTGAGGTTAGCACATACATTCAAGAGCCGCCGTTTATGGTTGGACTTTCTGAAGATGTTGATGCGATAAAGCCGATTCAGGGTGCCCGAGCACTTGCAGCACTTGGTGACAGCGTGACAACTGATCATATCTCACCTGCCGGTGCAATTGCCGGAGACAGTCCCGCTGGTAAATACTTGAATGACAACGGTGTGCAGCGAGTGGACTTTAATAGCTATGGCTCACGCCGTGGTAACGACCGCGTGATGCTGCGTGGGACATTCGCCAACATTCGGATTCGAAACCAGCTTGCACCGGGTACCGAAGGTGGTGTTACACGTCACATTCCAAGTGGTGATGAAATGACAATTTACGATGCAGCGATGCGTTACCACGAGGAAAATGTACCGTTGGTGGTGCTTGCCGGTAAAGAATATGGCACAGGTAGCAGTCGTGATTGGGCTGCTAAAGGAACTCAGCTAATGGGTGTCAAAGCAGTGATTGCAGCAAGTTATGAGCGTATTCACCGGAGCAATCTGGTGGGTATGGGAGTTCTTCCACTCGAATTAGTTGATGGCCAGTCGTGGCAGTCGCTAGGGCTTACTGGTGAAGAAACGTTCGATGTGCTCGGGCTCGATGATAACCTACAACCGCTTTCAGAACTCACGATCCGTGCAACAGCTGCGGATGGTTCACAAACTGAATTCCAAACGTCAGTTCGAATTGATACACCTGTGGAAATGGACTACTACCGAAACGGTGGCATCTTACAGACTGTGTTGAGGAACCTGCTGAAGTCGTAACGCCAGTGTTGTTAGACGCTTAGCTCATGTTGACTCAATGGCGAAAGCGTCCGTGACAGATGTAGATACCTAAGAGCCTTGCTGTGATTCAAGTTCGGCTATGACATCTGGCTGATAATGTCCGCAGCGGGAGTGTTG
Organism: Pirellulales bacterium; assembly: GCA_022451045.1. GTDB lineage: Bacteria > Planctomycetota > Planctomycetia > Pirellulales > Pirellulaceae > UBA11883. The sequence continues at coordinate 2,472 of JAKUOW010000127.1, read as the reverse complement.
GTGCCGACGGCCACAGATGATAGCTGGGCCGCGATCATCAGGCAGTTAATGCCCGAACCAATACCCAACAGGGCGATGTTCTCTGACTCGTTAATGGCTTGTTGTTCGATACCGATCGCGAGTGTTACCGGTAGAGCGGCGGAACCAGTGTTGCCAAGCCACTGAAAAGTGGTAAAGTCCCGATCGAGAGGGAGGCCGAGTGAGTCCAGCATTAGTTTGCGATGGGCGCTGCCGACCTGGTGGCAGTATGACCTCGAGATTTCATCTCGCCGCCACCCACTTCGATTTAAGAACTGCTCAAAGGTTCTAACTCCGGTTTGGATTCCTTCGTGCATAAGAGTTTCCGAGTCCGTGTTCATAAGCGGGTGCATACCGTCACTGACCGCTTCGTCACGGCCACTATGACATAGCTTGTGGTGTCGTGTGTCGGACTGGGCTGCGGCTGCGACAATTGGATTACCGTGCGTGCTGATACTGCGATGTGTAAGCAGGATTGCGGAACTGGCGGAACCAATCGTTAAAGAGGCAATTGTGTTCTTTATGGAACTGCGTGTTATCGCAGGATCGGTGTTTAGGTAGTTAATCGTGGAATGCATTAAGTGGCGGCTGTCTTCGGTGCCGACGATTAAGGCTGCCTGAATCTGACCCAACTCGATTGCGTTTGCTGCCTGTATTATGCCGTTTAGCTGTCCCAGACAGGCGTTTGATACATCATAGATATGACAGTCTGTAGAAAGACCGAGTTTGTGATGTACGCGGGCAGCTGTAGCCGGTTCCAGATGGTCGCGACATACGCTGCCGTGAACTAGCATGCCGATCGAATTCCGATCTATTCCGGAAGCTTCAATTGCGGAATTCCCGCTTTCAATACTCTTATCACCGGGTAACGTATCTGAATTCCAGTAACGTCGGGAGGAGATTCCAGTCATCAACTCGAGGCGACCTTCAGGCAGGCTAAGACGCTGATACACGGGTGCCAACTCAGCCTCTAATTCTGAGGTGGAAATGGAGTTCGGCGGCAATGTGTAGCCGAGTGCCTCGAGATTTACATTCGTGTACTGCATTTGTCTCAGGATAGCGGCCAATTAGCAAAGTGACAACGCACTATAAACACACGAGAATTAACCAATTAATGCCAGATATAGTGCTAAACCCTAAAGTGCTAGCACAAGATGTTGTGTGTGAAAAAAACTTACCCGCAAAATCAATGAAAAGTTTGGCACTGGTGTGACATGTTGGCAAAATCACGCCCATCTTAATTGTTCCCGTCAAAGTCATCTGGACTTTTACTTGTGAAGGAGTCATGTCGCCGAATTGGCAAGCTGATTTACAAATGCAAATCACTAACGTGTTGTTAATTGCAGAAGTCCCAAACTGCAAAGACAACCGAGGGCCTCACAAGGATGTGTTGGCTCAGTGGAGGGGGAAGTGATCAGGCAGGAATCAAGGAATGACTCCTGAAGGATCTTCTCAAATAATGATCTGCAATTCGTAAATGACGGTCTTATCACATTGCTGTGAACAGCCGGTACCCGCTTGTCCAAGGTGAAATGAGTAAGCGTTTATTTAAGTCAGCGTGGCATTCGTCATATGTAGTTTTGACTTCACAAATTGCTCACTCATCAGTCAGGCGTTCAGGACTTCTTCGTTATTTTTGGACGGTCAAGTGAACAAGGTCACTGCCAAAATAAGCTTGGCCATAGACTCTTAGTATCTGAAAGGGATTTCAAGATGCAACGTAAGCCACTGATTGGATTGAACGCTGATTACAAGTCTGCAACGAAGGACATTCCCGGGTTTAGTTACCTGGCCGAAGGTTATGCGGACTGCATTCTCAAGGCTGGTGGAATACCAGTTGTGCTGCCACTGCTAGATGACATTGAAGATTTAAAGGAAGTACTTGATTCGCTTGACGGATTTATGCTCATCGGTGGGATGGATTTAGATGCCAGAAACGATGGTTTCATGCTTCATCCTTCAATGAGATTAATGGAAAAACGGCGTGAGGCTTTTGATCGCATGTTGTGCGATGAAATCGTACGAAGACGCATGCCGGTATTTGGAATTGGATGTGGAATGCAGCTTCTCAATATCTCAGCTGGTGGCAATCTTCACTTCCATTTGCCTGAAGATGTACCTGGTAGCGTGCCGCATCGTGACTTCCAGGATTCATCGCATCGCCACGGTCTTGAGATCACAGAAGGTTCATTATTAGAGCGTGTTTACGGCGACGGTGAAATTCGCGTCAGCAGTAATCACCACATGGCTGTTGACGAAGTCGCTGATGACTTCGTGGTAACCGCCCGTTGCCCTGATGGTGTGATCGAAGCGATCGAGAGCCAACACAAAAAATGGTTTGCAATTGGAACACAATTTCATCCGGAAACACTTGCGGCCACCGCCCTTGATTTCAGGATTGTCGAGGAATTTGTGGACGGCGTGAAAAACGGTGTAGGGGGCCTTCAATTGATG
>JAKUOW010000126.1:6870-11791 GCA_022451045.1 Pirellulales bacterium | reverse complement strand
ATATGTACACGACACTTGATGTGACGTGCCCTGCTCTACCCGATGATCGGCCCCGCTACTTAATGGGCGTTGGGCGTCCGGAAGACCTGTTGGAAGCGATACGTCGCGGGATTGATCTGTTTGATTGCGTGATGCCGACGCGCAACGGCCGAAATGCACTTGCTTTTACAGACGAAGGCCCAATTAAACTACGCAACAGCGTACATCGGACAGATAACCGCCCCATTGATCCTAATTGCCCGTGTGCGGCATGCAAACACAGCCGTGGCTTTCTTCGACACCTATTTATTGCCAAGGAAATGCTCGGGCCCATCCTGCTGTCCATTCACAATTTGACCTATTACCAGCGATTGTTGGCAGCTGCACGCAAAGCCATTGAACAGGATAGATACTTAGAATTTCTCCGGGAAAAGATGGTGGGTTGGCAACGATAGTCCGTTCGTATCACTGGTCATTATTTACTGACGGTTACAGTAAATCCTCTGCAACTGGCGCGTGATCTCTCAAAGTATTTGGCGATCATGGTTCATATCGCTTTGACAAGGCCTGCTCATGCCTAAACAGGTCTCTTGTGGCTATTTATAGAACCCTTTAAGATAACTCGATTAGGCTCGTATATCCCTTTGTTTCAGGTATATCACTGAAAATTATATCGGGAAGACAGTTGTATCAGTCATTGCATCGAGTGAACTCGTGCGTGATGCATCTGTGAATGAAAGCATAAGCTTAGGACAGCAAAACAAATGGACTATATTTTTAGCCAGTTAGCAGTGTTGGCGACTCGTTTTGGAGCGTCATTACTAGCACAGGCCGAGGCCGGTGGAGCAGATGGCGGCGCTGCGGCAGGTGACGGTGGCGGGGTTCCGCAGGCTTCTCCGGGAATTGGCAACATGCTCATGCCAATGCTCTTGATCTTCGCTGTATTCTATTTCATTATCATTCGGCCCCAAAGCAAGCAACGCCGCAAGCAAGATGTATTGCGGAAGAACATCTCTCTGTACAACCGTGTCATGACCATTGGTGGCATCATCGGTGAAGTGAAAGAGATCAAAAAGGGTGGTGAGAACAAACCGGATGAAGTGGTCCTCGAAATCGATAAGGGAACTAATTCTCGAATAACCGTGGTACGGGATGCAATCCGCGAAAATCTGAGTGTGACACCGGAAGATTTGGATCGTCAGGATTCTTCGGATGACGACAAAGCGGAATAGAAGAATAACAACGTTAACAATACACAAATAAATCCCCCGTTTTCCTCGGGGTAGCTTAGTAACAGGGTTCGGTAGTGAACATGATTCTGGCAAAAATTAATTCCCTTCTTTTCACAATGCTGGCACAGGCTGAGGGCGCGGAAAGTACTTTAGCGGAAACTGGCGGTGATAACGCTGTGATGTATATCACAGCACTCGCTGCGTTGATCGCCGGTGGGTATTTCGGTGTAAAGGTGCTTGGCCCAAGCTTGAAAATTAAGTCCGGAGCCTGGGGCATGATGGTCGGCTTTCTTGCCTTTGGTGCGACCTTTATTGGCTTTGGGCTAGCCGCAGAGCCTAGAAATAACTCTGCAGTTAACTTTGGTATCTTCTGTGGCGTCATCGCGCTCACATATATGGTCAGCCGGATTATGACTGAGCGGTTGCGAAACGATGAGCAAACTCCTCGCGTAACAACAGTTTTAGCCGTGTTCGTCTTTAGTTTGCTTTACCTGTACCAGGTATTCGACAAAGAAATGTACAAGTTCGGTGTCGACTTGAGTGGTGGTGTGAACTTGATTTACAGCATCGAGACACAAGACGGAGAGGAAATAGGCTCCAGCAACATCGAGGGTCTTATTGAAGCACTTGGTCGACGTCTAAACCCGAGTGGTGCAAAAGATATTATCCTGCGTCAGTACGGATCCAATGAAGTTGAAATTATCATTCCGAAAGCTGAGAACAGCGAAGTTGAGGAAGTTAAGCGGACGATCGCAGCAACCGGTGCTCTGAAATTCAATATCGTTGCCGATCTATCGACTCATGCCGATTTGGTTCAGCAAGCTAATCTTCCGGAAAACGCCGGTGTGCGAGAGTTGGTTAACGAGTTTGACGAGGTGGTCGGTCGGTGGCATCCGGTTGCACGTGATCGCGAAGCTGATCCTGCTTCCGGTTTGAGAAAAATCAAGTATATGCCCGCCGGTGATTTGGTCCGGAATGCGGTTACCAAGGAACCCATCACATTACCGGGCAGCTTTGCAGACGAAGCGGAAGTAACACAATACTTATCTGAAAATGGTATCGATGATATAGAAGTATTGATGGTCGTCGATCCTGAGATTCAGGTTGAAGGTGAGCACTTGTCGTCGGTCAGTCCCGGTGTTGATGAAACATTGAGCCCTGCTGTAAATTTCTCGATGACCAGCGCAGGTAGTGGCTTGTTTGGGCGATTGACGGTATCAAACGTCAACGAAAAACTGGGAATCGTACTGGATGATTACCTGCTGTCAGCTCCGAATATCAATTCACAAATTACAGATCGTGGAATTATCCAGGGTAACTTTACTCAACAGGAAGTCGATTTTACGGTCGGAATCCTTCGAGCAGGTCGCCTGCCGAGTACTTTGAGCAAGCAGCCGATCAGTGAAAACCGCATGGGATCAGCTCTTGGCGAAGTAACTGTTACCAAAGGTGTCAATGCAATTAAGTACTCCGGTATTGGCGTTCTTATTTTCATTGTTCTTTGGTACCGATGGACTCCCGGAGTGATTGCTGCCATGGCACTTGCGATTAACGTCGTATTGATTGTGGACTTGATGGCGATGATCGGTGCGGCTTATACGCTTCCTGGTATGGCGGGGTTGGTATTAACCGTTGGTATGGCGGTTGATGCAAACGTGCTTATTTTTGAGCGTATTCGAGAAGAACTTAAAGGCGGTGCTGCGCTACGACAGGCAGTAAGAAATGGCTTTGGGCGGGCGACGGTTACGATTGTCGATGCAAACCTGACCACACTGATTACCGCAATCCTTCTGTATGCCATTGGTACGGATCAGATTCGTGGTTTTGCTATCACGCTGATCCTTGGAATCATTGTCAGTATGTTCACGGCGATATTCTGTGCACGAACGGTATTCGAATTACTGATGGCAGCCGGGCGAATGAAAAAGCCTTTTACTGAGGCTATACATAACGTGATCGACTTTATGTCGATACGAAAAGTCATGGCAGTTGTTTCTGTCATCCTGATTGCCACTGGACTCGTTATCACAACTCAGGAAGGTCGTCGCATGCTGGATATTGACCTGAGCGGCGGTGCATCAGTTATTTTTCCGGTCAAGGATGTAAACGCCGAGGCGAACGCCCTTGAAGAAAATATCGCTGAGGTTATAGACGGTGACCAGAAGTATGAGGGCACACTTCATACTCTTACCAGTGTCGAATTAGGTTTGACAGCTGAACAAAAGGCTTGGCGACTGGATTTGGCATTTGATACAAATCAGAACACGACCGATGAAACCAATAACGCTGATAAGGTAAGAGAATTCGTACAGCAGGCGTTTGGTGATAATCTTGTGAATAAGACCATCACGATTTCAGATCAGGTTGCTCTAAACGTACCTGCACCTGAAAGTGCTGATGAAGTATCAGAAAGTGCTGCAGAGGATGCGACGTCAGAAGACAATGCTGAGGATGCAGGTGAAGCATCTGATTGCGGGCAGGAGGAAACAGAGGTTGATGCAGAGCCAGCAGCTGACGAGGCAGGCGAGGACGCGACGCCCGATGAGACAGATGAAACGAATCAAACGGATGAAACGGACGATTCAGAATCCACGGACATATCAGAATCTACGGACGACGCTGTAGGTGATGCTTTTGAATCCGGTGTAGAGGATTCCGAAGCAGAACCTGCTCAACAGCAATATCAATTCTCCGTAGCATTTGGCCTGGATGTAACCGCCGGCGAAGAAGACGCACGTGTTGATTACGAGACGCTGCTTGATGCGGTTAAAGAGGCTGCTCCGCAGTTGAGTGATCAACAAATCGACCTGAAATTCGAAGTGAAAACAGGAGACAATGCTTCATTCCAGGTTGTTGATACTCAAGAAGAAGAGACTCGCGGTTATGCAAAATGGCAAGTTACCGTTGCAACCGACGAAGCAAGTGGACAACAAATCGCTGAGGGAATTAAGAACAGTCCGTTATTCGCCGGAGCACACTTTCATAGTGTTACGACGATTGGCGGTCAGATTGCAAGCGACATGCAACGTTTGGCTACACTGGCCATCGTCTTCAGTCTGGTAGGAATCATTGGTTATCTCTGGTTGCGATTCCAACATGTGATGTTCGGTATTGCTGCTGTAATCGCATTGGTACACGATGTGCTAATCACACTTGGAGCAATTGCCATTACGCATTATTTTTCAGCCGAGTTTCTGCTGATCGAGGAATTCCGTATCAGTTTACCTGTCATCGCGGCATTTTTGACAATCATCGGTTACTCGCTGAATGATACGATCGTTGTGTTTGACCGGATTCGAGAGATTCGAGGAAAGAATTCAGATCTAACACCGGAAATGCTTAATCGAAGTATTAGCTCCACGTTGCGAAGAACCCTGCTTACCTCAGTAACCACGTTAATCGTGGTGTTATTGTTATACGTCTTCGGCGGTTCGGGGATTCACGGCTTTGCCTTTGCCTTGGTCATCGGCGTCGTGGTAGGAACCTACAGCTCGATCTTCATCGCATCACCATCGCTTCTTGTATTGCACAAGTGGGCAAGCAAGAAAGCGTAAGCTAGCTGTCAAATTGAAACGGCCTTCAAGCTGCTAGTCGTCTCTGCTGCTCTTTTTTGGTGAGCGAGTGCCACGCGGGAATGTGATCCGGACGATCCAATAACCTGACCGTGCCTCAATCCGCCACCGGCAAGTGCCATACTCATGACGACGGGC
>JAKUOW010000126.1:0-6860 GCA_022451045.1 Pirellulales bacterium | reverse complement strand
GGTGATGAACTGTCCAATTAATGCAACCGGATTAGGTTCATTATTACCCGGCTGGTAAGTAAGAAGTTTTGTGCCTTGCAATTTTGTCGGAATGCTCACAAAGAAGAGATCCTGTTTCTTGCGACGTTCAATGGGATCTTCCGGCAATGTAGGATGGAATCGCTCGAATCGAGCGTGAAGTCGTTTTGCATCCGAGTGAGCGGAGGGCAGTTCACTTCCGGCCAGGAACATCATACTCATGCCTCCGCGCACATAAGCATGCTTTAGTGCTTGGTCGACACGTAGCCCTTTGTATTCGCTAACGGGTGTTAACAAGACCATGGCCTTAATGTCCCGTCCAAGCTTAATGGTTGGCAGGACTGGTCGTGTCCAGTCATACACAGCCCATTCCAGTGCTGGAATACACGAAACATCAGCAGCAACGATACAAAGTTGTTCGATATTCAGTTCCCCTGCATTGTTCTGAGTCATTAAGTACTTCTTGCATGCACGGATATCCAAGCCAATGTTGAGAATGTCCTGCTTGTTCATTTTATTTCTGTCGAGCTTTACGGTCCCATTTGGATCCTTGGGATCTTCGGCATAATCACTTTTGCCGTGAGCACGTAAATCGGGGACGATCACGGCGTGCCCAAGGAATTTCTGAACCTTCGCCGCCAAATCATAAAACTCTTCACCTTTTCCAGCCCAGCCATGCGCCATGATAATTGGCACGGAGTTCTTTCCTTTTGTACCCGGATAAAATCGAGCATGAAGAATGACGCGGTCTTCAGTTCGAAGCTCAATATCCTGTGGCTCAGGGAGCTTCTCTTCTTCGTCGTCGTCCTGCGCTACGGCTGTGGTCGCCAATAATAGCATTACGCATATGGAAACGAACGGTGAATAGATTCTATATGGATATGACTTCTTCATAATTCTGACCCGTCTGTGGCGAGTGAGTAAAAGCATCTTGGTATCTGACAGTGCCTGCAGGTTTATTGTTGAATAAGCAGGCACGTTATAACAGACAGCCTATAAATAGTATCGGCAGTTTTGAGTAAGCAGATAAAATGCTTATTTGTCTGCCTTGGCTCCATCTATGATTAACGTCTGAAGGTGTCAGTACCTTAACAACTACTGTTAAATCGTAGAAGGGAGGAATTCAGCAGTCAAATGAACTAATTTCGACATTCCGTAAATACGAGATTAGTGGGCACTTTTCCCTGTTTTATGTATTTTCAGGTTAGAGTAAGGTCTTTAGGATTCCGCTGTCAGAGTGGTTCATAATGCCTGTTAGTATGGCTATGAACTTGCTTTTTTCTCTAAACCCTACAAGAATAGACGGTAGACACGTGTCGATATATATAAGGGGCACCTTATTCGTTTGCAGGAAGCAACGAGAGGAAATACTGTGAAAGACGCCGAAACAGCCCAAAAGTGGCAAGAAAAAATTTACGAAGACGAGTCCATCGTTGACGGTGATTCATCCGCTTTTCTGACAAGTGTGCTTGTACACGTCGCAATCCTGCTGGGATTGGGATTAGTGCCGATGATTTCGGCTGACGATAGCGATATTGATCTCACCTCCGTAGTACTTGAAGAAGAAGTAATCGAACTGGACATTCCGGAAGAGGTTGCATTTAACGACGCGCCGATGGAAGAGATTGGTGCCAACAGTGATTTCAGTCTGGAAATGGCTCGTAGCGAAGCTCCGGGCATTGCTGAAGTATCAGATATCCCGGAACCGGTAGATTTCGAGCAACACGAGATTGGCGAAATCTACGTTAATGAAACCATTGATATCGCATCCGGGTTAGAGCTAAATGAACTCTCCGCTGTCCGAGGTCATACCGGCGAGTCGGCAACTTGTGCGAGCGGTGCGGTAGATCGAATTACTCAGGAGATTCTGCAGTCGCTTGAAGAACGCAAGACACTTGTGATCTGGTTGTTCGACCAATCCGGTAGTCTCGCGATGCAACGTCAGGAGATTCGAGCTCGGTTTGAACGTATCTACCGGGAACTTGGTGTGCTGGAAGCTGCCGAGAATCCGGCATTTGCACGACATTCAGACAAGCCGTTGCTCACGGCAGTGCTTTCATTCGGCCAGCAAATCACCGATATGCTTAAGGAACCGACGGATAATTTGTCTGAGATCAAAGAAGCGATCGACAAGATTCAGTTGGACGAAAGCGGAGTTGAAAACATCTTTCAGGCTGTGAAGTTTACGGCCAATCGGTACTCGAAATATCGAGAGACGGGTGCTGATGGTGATCCAAAGCGAAATGTCATGATGATCGTGGTCTGCGATGAAGTTGGTGACGATCAAATGACGGTTGACGACACGATTAAGCGATGTCGCCAGTTGGCAATTCCCGTTTATTGTGTTGGCGTCCCTGCTCCGTTTGGGCGTTCCGAGACGCGAATGAAGTGGGTTGACCCAGATCCGAATTATGACCAAACGCCTCAGTGGGGAGTTGTAAATCAGGGACCGGAGTCATGTCTGCCAGAACGCATCAAACTAGCGTTTTCAAGTTCAATGGAAGGCACCGCTGTTATTGATTCAGGATTTGGCCCGTGGGCAATGACCCGAATGTGTTATTCGACCGGTGGTATCTACTTTGCAGTACATCCGAATCGTAATGTGAATAAATCGATTACACGAAGCGAAACGTCAGCATATTCATCATTCATGGAGACGTTCTTTGACCCCACGGTGATGAGAAAGTATCGGCCGGACTATGTACCACGAAGCGAGTACCTGAAGCGAATACAGTCCAGTAAGATGCGTACCGCGCTCGTTCAGGCTGCCAGTCAATCATGGACTGCACCGATGCAAAGCCCTCAACTAAAGTTCGTGAAACGCGATGAGGCGGGATTCAATACGGAATTGAGCGAAGCTCAAAAGCAAGCAGCAAAACTCGCCTATACGATCCAGCCTTTGATGGAAACATTGCAGTTGGGTGAAGCTGCCCGTGATGATGAAAACTCACTACGATGGCAGGCAAACTATGATCTGGCGATGGGGCGTGTGCTGGCAACTTACGTGCGTACCGAAGCATATAACCAAATGTTGGCAGCTGCCAAGCGAGGATTGAAACTCAATGATCCAAAGCGTGACAATACGTTTACGCTCGTACCGGCCGATGAAATCACTGTGGGAAGCCAACTCGATAAAGCACGCATCAAGGCAAATGAGTACCTGCAACGAGTCGTGGATAAGCACGAAGGGACCCCTTGGGCTCATCTGGCACAGCAGGAACTGGAAACACCGATCGGTTGGAAGTGGGAGATTTCCTTTACGAATCTTGCGCCACCTCCACGACCTGGTGCTGGTGGCGGTGGCAATCCCGCACCCGCTCAAAATGATCAGGCGAACATGCTTAAGAAGCCACCTCCGAAGCGCCGGCCACCGAAGCTGTAATGGCTGATTGGTATTCACATGCGTTCATGATTCTGGCATGTTCTGCACTTGCCTCAAATAGCCAATGTCGCTATTCTTCCAGCGGTTTTCCCGTACTTCAGTTACATGTGAGGAACACGGGTGTACCAACTTCCGTTGATAACGCGTCTCGTAATGGGGATAGCAGGCCTGCTGCTTGTGATATTGTTCATGCTAGCTGCAGGATTGGATCCTGAGCCTCACGGATACGGAACGCACAAGCAACTGGGTTTACCTGGCTGCTGGTTCATTCAGGAGTTAAACATACGGTGTCCCTCATGTGGCATGACTACATCATGGGCACACTTAATGAATGCCGATCTGTTGGCGTCGCTCAATGCCAATACCGGGGGCTTTCTGCTAGCAATCCTGTCGTTGCTTGCTGCTCCGTGGTTATTAGCCAGAGCGATTACTGGTCGGTGGAATCTTGATAACTACAAAGACAAATGGGTGATATTCACCATTGCGATTTGGATTTGTGTTGTTTTGATCGAGTGGATAATTCGGTTGATTTAGGCGAATGGATTCGCCTTACAAAATGAAAATGCAAGGACGCATACATGAAAGCCAGAGCAAACGCACTGCAACGATGGAGTCCTTTTCTGCTTGTTGGACTTATCCTGCCCATTACCGGTTGTGTGGGTATGGTGGCTCATGCACTGTATGTGATCAAGGGAGACAAAATTCCGGCAGCATACGATGGCATGGAGGAAAAGCGTGTTGCAGTGGTTTGTTCATCGGTATCACCTGCTAACGGGCCGACTTCACCCAGCGGTATGATTGCTCGTCAGGTGTCGACGATTCTTCAAAGCAGGGTCGATGAAATCGACGTTGTAAGACAGGAAGAAATTGCTGATTGGATTGATCGCAATGATTGGGATGAAATCGATTACACGGAAATCGGTCGCGGTGTGAACGCGGATCTTCTACTTCTGCTCGATGTGCAGTCATTTAGTATTCGTGATGGACAAACGTTATACAAAGGTCGCGCGACGGTTCAAACGACGGTGTTCGATATTCAGGATCGCGGAAAGGACGCATATCAGGCCGACACATTTGATTTTAGGTTTCCGGAGAATGGTGCAAAACACACGACAGAGACTAACGAAGCAGCATTTCGCCGAGCCTATATTGGCGCTCTGTCGCGTCATCTAGCCAAAGAGTTCTTTGCATATGAGAAGTCCGAAGACTTCGCACACGATGCATCACTTATACGCTAAGACTTTCGTTGTCGCCAAAGCTTTTTGTCGCCAGATAGACGTTAGAAATAGATAAGCGACAAATCGGATTTTGATTATCAGGCCTACTGGCTCATGACATCTGGTAGATCTTCCCAGCGGTAACAGAGTCGTTCAATCGATGTTGCTCTGCCGGTCGATGGATCTACTTCAACGATACTACCGTTTAAGCGGATATCGTTCTTTGCGACCTGAAAGGGAACCGGTCGAAATGTCGTGGCAGCATCCGTAACCGCCTTTATGTCGCGCCCGAGAATACTCTCGTGAGGACCTGTCATGCCGACATCGCATTGGAAGGCCGTACCTCCGGGTAGAATCTGTTCGTCTGCCGTAGCCACGTGCGTGTGCGTTCCAAGTACAGCAGAAACGCGTCCGTCGAGATATCGTCCCATGACCTGTTTGTCGCTTGTTGCCTCAGCATGAAAGTCTACAAACACGGTTTTGACTTCTTGGGGGATGCGTTTTAATTCCAGGTCAATTGCTGCAAATGGGCAATCGACAGGCTTCATAAATACACGCCCGATGACGCTTATGACGGCGACTTGCCTGCCGGTGATCGATGATACAACGCAATGGGTTTTGCCAGGTGCCGTGCTTGGGAAATTCGCAGGCTTCACAATGTTATCTTTGTGATCCAGCACCTCGTAGATCTCTCGTCGCCGATAAATGTGGTCACCGAGTGTGATTGCATCGACTTCCGCATCAACAATCTTCTTGTAGAGCTTGGGAGTCAATCCGGAACCGTCAGCGGCGTTTTCACCATTGGCAATTACCAGGTCCAGATTAAATTGTTTGCGCAGGTGTGGTACGCCATGCTGTACCATGCGATAGCCGGGGCGACCGACGATATCGCCAATAAATAGGATTCTCAAGTTGAGACCTTTCTAACCGTTGGTTACCAACGGGTTTGTGTTTTTTAGCCAGGACGGTAAACGATCCGATTGGATGCCACGCTAATTTACGTGACTCTGATGTAGGACTGATTACGCTATCCTGCTCTAACACACTGCGGTCATGTAGCTAATCTCTTGCGAGTAGTTGGAATGCCGTGCAGATGTTAAAGTTAGTTGATCGAGTGCTAGCGAATGGAAAAATAGCTTGCCCTCTGAGCCGAATATAACATTGCTGAAAGAATACCCGCAACTGCCCTTCAAAATGTTCACAGATGAACTGGAGTGCGCAGTGTGCCGTTTTGTCTCCCGTTGAGAGTATCGTGCATCACTTCGTTCAAAGTCTCAATACGTCGTGGCCAATAGAACGTTGGCAGGATACACGAGTGTTGGTTGGTGTATCAGGTGGGGTAGACAGCATTGCCCTGCTCCATGCATTGTGTGATCTTCATCCTTGCCCCTCTGACAATATCTTTGCGATTCACGTGAATCATCAATGGAGGGGCGCCGAATCAGACGCTGATGCTAAGTTTGTCGCGGATACGTGTGAAGATCTGTCTGTAGGATTGTCAGTGATAAGTGCCTCAGACTATCCGGATTTGTCAGCGGATCATAGCGAGCAGGCGGCCAGAGAAATCCGGTATCGAGCATTTGCAGATATCGCCTGTCAGATCGGTGCCAGATATGTTGTAACCGCCCATACAAGCGATGACCAAGTGGAGACGGTGCTTGATCGCATTTTACGTGGTACCGGTATGCTTGGACTAAGCGGTATACCTCGAACTCGTGAAATTGCACACGGTATCGTGATGATTCGCCCGATGTTGTCGCTTTCGCGGCAGCAAGTTGAGACTTTTGTCAGCGACTCAAAGATTGAGCATCGACATGATCATAGCAATGAAGATATGAAGTATATGCGTAATCGGATTCGCGGTGAACTGCTGCCATTGATTGAGCGGGATTACCAGAATGATGCACGTAGTGCCATTTTGAGATTGTCTTCATTGGCGGCGGATCTGAATGAGTGGATCAGCGACCACGTCGATGATCTGCTGGAGTCCGTCTTGATTCAGGATGAATTGGCGGGCACGGTTGTTATTGATGCAGTGGCGTTTAATAACTTGGCGGTGTTTGTTAAAGGCCAGGTACTGATCAGTATTTGGGAGAGTCAGAGCTGGCCACGCCGTGAAATGGGACGAGAGCAATGGCAAAGGCTAATTGACTTGTTCATGTCAGACTCTGGTACGGATGAGTTTTCAGGTGCGATCTGCGCAAAAAAACACGACGGGCGGCTTTCGCTCACCCGTCGTGTTG
>JAKUOW010000125.1 GCA_022451045.1 Pirellulales bacterium | reverse complement strand
GAACTACGCCTTGCCCTTCATGTCCGGCCTCTGCGACTCAATAATCTGTGCCAATTTCTGCGTGCGGTTCATCACCGTGACCCACGCGTGCTGGCCTATGGCGACCGCCATCACCACGTATAGCATAGACGCCGCCTGCCATTGCGTTGCGATCTGATCACTGTGGAACACGTTGCCTATTCTGCGAATCTTCTTGTTCGCATCTTCGTATGCAATTACCAAACCAACATGAGGTCTATCCGCAAACGGCGATGTGTACGGAAGTCGATCGAGGTGTTTAACCATTCTTTGCTCGATAACACTTAAATCATCTCCAAAGTGCTTTTGAAACAGCTGTAAGTGTCGTGGAATCCGCCCGTCCGGTGTTACTGGCATGTTTCCCTCAAGCGGTTGCAGGAGAAAGAGCTCCTGCAAGTACGATCGAAATTGATCTCTTCGCATTTTAGCGAGGTAGTGTGTCAGTCCCCAACTTGTTGCGTATCCAACCGAAGTAAGCTGCCGTGCAGTAACGCTTTCGGAAATCATGTCGCCGGTCCAGTTTGCGTTGTCACGTGCCTTAATCTGAACCTCCAATTCCATCATACGCATGTCGTTAACCTGGCCAGCGCCCTTCCAGCGTCTGTTGTTGCCAACCGTCGTCGGCGCCAGATACTCGGCAAATCCTTCTGTGATCCACATCGGCCATGCCGACATACGACTTTGGGCACCAATGTTATGTAAAATCTGATGAACGCCCTCATGTGCAATTGTGCTGATCAACTGTTGATCTGCTAGTGCCTGATCCACTCTGGCTAAGGGCGTCTCTTCACACATTACCACGCGGTTATTCAATATGTGGTAATAAGCAATGATCGAGGGATCGATTCGGAAATACTCCTGATATTCCGATCGACTCTTAAACATGATCACAACAAGTGGTACATCCGGCGCGGTCGTTTTCGCACCCATGTTTCTTACATAGGTATTTACCCCATTAAACATGGACTCAAGGATTACTACCGCCGCACGATTAAATGCTTCACTGGTGTTATATATATAGATGTAATGTTTTGACTTTTTGACCTTAAACTCTGCGAGTGGACCGACACGCAATTCTCTCGCCAAGTCATCCATTGGCATTCCTACAAATGGACGCTCTGTCGCGTTCACGTCATCTGACTTACGAGGTACAAGTTGGCCATCGGGCAACTTAACAATCAGATATTCACCGACGGCAACATGGACCTTTGCAACACATGCATTTCCAAATGAATCTTGTGTGAGGACATTTTGCGCTGAGATTTGACGCACACGCCCAGGAGGGATGTCCACGCCGTAACTGCGCAGATCTAACAATGGTCCGTTTTCCTAGGACGAACTAACATTCGTCATGAAAACGACTGCAACAAGTTGCATCACTAAATGCTTGCAGAGCATTCTCTGGGCGTTATTTTTTCGATTCATCGTTTGATTGAACTTACCAATAAATCTGGACTGGTAAAAATCTCCGATTGGTTCGATAACTATATACATAAAGTCAAATTGTTACCAACCCAACAACCGTTACGACCCATTCAAGTGCTTTTACCAAAGACATTTAGGCCTATCTTACCTAACTTTCCTGCATTAAAACGCGAAACGATTCAGCACATGCGCTGTTTAATCGTATGATTGTGTTAACAAGAGAAATGCGGGAAAAATATGCCTGTTAGGTTGGCATTTAACCGCATTATTACGTTGTTTTTAATTAAAACTGTAACCAACGACTTACCAATCCGCAGCTCGACCACCTGATGGATGGACTAAAAAGGATGCGTTATGCGTCGCCAAATGCTTATCTTTGCTAGCCTTGCCACTTTACTCCTCGCACCAATCAATGCAGTAGTATTTGGGCAAACTGTTGACCCACTAGAAATGGTTAAGCTTATATCAGAGCCAGGTACGCAGGAAAAGCTAGAGCTGGGTGATGATACAAAAGCAAAGATTGATGCGCTGATCAAAGCCCGAACCGAAGTTACTATGTCCACCCTTAAGGACTTAGAAGGTGAAGCTCGTGATGAACGAGCTAAGTCTTTGCGCCAAGAAAACGACCAGATGATTATGTCATTACTGACCGTTCAACAGCGTGGAAAGATTGGCCAACTGAGAATCATTAAAAAAGGCGCATTAGCTTTAGCCGAGCAACAAGTCCAAGCTGGACTTGGGATAAATGACGAGCAAAAAGCCGAAATCGCTAAACTTATTGCTCAACGTGAAGAAGTACAGTCTGATGACGACAAAGCGAAGATAGACCAGAGCATCCTAGCGGTACTTAACGAAGATCAAAAAGAGAACTGGGCGAAGTTTACTGGCCAAGAATTGGCCGTCGCTGAGGATACCAAATCAGAGCCAGAAAACGAACCGAGCGAAGATACCTCCGAAGATACCACGTCAGCTGATAATGACACTCCGATGGCAAAGATCTTGTCGGAGAGTGTCCTCAACGAAGACGGTGAAATAAACATCCGATTCAGTTTCCGCAATACACCCTGGCAAGTGGTGATCGAGTGGTTCGCTGAACAAAATGGGCTCTCATTGCAGATGGATGCCCCGCCAATAGGCACTTTTAACTATACCGATCCAAACTTCTACACGCCTGAGCAATCGCTTGACGTCATGAACGGCGTACTACTCACGCGTGGTTTTACGCTCATAAGACGCCGCAACTTCCTAACTGTTGTCAATCTCGAAGATGAAATCCCAGATACATTAGTACAATTTGTTTCCGTAGATGAACTCGATGATCGTGGTGAATACGAACTCGTCAAGACGCTCTTCTCTCTAGTAAAAATGACTGCAGAAGAAGCCCAACAGGACTTTGAAAAACTCCTCGGGCCTCAAGGCAAGATGTTCACCTTCCCCGCTGCAAAGCAAGTAATCATTCAAGAAACAGCCGGACGTCTTCGTCAGATCCGCGACATCATCAAAGCTGTTGAAGAACCACGTCAGAAACAAGAAGGTATGATTGAGGAGTTTGTCCTCGAATACATGCCTGCAGAAGACATCCTAATGGTCGCACGTCCATTAATTGGCCTCGGGGAAGATCAAAACCGTAACGAAGAAATTAATATTGCGGTTGACCCACTTGGAACACGAATCTTCGCAACAGGTAAAGCGGATAAATTAGCGCTGCTACGCACAATCATTACGCGAGTTGATGTTGATCCACTTGATGGAGCTGAAGCTGAGCCTGGTGAACAGCCTTATTTAATGACGCATGCAATCCAAGTTGCAGACCCAGGCACAGCCTATGAAGTACTCCAAACGATGCTGGAAGGCCTTCCAGACGTACGCATGGCTTTAGACCCCGCGACAAACAAACTAATTGCTTACGCCCGTCCTAGCGAACACCAAACAATCAAAGCAACCATCGATGAACTCGAAGGTGAAGTGCCACAATTTGAAGTTATATCACTGCAAACAATCGACCCGGAAATGGCTGTTGCCATGATCGCTAACATGTTTGATATCGACTCAGAAACACCGGATCCAAATGGCCCCAAAGTAACTGCCGACATCGATACGATGAAGTTATTTGTTAGAGCCACCGAAGGTGAGCTCAAAATGATTCGCGCTATGATCGAACGTCTTGAAAGCGAGAATTCTGTTGGTGCCGGCGGAAACATCCGAATATTACCATTCTCGGGAAACAGCGCCATAGATGCTGTAAATCGCGCAAACCGCTTTTGGACTGGCGGAAATAAAATCCAGATCATTACCCCTGAGGATCGCAAGGACTCAACAATCGATCAGCGCACCCCGAAGTCACAGGAAACCCCAGCCCAGCCGACACCTCCATCAACCCAAGACGAAAATGCCCCTCAAGCTCCAACAACGGGTGTAAAAGCTGGCAACAACGTCGTTAAAGGCGGAGTAAGATTAATGCACTTCGTCAGCCAAAACCCTGCCGATGACGCTGCTGCAATACTAGGCAGTGATATCATCGTTGAAATCACTAACGATGGCATTATCATCGCGTCGAACGATTTAGAGGCACTCGATAAATTTGAAACGATTCTGCGACAACTTATGCCTCCAGCTGCTTCCCAAACAGACCGGCGCGTTACTGTCTTCTATCTCAAATATGCCAAGGCAGACGTAGCTTCGACTCTAATTCAACAAATATTAAGCGGAGGAGCCGACAGTAGTGATCTTGGCTCGCTTGTGGGCGATGTCGCTGGTGGATTGCTTGGTGGTGGCGGCGGATTAATGGGCATGATGCTCGGTGGTCTTGGAGGTGACAGCGGTTCTGGTGCATCCGGCGGTACGTTTACAGCATCTGGCACCGTAAGCATCGTAGCCGACCCTCGCCTAAACGCACTGGTTGTGCAGGCCAATGAGGAAGATCTCATGATGATTGATGATTTACTGACGGTAATCGATCAAGAAGACAGTAAAACGGATGTGCAGCTACAGGGCAAACCACGCTTGATCCCAATCGTATACACAGATGCGGACAACATCGCTAACGTGTTAAAAGAAGTTTATGCCGACCGCATCATTGGCAATAACCGAGGCCAACAACAACAACGACAGCCATCGCCAGAAGACATTATTAAAGCCCTACGCGGCGGTGGCGGTGGCGGACGTGGAGGCGGTGGCAACGAAAGCCGAGGCGAAGTGACGAAAATGACTATCGGCGTCGACAATACAAGTAATTCTGTTATCGTCGCTGCACCGGACCAACTTTTTAGAGAGGTTGAAGACCTGGTAAAAACGATAGATCAAGCGGGCACACAAACAAACGAAACCCTTGAAGTTCGTACACTCCATCTTGCAAATCCAGATGTAGTTCGCGAAGCACTTAGCTCCATTTTGGGTGAAGAAGTAAATTCATCCAGCTCGGGAGGATCTAGTAGTTCATCACGTTCGTCTACTAGTGGTAGCAGCCAATCCGGTCAGGCAACGGCAGATCAAATTCGTCAACGAATGGAATTCTTCAACCGACTACGTTCCTCAGGTGCTTTTGGTTCCCAAGGCGGTTCTTCCGGTGGGAGACCAAGTGGTACTCCCGGCGGGTCCTCCGGTGGTCGCCCCGGCGGTTTTCCAGGTGGTGGCGGTCGCCCAGGTGGTGGTCGTTAATCCGATTTCGCGATTAATAACTGACGGATCAATGAAACGAAATAACAGCGAACATTACCATGCAAATCGGCGAATTACTTCTCGAAAACGGACTGCTAAATGAAACGCAGCTCGAACAGTCAACGGCACAAGCCTCAAACGGTTCAGGCGTATTATCTAATGCTCTTAAAATGGGGTTCCTTGAAGAAGAAGCCGCATTAAAAGCCATTGGATCCGATATTGGCATCGACTTCATTGACCTCAGGGAAGCTGAGGTGGACTTGTCATTACTTGATAGCTTCCCAAATCGTCTCATACACCGCGAACAACTTTTCCCCGTTGAACGGCAAAATGGCCACGTACTGGTAGCGACAAGTAATCCATTTGATTACAACGCGATCGATGAAGCATCCTCCGCGATGCATACACCGATCGTACCTGTCTTAGCGACGGCAACCGAAATCGACCGGTTAATCAAACAACATCTTGGTGTTGGTAGCGAAACAATCGACAGCCTGATCCAGCAACGAACCGATTCTGAAATTGAGTTGCTAGAGGATTTGGAGTTTGGAAGCGACGAACTTTCTGACATGGTCCAGGAAGCGTCCGTTGTACGACTAGTAAATGAAATCCTCGTCGAGGCGATCGATTCTCGTGCTAGTGATGTGCACATTGAGTCACAACAAGAAGGTCTCGTTGTTCGTTATCGTATCGACGGCATGTTGCACCCGCAGCCGGTACCTCCTGAAATCAGCCAATTTCAAGCCGCAATCATTAGCCGGCTTAAAATCATGGCTCGTCTGAACATCGCCGAAAAACGATTACCTCAAGATGGCCGAATCAAACTCAAAGTTCACGGCCGAGAAGTTGATATTCGTGTGTCTGTAATCCCCATGATTCATGGTGAAGGCCTCGTAATGCGTATCCTCGACAAGAGTTCAATGGTCTTTGACCTAGAGCATCTTGGAATGTCGAAGGAGATATATGCTAGATATAGCGAGTTAATCAAGATACCCCACGGCATCATCCTGGTTTGCGGGCCAACCGGTAGTGGGAAAACCACCACACTCTACAGTTC
Source organism: Pirellulales bacterium (assembly GCA_022451045.1). Lineage (GTDB taxonomy): Bacteria > Planctomycetota > Planctomycetia > Pirellulales > Pirellulaceae > UBA11883. The sequence goes on along the minus strand of JAKUOW010000125.1, from coordinate 5,724 downwards.
ATTACTGCAAATTCGCAGTGCGGCTAATAAAATCATCACGACCGAAGATCCTGTAGAATACCAACTCGATGGTATCAACCAAATTCAGGTACACTCGAAAATTGGATTGACTTTCGGGGCATCGCTTAGAAGTATTCTTCGACACGATCCAGACATCGTACTAGTTGGTGAAATCCGCGACTTAGAAACAGCCGAAAACGCCATTCAAGCATCGCTTACCGGTCACGTCGTGTTTAGCACGTTACATACCAACGACTCGGCAGGTGCCTACACCCGAATGACAGACATGGGAGTCGAACCATTCCTAGTGGCTAGCACCGTCGAAGCGGTAATGTCGCAACGTCTCGTCCGAAGATTATGTAACGCCTGCAAGAAACCGGTAGATGCTACGACTCTGGATTTACCGGCCGACTTCCCTACCGAATTGATCGAAGAGGAAATCTTCGAGTCTGTCGGATGTCGTGAATGCCGAAACGTCGGCTATACCGGCCGAATGGGTATTTACGAATTGATGCACACTTCCGACGAAGTACGTGACCTCGCTACTAATCACGCAAGTAGCTGGGAACTGAAGAAGGTCGCCGTTTCCGGAGGGATGAAAACGCTTCGAGACGATGGCTGGCTAAAAGTACTTAGTGGTCACACCAGCGTCGACGAAATACTTCGAATTACTAAAGGCGATCAAATCGTACCCACCAGTTAACCTCCTACTGACGAGCCGAGTCTCGTCCACCAAATGACATGCCAGACTTTAGTTACAAGGCGCGAACCTCGGCCGGGGAAATGACCAACGGTACTATTTCCGCGCCGAGTGAACGTGAAGCAGCTCGACTGCTGACTGGCCAGGCTCTTTTTCCACTTGCAGTGGAACTCGCAGACCCCACATCGATAAAGAAAAGCCGACGACGAGTAAAAGGCCAAATCATGGCCACCTGTTACAGTCAAATGGCCTCACTACTGCGAAGTGGTGTGCCGTTATTAAGAAGCCTCGTCGTCTTGCAGGAACAAGCGTCACATGCGACGCTCAGGCACGTCCTGGGCGAAGTGCACGATCAGGTTCAGGACGGCGTTACGTTGTCCGACGCCATGAAGCAATATCCAAAAGTTTTCAGTGAAATCGCCGTCAACATGGCTAATGCCGGTGCCGAAGGTGGATTTCTTGAAGATGCTCTTGAACGTGTTGCCACGTTTACAGAGCAACAGGAAGACTTGAAAAGTGAGACTATGGGCCAACTGGCATACCCATTGTTTCTCGCCACCATTGGTTCACTTATCGTCGGTGCTTTGGTTGTTTTCTTCGTTCCAAAATTTGGCACGATGTTTGACAGCTTACGCGAACGCGGCGAATTGCCAATCGTGACTGACTACCTGCTGGCATTTAGCGAAGGCCTTCGCACCCCCTGGGCGATATTTGGTTTGATCGCGATCGTCATGGGATTCGCGTCACTCGTCCAGTATTTCAAAACCGAGCAAGGCATGTTCCTGCGCGATCGTCTAAAACTACGCGTCCCACTGGTGGGCCCGATCTTTCAGAGTTTTGCAGTGGCCCGTTTCTGCCGCGTACTCGGCACCTTATTAGGAAATGGTGTTCCCATTTTAAAGAGCCTGGACATCTCCAGCGATGCTGCCGGCAACCGCATTCTCTCTCGCGCCATTGATGACGCAACGGAGAATATTACCAGCGGTGCGTCCTTGTCCAAACCATTGTCGCAAAGTGGTTACTTTCCGGGCACCGTCGTTGAAATGATTGCAGTTGCAGAAGAATCAAACGCACTAGACAGCGTCTTAGTGGAAATTGCTGATGGTCTGGAGCAGCGGACAACACGCAAACTAAATCTGGCTGTCCGGTTGCTTGAACCGCTCCTGTTGATGGTTCTCGCTGGCGCTGTATTGTTCGTAGTAGTAGCCCTATTGATGCCGGTCATCAAGATGAGCAGCACGATCGGCTAGAACATAGAAACAACCAACCCTAACCGGGGTTCAATTAACAGATAAGACTTTTAGGAATTAACGGAGATTCAAAACGATGCGTCGCAATAAACGACTACGCAAACAAATCAGAAGCGGCTTTACGCTAATGGAAGTCCTCCTGGTAATGGCGATTCTCGTCATTCTCGGAACCCTCGTTGCCACAAACTTCGATGGTATTTTCGGTGGTGCTAAAGAAAAGAGCGCACAGATTCAACTCGACTCTTTTTCAAAACAACTAAAACTCTACAAGATTGACATGGGTAACTATCCCAGTGCAGATCAGGGACTCGATGGCCTGGTGAACCCACCAAGCGACGCCAATCTTGCCCAAAAATACCCTGCCGGTGGTTACCTCGACGCAGCAGAACTGCCACTGGATCCATGGAATAACGACTACCTGTATGAATCCGCTGTGGACTCCAGTGGTCTCCCCGGATTTGTCATCTCTTCAGCAGGACCTGACGGCCAAGCCGGCAACGATGATGATATCATCGTCAAATCCAGATAACTTCTCGTTCCACTAAATCAATGAACGCTCATGACCGCATAACGATCAACACGAGACGCCCGCATAACAATGCGGGTCTGTCTCTGTTTGAGATCATCCTGGTCATGGCAATTATTGTCGGTATCGGCGCCTTCGTAATGCCATCATTCGGCGGCATGCTCGAGGGGCAACGCCTTCGCAAGTCCGCCGACGTCGTTAGGGCATCTTGGAATAATGCACGTATACGGGCAATGAAATCCGGCAGCACCATGGTGTTCCGGTGCGAAGTTGGCGGCACAGGATTTCTCGTCGAACCATGGGCCGGTGGTGATCAGTTTCTCGAACGTGGTGAAGTCGTCGCAGTCCCTGTTTTCGGCCTTAACGGGGATTCAAACACTGCAAACGTCACTGGCATGGGCGAAGACAATTTACCAGAGGGCATCGTGTTTGCCGGCACGAAGCAAGGCCAGGATGCACGATCACTTGCAATCATCCAACAACTTGGGAATGCACCGCCAGCCAATACCGGCCAGTGGTCTGAACCGATACTTTTCTATCCCGACGGTAGTACAAGTCAAGCACAGCTTCAATTAAGTACCGCCGAAATGAAACGATTTGTCCTCGTGCAAATCCGCGGACTCACCGGCATCGCAACGGTCACGGATATTATCACACAGTCCGATCTTGCCATCTTGCTAAGTCAGGAGGGCACACAATGACCCGCAGTTACACGAAACACTCCGGCTTTTCGCTGATGGAAATCATTATTGCGCTCACCATCCTAGGTTTGTCGCTCGCAGCCATTGGCAATCTCGTTATGACCGGAGCCAGATCTGCTCAGCGAGCTCAGATTGAAACGACTGCCCAGTTCCTTTGCGAGTCGAAACTAGGTGAGATTAAATCCGGTGCTCACCCACCAGAGTCTGTCGGACCCGTGCCATTTGAACAATACGAGGCACCGCTAGGCTGGCAATACACGGTAAGCGCTCAACCGGTTGACGACACCGGAACTCTACTTAATATCATCGTACTGGTTGAACAGATCTCCACAGACGGCAGTGAACCCATCCGTTTTCAGCTAACAACCTGGATGATCGATCCCGCCATCGAACTTTCTCCCGACAGTAATAAGACTGTTACCGAACTACTGCAGGAACTGGAGAGTTAATGATGGGCAAACAGCATACTGCAAACAACGGCTTTACCCTGTTTGAACTGCTCGTATCACTTTCGCTTATGGGTGTGATCCTGGCGCTTATCGGCACAGCAACCAGCCTTTACCTTGATACGCTAGACAGGCGACGCGCCGACAGCGAAGAAGCACAGCTTGCAAGAGCTGTCCTCAGACAGATTTCGAATGACTTGAAATCGACTGTTCAATACGAAGGTGTCGACGTCGACGCCGGACTCGAAGGACTTGAGGGACTAGATGGACTGTTAGCAGGTGGGTTAGACGGTATGGACACGTCCGGAATCGGCGATTTGTTAGGGGACGACCTCTCCGGGCTGCTTGATCCACCAAGCAATGAGACAGCCAACACAACAAACATCGCCGAGACAGCTGGGTTGCCAGAAGCGCCCGGGCTCTACGGAAACCAATATGAGTTAATGATTGACGTTAGCCGACTGCCTCGACAAGAAGAATATCAAGTCCTTTACAACCCCCAGCAGATAGCATCCATCGCAGATATACCAAGCGATGTCAAAACGGTTACGTATTATGTTCGCCCTGAATCCACTTCTGGCACATCACAAGCGGTAGCGGGTTTTAGGCTGGAAAATGAATTCACCGCGGGCCTCATTCGCCGGCAGGTAGATCGGGCTACTGGTCGTTTTGCAATTGCTTCAGGGAACGCAATTGGACTGCAAAGTAAAGATCGCCTTCTAGCGCCAGAAGTACAATCTATCGAATTCATGTATTGGGATGGCTACGAGTGGTTACCGGAATGGGACAGCGATGTCATGAACGGTATTCCAGTTGCTGTGCAGGTATTGCTATCAATGCGCAGTCGTTCACCTTACAAGTCCGGTGGTATCGTATTGAGCGCAAATCAGGATTTGACAGGCACCAACCAATCGCTTGTTTCATATCGCATGGTAGTGCGTTTACCGGTTGGAAAGATTAATGAAGTAGACAACACCGATGAAGGATTGGAGTCGCTCGGGCTATGACCTATCATCCGTCCAATCCGCTTAGCACAACTACTCATGCAAAACAGCACGATGGCATGATTCTGATTATTGTGTTGGTCGTTATCCTGATGCTCTCTCTTGGTGCGTATACGTTTACGGATCTCATGATTACGTATGACGAAGCTGCTGACCTAAGTGGAGAACGCATTCAGGCCCGCTGGGTAGCCGACTCCGGTATCGATATGATTCGGATGCATCTGATTCTGCCAGACCAGCAGCGATACGATTCCGGCGGTGAATACAACAATTCCATGATGTTTCAGGCAGTCAATGTCCTACCCGACACAAACCCTCGAAATGTCGCAAATTTTACGGCAATCGCACCCATGATCGATCAAACAGGCTTAATGGCTGGCGTTCGATATGGCCTTGAAGATGAATCGGCGCGGATCAACCTCAACGCGCTTACCTTGGCAGATAGCTTCACCACTAATGGCGGTCGCACATTACTTATGTCTTTGCCAGGCATGACCGAGGATGTAGCCGATAGCATCATGGACTGGATAGATGAAGATGACGAAACTCGTGAATACGGAGCGGAATACGACTACTATCAAAGTCTCGATCCGCCGTACTCACCAAAGAATGGTCCATTGGACACTGTCGAGGAACTTCTACTGATTCGAGGTGTTGTCCCGCAACTGCTATTCGGACAGGATGCAAACCGCAACGGCATGGTAGACCCAACGGAAACAGGCTTAATCAATAACGGAAACGGTGGAGCTAATCCCGGAATGATGCCGCCGGCAGCTGGCATGATTGGCGATCCAGCGATGGCTGGCATTGAAAGGGGCTGGGCATCTTTCCTTACACTGTACAGTCAGGAAGCATACCTGAACGCAGCTGGTGAACCACGCATTGACGTCAACAGTGATGACCTAGAAACACTGCACCAGGATCTCCAGTCAAAGTTCAGCCTCGACGTCGCAAATTTCATCATCCTTTATCGACAATCTGAAGGCAATTCAGAAGAAACCGATGTTGGCGTGCCAGCAGCAACTATCGAAATGGATTTCTTAACACCTCCGGCACGGTCCATTACACAGTTACTTGAGCTAGTGGAAGTACGACTG
>JAKUOW010000124.1 GCA_022451045.1 Pirellulales bacterium | reverse complement strand
TGTCGTAACCAATCTCGAATGAGCGCGATTTCGCTTGGATCCAGTTTCTTGTCGAAATCTACCGGTGGCATCCTATGTTCTGGATCAGTTGTTGAAATACGATTCCATAATTCACCGCCGCGGCGTCTGGCTACGGACTTCAGGCCAGATTCAAGGTCTAGCCGAAGCTCCGATTGCCTTGCCTTTTCATCCGGCCCATGACATTCAAAGCATTTGTTGCTAAGAATCGGGCGTATGTCTCTGCTAAAGGAAATACTTGGCTCGCGGCCATCCAACGCGCCAAGTGGGAACGCGATGAAACAGAATGTGCAAACCAAGGTTATCGCTGTAAGTTTCGGAACCATCATTCGACCAGGCCGGGATCTTCCGCAATTAAAATTCGACAAATAGCTTCCATGTGTGAAATACTTTGTTCTCTGCAAACCAACTTAATCTCATTGGAGGTCGCCTCAGCCATCTCATCCGATATTATCTTCAACTGTCGTCCACTGGACATCGCCTTAAGCTGTAATTCACAGGTTCTTTCAAGGTAATACAAATCGTCAAATGCATGTGCAATGCATGATCCTGTTACGATCACACCGTGATGTTCTAAAAAAATTACTCTTTTATTACCCAGAGCCGTCGCCAGCCTATCACCTTCTTCATTTGCATTCGCCACGCCGTTGAATTCCCGATCATACGCAACGTCGCCATAGTATCGCAGAGCATTTTGGCTGCACCATTCCAGCCGACCCTCCTCTATACAGCACAGGGCCGTTGCGTGAGGCATGTGTGTGTGCAAAACGCAGACCGCTGATGTGTTATTCAAGTGAATACGTGAGTGAATGTAGAAAGCGGAGGGCTCGATGGTATGTTTTCCTTGCACCACGTTCCCGTCAACGTCCACCGTGAGGATATCGCTGACTTGCACTTCCGACCAGTGAATTCCCTGCGGATTCAATAGGAAGAGATCCGTATCCGTTGGATGGACGGCACTATAGTGATTACAGATCCCCTCCGACAGGCCGAGTCTTTCCGACCAACGGAGCGCGGCGACAAGCTCTAGTTTTCTCTTAAATATGGGGTCGTTGTTATTCATAGGACATCGGGATGATGACGTACAATGGTTATCCGAGATCCTATGATAAACGTATTTGCTGTTGGCATAAACGAAGAATCGTTTAGCTATCTCGCTCGTATTCCTTGAGGAATCCTTTAAAGAGGATCAGGTGCTCCTCTTCTGAGGCCAACAACGTAATACACATATCCTGAGTTACGTAGTCAACCCCATCGGTCGCCTTAATGATCTGGTTATAAAGAGCACATGCTCTATCTTCTCCCTCGATAACACCCTTGATCACTGCGACCACATCACAAGTATCGTCCGGTGGCTGCACCTGCGTACCGAAATTCAAGTAAGCTGACCCAGGCACTATCCCGCCAATCTGCTTAATTCGGGCAGCCAACGTCTGAGCATGGCCTATTTCTTCCTGAATATCACCCGCTAACGCCTTCTTAATCTCCTCAGCACGCACCCCGTCTAGGTTAATGCTATTTGCGAGATAGTTCGCCACCGTCTCTAATTCCATGCTGTACGCTTGCTTCAGAAGATCAATTATTTCTTCTTTGGTGGACATAATAGTCTCCGGAGTTCGATCTAAATAACTTTTATTTCTTTCCCTGACAATCACTGCCTGTTGTTGTCAGGGTTAAGAGAGTAGTATTCCTTTGGTTATACGTCAACAGGATCTCACATGTAGCTTTTAGAATCCCCATAGATCCTTGGCATTAAGTCCAAGATACTTGCGTTTATCAAGGGCACTCATAAAGCTGAATTGCTCTTTTACCAGTTCAAGCTCCATCTTCAGCGTCGGTCTTTGAAACTCGGTTCTAGTAGCCCCAGGATATCCGGTACCCCAAAGCAACCGGTCTGAACCAAAGGCCTGATATACCTGCTCGATATACGGCATAGCATTATTAAATGGATAAGATTTAGACGGTGATACAGATGTAAGATCCGTCACCTTCACCCAAACATTTGGATGTTTAGAAAGGGCCAGCAAGCGATCTAATTGAGCTTGCGCGTCGTCATCTGCCAGATCAATTTGGCTAACATGATCAACGATTATTCTCGCGTCTGGATAACGGTCGAGCATCATGCCTAATCGAGGCAACTGCGTATTATGAATAAACATGTTAAATATGGCTCCGAGCTTTTCAGCCTTACGCCATAGTTTGTGATGCGCACGGCTAGTGATCCACTCGTCCCCTCCATTAGCTCCTTCAACATAATAGATCGGGCTAAAACGCATGCCGGCCAAGCCATGTTCACTCATCCAGTAATCAAGTTTGTCTGCCACCCTTGGATCTTGTGGATCTATCAGCCCATGCCCCTTGAATCGATCAGGAGCCTGAGCAACAGAGTGCACCGTATATGTGTTATCCCATCCATGAAAAATAGTCTGCACGATTACTGCGTTAGACACATGATTGGCGTCCAAATCGTCTATTAACCGTTCCACAGTGGCGGGATTTTCCGGAGGGGTAACCTCAGCAGAGTAAGGATGTGCAAAGGGCCAGCGGTTTAGGTCGCCAGACCATGTGTGCATATGCGTATCAACAATAATCGTTGAATCATCTACAGCGCTGCTTACCGTTGGACATATAGAACTGACTACGCCAGCGGTCACACTACCGATGACTTCACGTCTTGTTATCTTCTGCATTTGTTCTCCTAATCAATCTCCGTGCGCTGTATTTGTCTAAGGCGATTATAACCTTCTCAACGCCCTGGCATACGCTTGTGGTGCGGCGTCTCACGAAGATAGAGTGGCCACAGAATCGTGATGGAAGCCCCGTCAAAGCTTAAATTCGCTGGAAAACAAGTGAATTTCAAAAGAGCCAACGTCAAACTATAGTAGCCATTGTTTGTTTTGGCAAAATGCGATAACGACTTTTATCATCCGTCACTAAGATATAGCTCAAAGTATCTCGCACATACAAATTAGATCCTGTTTTATGTTTACGCTGATTTATAAAGTGGTTTGCAAACAGCGTCTGTTAAAGAAGAACAATGGAAGCAAACAAGAGCCGCACGGATTTAAAGGAAAAAGTGCTCGCCTTAGAGAGGAAGTGGGGGTGACAGGAATCGAACCTGCACGTCCTAAGGACACTAGATCCTAAATCTAGCGCGTCTGCCAATTCCGCCACACCCCCAAGTGTTTCAGAACCCTTTGGTTATAGCCTAAACGGTGATTTTCACAAAGAGCTCACCGCTGCGATTTCATAGGGCCACACTGAAACTCTCTCGGACACATCAAGCCTTCGCCACTCATTTGTCAATGGACTTACCGACTGCCTGACCTGGAGTAACAACGTCGTTCATTTGGGCTGTAAGAAGCATTTCAACGGCGGGCGGTTTTACGCTGTTTCAATTCTCTAACGTCCTAGATCCCGTCGCCAAACCTGATGAACACCAACTCCCCGCCGCGCATGCGGGTTTCCGTCAATCGTTGCCATTACCGTGGCAGCCACCAATCCCAAGACTAGTAGCTTGAAAGGTCGATACATCGACATGCCACTTTAGTACCAAACCTTTGGTCCTCTATGTTCATTCCTTAGGAAAACGCCCTGGGAACGCGTCCTTTACGGCGTTTATACCCATCTTAAGACATCTCACGCCATTACCCATCGTTGGCATTTGGCAGCCAAGTGCGACCGCTCGCTCGCAAAACTCCGAATCCGTCACCACGGCGCCCCATGTTTTTCCAGTGTTCTTACAAGCTGTCGCGACACGCTCAATTGCACCCCACAACTCATCACTATGAAATTGCCCAACGACACCCAGTTGCATTGATAAATCACTCGGCCCAACAAACAGCATATCTACGCCTTCTATCGATGCAATCTCCTCAGCTTCGTCTAGCGATTGGGCAGTTTCTATTTGTATTGCAAGGAAGTTGCTATCATTTGCGGTAGAGACAAATTCCGCTGGTGGTTGGGAGGCGTAACCTGCGTCGAAACCGCCGGTGTTTAATCCACGCATACCGAGAGGTGGAAATTTTGCCCATGAAGTAAATTCTTTCGCCTGCTGCGCACTATATATTTGAGCCGCCATCACGCCTCCCGCGCCCAACTCGAGATATTGCGTAACCTGACTATAGCCAGTCGGCGCCATTCGCACAAAGCAATCCAAACCATGTGATCGACCTGCGGCAGCACAAGCATAAACAGCACTCGACGGGCTACTGACGTGCTCCTGGTCTATCCAAAATGCCTGATGGCCGCCCGCGAAGGCAAACATTTCTACCACCGTAGGGTCCGTGAACCGTCCAACCGCAAAGGTATTAATTACTTCGCCTGCCTCTAACATCTCTTTTATCTTACGCATGTCTCACCCGATTCTGATTAAACAGCAGCTCGTGATATCCTCTAGCTGCCAGAATTTGCATTTAATACGGAATTATAGTCGATATTCACCGACCGTTAGGCATGATCAAATGGCTATTCAGCTTGTTTCAACTAAGTCTGTTACCGCTTTGCAGATAAAGAATCCCTGCGTGCACAAAAATCGATTAAAACATGGTCTGAACATTTTTTGTGACTTAGCCATTCAGAAGATACATGCCAACTATATATCCCTGTGAATGTATTCCGCTTGAAGGACACCAAACATCTTTTCGGTATCACGGCCGAGAGGCCTTCCGTTGGAATTTCGGTGGACAATACACCCGACCATTCTTTCATCCTGTAAACGGCCCTTCCGGAGGTAACCTGGTTCGCATTGGTCATCCAGGCGCTCCCAATCATGATCACCATCGTGGGATTTGGTTCGCTCATACTCATGTGTCCGGAGTTAATTTTTGGGCGGAAGATGGCGATGGTCGGATCCGACAGTCTGAATGGCTCGTCTATGAGGATGGTGAGGATTCTGCGCGGATGGGGGTGAGACTACATTGGCACGATGGTCATGATGCCACGCCATTGCTTACACAAGATGTAATTACCACGTTCACACCTCGCAAAGACGGCGAATACACTATCACCATTCAGTCGAAGTTGATGCCAACAGCCCAAGAGCTTGAGCTAGGCCAAACAAACTTTGGATTACTTGCCGTGCGCGTTGCGAAATCCCTCTCAGAACACTTTGGCGGTGGCACCATCACTAACGCCGCCCTAAAGCAGGGTGAACCTGCGATCTTCGGCAAGGAGAGTGAATGGATGGACTACAGTGGACCGGTTCGTGGTAATAACGGCCTCGCCTATGAAGGACTGACGTACATTGAACATCCAGAGAACATTAGCTTTCCGTCCAAATGGCATGTGAGAGAGGACGGCTGGATGGGTGCTTCTATCTGTCGCGACAAAGGTGTTGTGATTGGCCGCGACAAGCCACTCGTGACTCGCTACCTCATTTACGTACATTCCGAGAAACCTGATATTCATGCAATCCGTGAATTGCAAACAGAGCTTACCCAGCAATCACTCTTCGATGTCGTGAAAGGCACCAAGAAACACAATCAATACCAAATTGTCGAGAGCGGGCCATAACAACGCTAGTTAATTAAGAGAAGTAGCATCTAAAATATCGCCTCGCCGTGCGATTGGCACATTGGATTTATCCATCGCGTTAGTCACGCATGATGGAAACAGCTAGACGGTTGGTAGACACGTCCCAAAAAAAGATACAACTTGTCCCAGGACATGCCAGCAAACCACCCTTCATATAAGTATCTCACTGCCTATTAGACATTTCCTGTGGATCCTTACAGCCAGTTCTTATCAGAACGGCGAGCATTCATTTTTAGGCAAGAAGAGAACGTCGATATGTCATATTGTTTCAATCACATTCCATCTCTAGTTTTGAATACTAAGACCCCATTGTGTCCGTCCGTGTGGGATAGAGTGGCGGTAATAAGCACCAGATCTGGGGCCTGCAGGATATACTGGCTGAGGGTAATACCTTTCAATAATCACAGGAATACGCGATGTGCGCCGTGATGGGGGTAATTCACGGATGGGGCGAGCTTGATAAGCCTTGATCACGTCACTAGAGACGTTTCGCTTGGTTAACGTGATAATGTCGTCCGTAGATAATTGCTCGCGAGGTCCGTCCTCCTGAATTTTGGCGATGATTACCTCATCCGCGACACCTGCTTCTGACATCTCAATCAGTTGTGCAATCGATACGGCGTTCTCGCGTTCTCGCGCGTATGCCTCTGTGTAGTATTTTTCTCTAGCAATCTCCTGTTGATCCATATCCTGACCAATCAGATTGCCCGCCACCATTCCCGCCATGGTGCCTATCACTGCGCCTTTTCCAGCATTCCCTGATTGTGCACCTATCATTGTTCCGGCGACAGCACCTGTCGCGCCACCAACAGCAGTACCGCGTTCAGCATGTGAGTTCGCTGTACAGCCCGACACTGTTATCACAGCACCGCAAAAGAGAATTGTCAAAAGCGCACGCAATTCACCGTCTCCCACGCAAATAGCTCGAATATGCCACTCAGGCGTCATTAACGCGGGATAATTGCAGGATTGTAATTCGGGGTCAACCCGAGATTAATTATCACCTGCCACGGTCATTTGCAGACTATAGAAGCTGCTGCGTGCTGTGATATAGAGTGTCTTTCGATCTACACCCCCAAAAACTACGTTTGCCGGGGGTAGCGGAGTTTCTATATCACCTAGATGCTTGCCCATTGGAGAGTAGACCTTTACGGCACCGCTAGTGAGGTAAAGATTACATTTCTAATCAAGCGTCATACCGTCCGAGCCGTTATCGCAAAATAACTCACGTTCTCCGAGCTTCCCCGGCCTTTTAATAACATAACGATAGGTCTTTTTATCGCCTGGATCTGCGACGTACAGGTATCTGTTATCCGCCGTCCCCAGAATTCCGTTAGGCTTCACCAGATCTGAGATTATTCGAGTAACGCGGCCTTTAGGATCTATGTAATAAACATGAAATCCTGGTTGTTCTAATCCTTCCATATCTCCATAACGCGGGTCCGTAAAATAAATTCCACCCGCCTTATCGGGCCACAGATCATTCGGACTGTTGAGCTTCTTACCATTGCACTCATTCGCAAGAACTTTAATTTTCCCATCTTTGTCCATAACTGTGACCTGACGATTTCCGCCTTCGCAGGCTACAAGTCGTCCGTCAGGCAGGTAGAACAATCCGTTTGCCCGTCCTGTGTTTTCTCTGAGGACACTAATCTTTCCATCTGTTGACCAATGGTGGATGCGGCTATTTGGAATGTCAGAGAACACGACGCTTCCGTCAGCCGCAACCGCTGGTCCCTCTGTGAATTGAAATCCAATTGCCAACGTCTTCACCGTGGCATCAGTCGCAATAAGTCTGTCGACCGACTGCGCATCTAATTGGGTACACAAAGTAATCAGTAAGAAGGCGGAACGTACTAGTGTTTTCATTTATTAACGGTCTTTCAGGCAAAAGATAATGATTATCAACAGCGACGTTTATATCTTAAAATAGCGGTATGATACAGCAGACACAGAGTATGCTGCCGACATCCTTCCCTTTTACGTTAGAAGAACAAATGCCCGCACCCGCAGACTTCCACGACAAGTTACTCGCCGGCCTTGGCGGACCATGGCCCGAAAAGTGCTCGCTCGACCCTAAAGTCACCGAAACACAGCAAAAAGACGGGTATCGTATTGAAACGTTAAGCTATCAGGCAGAGCCGGATGACAGGATCCCTGCGATGATACTCATCCCCGATGGCGCATCCGCATCTGACCCTCGTCCTGGCGTTTGCATTTGGCACCAACATAATGGCCAGTGGCATCTCGGTAAGACGGAACCCGCAGGACTAGCGGGAAACCCAATGCATCACACGGGTGTCGCGTTGGCTAAACAAGGTTACGTCGTTTTATGTCCTGACGCACTTGGATTTGAAGAGAGAGAAAAACCTTACAAATTCAAAGGTGGTCAGTTAGAACGCTACTTATTTCTGAAATACGTAGTCGACGGCAAATGCATGGCTTGGAAGAATATTCTGGATATGCACCGGGCAGTTGATTACATCTCCAGTCGTGACGAAGTGGATAGCGATTCATTGGGTTGCTACGGTCACAGCATGGGCTCTACGCACACGTGGCTAGTTGGACCATTTGAGCCAAGACTCAAGGCCTTGGTCGGAAACTGCTGTTTACCAACGTATGCGGCAATACACGATACGCCACTGCTTCATTGTTTCCCAAACTTTGTGCCCGGAGTGCATCAGTATGGTGACACGCCTGATATAGCGGCACTCATAGCGCCGCGCGCATTGCATTTAAATTTTGGTGAAAACGACGGTGGGAGTCCGATCGAATACGTGAAACAGGGTCTGCCAGTAATTGAACGTGCTTATGAATCAATGCATGCAGAAGACAATTTTAGCTACTTCATTGAAGAAGGAGCAGGGCACGTACTGAGCGACCAGATGTGGGATTTAACTCTCGCGTTCTTTAATCGGCATTTGAAAGGGTAACGTTTAGTAACGGTATTACCCTTTGTTGGCGATTGCACGTTCCACGGCTTCACCCATATCAGCGGGGCTTTGCGCAACTTCGATCCCCGCCGCTTCAAGTGCTTTCACCTTTTCCGACGCTGTACCTTTACCACCTGAAATAATCGCACCGGCATGGCCCATGCGTTTACCAGGAGGGGCCGTTTTCCCTGCGATAAATGCGGCGACAGGCTTGCTAATGTGCTCTTTTACAAATTCGGCAGCTTCTTCCTCGGCCGTTCCACCGATTTCACCGATCATCATGATCGCTTCCGTTTGTTCATCCGCTTCATAGAGTTTAAGCAAGTCAATAAAGGACGTGCCAACAATCGGGTCACCGCCCAATCCTACGCAAGTGGACTGCCCGAACCCACGGTTAGATGTTTGCCATACCGCTTCGTAGGTAAGCGTTCCACTTCGGCTCATAATTCCAACCTTACCGGGATTATGAATATACCCAGGCATTATGCCGATCTTGCACTCACCGGGAGTAATTAGCCCTGGGCAATTTGGACCGATTAAAGTCGCGCCAGATGCACGAACCGTTTCGTAGACTCGCACCATGTCCAATACCGGAACGCCCTCAGTGATTGCCTCGATAACATCAAATCCGCAATCCACGGCTTCGAGGATTGCATCTGCGGTGAATGCCGCCGGAACAAAGATCATCGTCGCATTGGCGCCAGTTGCATCCACCGCCTCTTCCACGGTGTCAAACACGGGCAGTCCTTCGAAGCTCTCGCCGCCTTTTCCGGGAGTGACTCCCCCGACCATTTGAGTGCCGTATTCACGACAACCAAGGGTATGAAACCCACCACTCTTTCCGGTAATGCCTTGGCAAATGACTTTGGTATCTTTATTTATCAGGATGCTCATCTGTTTACTCGTTATTCAGCAATTTGTTCGGTTATTTTCTGAGGTTGAAACTCTTAATCTGTTTTTTCTTTAGCCAACAGCAGCAACGACTTTTTCGGCGGCGTCGGTTAAGTCAGTCGCAGTAATCAACTCCACGTCGCTTTCCTCTAGTATCTTGCGACCTTCTTCTACCTCGGTTCCCTCCAGTCGAACAACCAAAGGCACACTGAACCCAACCTCCTTCGAGGCTTCGACAACTGCGTTTGCAATCGTTGTGCAACGAGCGATGCCACCAAAAATATTAACTAGTACTGCCTTAACATTAGGATCGGACAAGATAATACGAAAAGCCTCGGTTACTTGCTGTGTATTCGCACCGCCTCCAACGTCGAGGAAGTTCGCTGGCTCACCGCCATGCAACTTGATGATGTCCATGGTACTCATAGCGAGTCCTGCACCATTTACAAGACAAGCAATGTTACCATCGAGCTTAATAAAACTAAGGCCAGCCTCACCCGCCCGAACTTCCGTAGGCTCCTCTTCACTGATGTCTCGCAATTCCGCAATCGCCGGGTGACGATAAATTGCGTTCGAATCAAAGTTTACCTTCGCATCTAAAGCTACAAGGTCACCATCACCAGTAATAACTAATGGATTGATCTCCATCAGGCTACAGTCCAATTTCACATATAGTGCACAAAGGCTGGTCATGAATTTTACGGCGCTTCTTACGGTACTGCCTTCTATGCCCAGTTTCTTGCAGAGTTGTCGCACCTGATATGCCTGCAAGCCGAAATGCGGGTCAAAGTGTTCTTTATGGATTAGCTCTGGTGTCTCTTCCGCAACCTTTTCAATTTCTACGCCGCCTTCAGTTGAGCACATTAGGACCGGCATTTTGTTTCCGCGATCGAGCACAATACCCAAGTACAGTTCCCTTGCAATATCACAACCAGCCTCCACTAAGACTTGATTTACAACGGAACCTTCCGCACCGGTTTGAATCGTTTGAAGTCGGTTACCTAGCATGTTCGCAGCCGCAACACGTGCTTCATCTGCACTTCTAACTATCTGAACGCCGTGTTGTTCTGGGCATTCAATAATCGTGCCCTTGCCACGGCCACCAGCGTGTACCTGTGCTTTCACTACCGCCAATTCACCACCCAGTTGGTCATAGGCCGTTGATGCCTCGTCTGCGCTCGTCGCCACAACATTTTCCAGAACGGCAATGCCAGCGTCAGCAAAGAGTTTCTTTGCTTGGAATTCGTGTATTTTCATACAGCACCATATATCAGTTTTGTAGAGTGTCCATGCATGCCAATGCAGTCACGATTTGACATCTATCATTTACAATTCGACTGATGTCGTGACCGATTTGTTGGCTTCCATTGCCAAGGTTATCGAATTTTCGATTATCTACAAGTATACGTTCCACAGTTATCAAGATATCCATCCTAAGACATTGCGGCCATCCGCATTGAAATGGAAGCCTCACCAGACACCGGACTGTTTTTCGGGTTGAATGAGGAAGGTCCTTTAATAAGAAGTCCACATGGAAGATATGGGAGCCAGCACGATATTTCTCCTCCCCGCTGTTAATCGATAACCGCGCGATCGACCCTTCTGTTGTAGTTGCGTTGACTCACCAGTTAAGCGACATCCGACATGCTAAATTAAATCGCCAGGCCTGCATCGTACATAGATGGCGTCAGTCAGATAGTAGACGGAGGTTCAGCGTAACGATATCACAAAAACGCATGCATTTTGCCGACAGAACGCTATGATATATATCAGTTCGGCGTCACTTGAAAAATGTACGTCCGCCTACCTGTCCGACAGCCTTGTCGGATTTCCCTCCCTTAAACCCGCTTCGCTAGGCCTGATCTATGCGTTCGCGGTACACACGACCACAACTCCTACCCTTATACGTTTACACGAGAAACCAACGCCTGGTTATTCCACCATCATGAGCATGCGCATTCTAATCACAGATGTTCACCCCGCGGTGTGCGCAGGCATTCGCAGCATGCTACATCTCTCGGGTTTGGAAATAATCGGGAGTGCCTCATCCGGACAAATGGCGTTGGACATGGTTGAGAAGGAGCATCCTAGTGTGGTCCTGCTGGATGTTAAAATGCCCGGCTTTGACGGGATTGAAACACTTCAGATTCTGCGAGAGCAATACCCGGCAACAATGGTTGTAATGCTCTCCACCTATGACAGCCCCACGTATATTGCACGATCCATCACTCATGGTGCGTATGACTATCTGCTAAAAAGCGCTAGTCGTTTGGATCTGCTCGCTTGCTTGTCGCGCGTAGAGCAACGTGTAGAACCGGCAGATACTAGTCTTTTCAGCATCTACAAACGCCTCATGGCGCGACGACGCGACAAAGGTATCACTCCGTTTGGTTTGACGAATCGCGAAGTACAAACACTTCGTCACCTTGGACTCGGACTTAGCAATCGTGAAGTTGCAATTTCATTGGGTATCTCAATAGAGACCGTAAAAGAACACGTTCAGAGCATCCTTCGCAAGACAAACGCAAGCGATCGCACCCAAGTTGCTGTGTGGGCGGTCAAAGAAGGACTCACAGATCCATACCAATACCCTTAGTCTATGCGTGCAG
>JAKUOW010000123.1 GCA_022451045.1 Pirellulales bacterium | reverse complement strand
AAATTCAGGCTGGTGGAGAATATCGAGTCTGGGCGGAAGTGGAAAATCAAAAATACCGTGGGCAATGGGTGCTGAGGCCCGGCGCAACACTTGATATGCAATTGTTATCCGAGTAATCGTCTCGTCCTTGAGTCGTTTCCACCTGTTGCGGTAGTTGAGCACACCAAATGGCAACGCTTGCTGACAGCTTGATTAGCAGTACATCGCGATCGCTGACACTGCGCATGCGTCCGGACCTTTCCAGTCGGCGCCAGCAATATCAAGGCCGTGCATACTGGGTAATCAAGGAACCGGTGGGCCTGAAGTACTACCGATTTCACGAAGAGGAGTATGCAATCCTCAATATGCTGGATGGTCATACCAGCATGGATGCGATCAAGGAACAGTTCGAGCGGGAATTCGCACCACAAAAGGTTACGTTTCAAGATCTTCAGCACTTTATCGGCATGTTGCATCGAAGCGGACTGGTGATTTCAGAGTCTACCGGACAAGGCAAACAGCTTAAGCATCGCGGAGACACGAAGCGTCGCAAGGAATTTCTTGGGAAACTCACGAACGTCTTTGCAGTGCGCTGGCGAGGTATCGATCCCGAGCGGATTCTGAATCGAATCTATCCGTATACAGGTTGGTTCTTTTCCTGGGTAACAGTCACCTTTGCAGCGTTGTTGGCTGTTAGCGCCCTGATGCTGGTCATTATTCAGTTTGATGTGTTCTCCGCTAAGCTACCGCCCTTTCACCAGTTTTTTGGTCCACGCAACTGGATCTATCTCGCCGTTACCATGGGTGTGGTTAAGGTGATTCATGAATTTGGTCATGGGCTAACGTGTAAACGATATGGTGGTGAGTGCCACGAGATGGGCTTTATGTTGCTTGTCTTTACGCCTGCGCTCTATTGCAACGTATCTGATTCCTGGATGCTTCCGAATAAGTGGCACCGAGTCTTTATCGGTGCAGCTGGGATTTACGTGGAGATCTTTCTGGCGTCAGCTGCGACGTTTGTCTGGTGGTTTAGTGGGCCTGGACTGGTGAATCAGCTAGCACTGAGCATCATGTTCATTTGTTCCGTCAGCACGATTCTATTTAATGGCAATCCCCTGCTCCGTTTCGATGGCTATTACATCCTGATGGACTTGGTGGAGATCCCCAATCTGCGTCAAAAATCATCCGAAGTATTAAAACGATTCTTGGCTGGATTGTGTCTTGGGTTGGAACAGCCGGAAAATCCGTTCTTGCCACAGCGAAATCGGTTTTTCTTTGGTTTGTATACCGTGGCGGCCGTACTATACCGCTGGTTTATCGTGTTCTCTATTTTTATGTTTCTGAATCAGGTTCTCGAACCCTATGGGCTAAAAGTACTCGGTCAGATACTCGGTGGATTAGGTGTGTTTGGTCTCGTAGTTCAGCCTCTCATACAATTGTGTAAATTCTTCTATACGCCTGGGAGGTTGTATAAAGTGAAGCGTCATAGACTTCTCATATCCGCTTCGGTGGTCGGAGCGATCATACTGGCAATCCTATTTGTGCCGTATACGTACCACATTGAATGTCCGGTGCGTATCGTTGCCCGGGAGTCCGTTACAGATGTAACCACCGGTGAAACATATCGAGTATCGGCTACTGTCTATGCACAGGTCTCCGGTGAATTGTCGTATCGCGTGAAACCGGGTAATTGGGTTGAGCAAGGAGATGTAATTGCGCATTTGGAAAACGATGACGAGCACATTCGACTTATTGAGCTGGAAGGTCAGTTGGCAGAAGCACGACAACAACGTGTTGTATTAAGTAAGCAGCGCAGCGTCGATCTACAGGCTGCCGAGTTATTGCATGAGACGGACGAGCGAATCGTAGCCTTGGCCAATCAAATTGAGCAGCAGAACGTCAAGGTTGCCAAGCTCGACGTGAGGTCGCCGATATCAGGAGTCGTGATCCCGGCAAGTTATCGACCAAAGTCCGGTGGCCAGGATGGTCGCCTGCCACAATGGCACGGGTCGCTGATGGAAGATCGTAACCTCGGGGCATTCGTTTCACCGGATGATCCGATTTGTACCGTTGTCACGCCACGAGAAGCTGATAAAGAAGCTGCCCGTCATGCGTTGCCAGGCGAAGCAATGGCAGGGATTTCATTTCAACTTGATGCCGAACTCGTCATAGATCAGGGTGATATTGAGCTGATTCAGCCCCAGAATCAAGTGGAAATTTGTCTGGAGTTATATCCAGACGATGTAATTGAAAGCAAGATTACTCGATTGGCTTTTGGAAATCTCAAGGAAAGCCCCACTTCTATATCGAGCCAGTCAGGTGGCCAGCTAGGTACTGTTATGGACCAAAGTGGTGCGGCACGCCCAATCAGCACGTCTTATTATGCCAGAGCCCAGATTCCGGACTCCAGTCGGCTGCTACATCAGGTTGATTTGCGCGGGCGTGCACGCGTTTATCCAGGCGTAAGCCGGTCACTGGGGTGGCGAATCTGGCGATTTGTGACGCGTACATTCCATTTTTCGATGTAATGTCAGCGTTCTATCACATTTACCTCAGTTAACCTTGCCATATGGTTGATGAAAAATCGCCTTATGTGGTATCATCCTGCATCGCAAACTCGTGTGATCTGCTCTGCTGGTTGCGCGTGACCTGCGATAAATGATCGCAATAACTAAACGGCAATATCGAGTTAGCCATACGGAGAGAGATACATGGCCAAGGACAAAGACGAAGCTGTAGAAGCACCAGAAGAAGAAGCAACAGAACAAGCTGAAAATGCAGCTGCTGACGAAGCTCAGGCAGAGGCACCCGCAGCTGCCGAACCGGCACCGGCTGCTCCACCTCAACAACCTGTTCAGGTTCAAGTGGACGACGCTGGAGTTACATGTTCCTACGCAAACTTCTGTAGAGTTACAGGTTCACCTGAGGAATTAATAGTTGACTTTGCTCTTAATCCTCAACCAATGGGTGTGCCAAATAATCCCATCAAGATTGATGAGCGAATTGTCATGAACTTTTACACGGCAAAACGACTGCTCGCAGCACTGCAAATGTCGATTCAACGGCACGAAGCTGTATTTGGCGTTTTAGAAACGAATATCCAGAAGCGGATTAATCCGCAGCAGCAAGGCTAGAGAGCTTTAAGCGAAGTTTTAAGGCCGTCGGTTGCAGCAGTTTGCAGCCGGCGGCTTTTTTTGTGAAACCATCAAATTGACTATTGCTGTTTTCGAAGCGCCACAGGTTTGTCAACTCGCCCAGCTTCTCGTTGGCCGGTACCTTTGGAGTTTCCATCGCCGAGTTCTGTACGCGCAGTTTCGGCGAGTTTTTTTAGTTTCGCAACGACTTCAGGATGTTGTTCTGCCACATTCTTTGACTCACCGATGTCGTTGTCCAGATTGTAAAGCCGGTCGGGCAATTGCGTTGGCTCTTGTTGCCCGCGTGTCCGCTGTTGACGAGCAAAGTGAAGTTTCCATGGACCACTCCGTACGGCCTGAAGGTTGGCTCTGAAGTAATAATAGAAGGCATCGTGTGGAGATTTAGCTCGGCGTTTTCCGTTGAGGATATGACTGATGTCGTGGCCGTCTATTTCATTGGTTAATTCACCAGTAGTGTCGGTCAATTTGGCAAAGGTTGGCAAAAGGTCAATGGTGCTTGTGACTTCATCAGAGACGGAGCCTGCAGTTATTTTGCCGGGCCAGCTTGCCACAAACGGGACACGCATTCCACCTTCCATTGTGCTGCCCTTGTAGCCACTGAGAGGCTTGTTAGAGCCTCCCCAGGCACGCGACGCACCGTTGTCAGATGTGAAGATCACGAGCGTTCTGTCGTCCACCCCGTTTGCTTTGAGAGCCTTTAGGATTTGACCAGTTGACCAGTCGATTTCTTCCACGCTATCACCAAACCCGCCGTTCACACTTTTGCCGGCAAAGTCGGGTGACGCAAAAACCGGATTGTGAGGCATCGTATGTGGGACGTATATGAAAAAGGGTTGATTCTTGTTTTCCTTAATGAAATTGACTGCTTCTTCGGTATATCGTTTTGTGATATACGATTGGTCCGGTTCTTCTTCGATGACCGTAGAATTCCTAAGCAGTGGCAAAGGCGGATAATTGCGATTCTTGAAGTGGTTACCCATATCGTTTGAGTAGGGAATGCCGAAGTAGTAATCAAATCCCTGCTCGGTTGGTAGGAACGGTGCCTGGTCGCCCAAGTGCCACTTCCCGATGCACGCTGTTTTATAACCGGCTGCCCCAAGCACTTCTGCCATGGTGATTTCAGTTGGATTGAGGCCTTTGAACGCAACAGGAAATAGCACCCATCCCCCGCGAGCATCTTCGTGCATGTTCACTCGGCGCGGATAGCAGCCCGTCATCAGACTGCTTCTGCTTGGTGTGCATACGCCGCAGGTCGAATAGAAGCTTGTCAGTTTGACACCATTTCTGGCAAGGCTATCGATATGTGGCGTGCGATGTTTTTCGCTACCAAAACAACCAATGTCACTGTATCCCAGATCATCGCAAAAGATGAGTACGATATTTGGCGGTGAATTGCCAGCCCGGGTGGAAAATGGCGTGATCAGGACAAGGATCAGGAAAATTGCCCACGAGAGATGGAAGGATTTTTTCATATCTATTTAGCCTTTTGCCGGACCCGCATCATTCATCGGTTACAAGAATGTTTAAGTTGCGGCCCGTTTGGAATTGTAGTGTTATTCGAATGACTCTTGCGATTAAGCGTGCTGGACATTCTAAGAATGGTTGTAGTGCTATCAATAATAATGTTACCTGACGTGTGAGTTATTCAACACGACCTGGCTCGCGCAACTCACTTCCGGTTTTTTGTGTCAACGTGTCGCCGATCGACTCACGATACCGGTTGGCAAGCTCAATGAGTCGTTTAACTTCGTCGGGGTACTTTTCGGCGACATTAGTTGATTCGCCAATATCTTCTGCCAGGTTGTATAACTCCAAACCTGTTTTCTTTTGAATGTATGGCCCGGGTATTCCATCGTTCCCAGGGTCTCCCTTGAGCGATCGGTAGCTGTGCGGGAAATGAAGTTTCCAAGGTCCGCTACGCACCGCGTGTAACGCCTTGCCCCAGTAATAGCAGTAAACGTCGTGTGGAGACTTTGCGCCGGATTCACCACGCATGAGCGGTAGGATACTCAGGCCATCAATCTTGTTGTCTGACAGAGGTGCTCCGGTGATCTCGGATAACGTCGGTAGAATATCAATCGTAGCTGCCACTTCATTGCAAGCGGTGCCGGCCGGAATCTGACCAGGCCACCACATGATGCATGGCACTCGCTGACCGCCCTCCCATGCAGTACCCTTTCCTTCTCTCAGTGGTCGTGCCGAACCGGCATGGTTTCCGTAGGAAAGCCACGGACCATTATCCGTTGTGAAGATCACAAGTGTATTGTCATCGATCTTGTTTTTGCGAAGTGCACGCATGATTTGACCGACACCCCAGTCAATTTCACGAATGACGTCACCGTAGAGTCCTTGCTCTGATATTCCGTCGTGCTTCTTAGAAACAAAAAGGGGCACATGTGGCATGCTGTGAGCGACGTATAAGAAAAAGGGTTGGTCACTATGATTGTTGATAAAGTCAACGGCCCGGTGAGTGTAATCCGTAGTTAGCTTTGTCTGATCCGGGTTATGGCCGATGATTTTATTCTGCTCGATTAGCGGCAGTGGCGGAAAACGGTCGCCGGCGGTTGGATGAAACGGCCACATGTCATTCGAATAAGGCAATCCGTAGTAATCATCAAAGCCATGTTGCATCGGCAGAAATTTCTCCTGATAACCAAGATGCCACTTACCGTACATCGCTGTCGCGTAGCCTTTTTTCTTCAACAACTCGGGGATCAGCAATTCGTCGTCATGAATGCCGTGCTTTGAAGCATGGCTCGGTGCGCCAAACATGCCAATGCGATTGGCATAACAACCTGTCAGCAGCGAGGCACGTGATGCTCCACATACAGCCTGCGAGACATAGAAGTCAGTGAATCGCATTCCTTGTCGTGCCATGCGATCAAGGTGTGGTGTAGTGAATCCTTCTGCACCAAAACAACCGACGTCTGAGTACCCTTGATCATCGGTAAAAATGATAATCACGTTTGGATTGCTGGTCGCTTTTGCTGTGCTTGCAAATGCAGTCAATATGAACAATACCGCGACACGGAAAAACACTGTCATGTGATCACCTGAATTTATTAGATTGGAATCTACTTGTGCGCCAGTTTAGCAATGGCTTCATCCATGATAGGAGCACGATTTGGCCAAGTGTACCTCTGAAGCTGTACTTTTAGATTGCCGGTCGATAACGTTCCAGCCTTTTTTAAGTCGTGGCATCGTCCGAGTGCCAAAGCCAAAGATTCGGCAGTACCACCGTAAAAGAATTTCTGCCGGTCAGGATTTTCTTCCAGATCAAATACTTCCGGATATGCGAGACGTTGTGGCAAAAGGGGGTACGCTCCAGCGAGTGCAGCCTCGACAGCTGAAATGCCAAAGAACTCATGGATGGCTGTTGATACAAATACGTCAGTTGATTGCATTAATTCAACGAATTGCGATTGCGATTCGGCGTAGCCAAATTCATCGATATAAGTCGCGAACTCTTGTTTGGCCAGTCCAAAGACAGGCGGCTGGTTTTTAAATGATTCCCCCAGCACTCTAAGCCGCAGGTTTACTCCGTTGGCGATCGCAAGGCGGATGGCCTTGAAAAATGTTTCTGGATCTTTGTCATGTTCCCAGCGAGCTGCCCAAGTGACAACAAGCGGACTACCTGATGTGTTTAGATCTGTCGCTTCTTCCTCAAGCTTATTCGCAAACACCGAATCTACTCCCGGTGGCTGAATTGAAGATTTCTCTTGCAGTAGCGGTATGTGGTGTGATGGCTGAAAGTCCGGCATGCGGTGTAAGAATGCGTCAAGCTCTCTCAGGAACTCAGTTTCATTGAAGCGGCTGTTGTACCAAATCTCGTCCGCAGCGATTGCAGATGTGAAATTGCTAAAGGCAAAATGATAGTCCCATTCTCTTGGTTGCTGGCTGGGGTACGTGAGTTGGTTTTCGTGAAAATAAAGTACTTTTGGAAGACTAGCGACCTGTGGATCCACTAGGCCTTTCCACTCTGCAAGATTGAGCATATCGCTGCAAAAAATGACATCCCATCGTTCGCCTAGCGCTGCCAAACGGTTGACCTGGTCAGCTAATGTGATCGCGCTGTGACGCATCCTCCATTTCCAGTGAAATGCAGGTAAGTCGACCGTGGTGAAGTCGTGGACACTATGCGTCTCCCATCCTTTTAGAAACGCGCGATGACTGCCACCAAAGTAGGGCTCGATTGCCAAAACACGCATGGTTTTGTTGCCTACCTGCCGATCGAATGGAATTAGGTTGTCTCAGTCAGCGTTTAGTGACTGTGACCGGAGTGGTCGTGTTCTTCAAAGATGACCTCGAAATCCTCGCCATTAATACTGACGTTTGCTGTTGCGATCACAGCTGGTCCGACATTTTGCAATTGAGTAGCGAGCACAGGATCGGTCTTCTCAAATTGGCTATACGTGCCATCTTCCAGTTTCACTCCAGGTATCTCGTGCATTTCAGACGCTTTGCCGGAGACTGCGACGTTGATTGAAATTGCATCAGCATTTGTTGTTACATCGTTCTTCATTTCAGAATCAAGCAGGTAGAAACTGAGTTTTCCCGAGTCCGAGTGCGACCATTCCAGGTGATACTGTTCTTCACCAATCTCGAGGATATGACCGCCATGTGGACCTTCACTGGCATGACTGTGTCCATGCCCGTGGCTGTGATCGTGTCCGTGAGAATGGCCATGACCGCCCCCATCATCAGTGGCGGTGTTGTCGCTGCTGGGCTCACCACAACCGGTGAACACTAGGGTTAATACACAAAAGAATGTGGCGATTCGGTTAATTGTCATGATTCTGTCTCGTTCGTTTCTCGTGGTAACTGATTTGATTTGGGTCTGACGTGGCTATCGGTCTTGGACATGCTTCCAAAGATTCCACCTTAGTCACTGACTTCAATACGTAACAGCACTGCGTTTAGTTGGTGAGGAATTCAAGTAGATCAGCAAGTTGTTGTGCGGTTAAATTTTTAACCAGCAATTCCGGCATCAACGACTGGTTTTGTCTTTCCATGCGATCGACGCTCTCCTTAGCAAGTTTCTGCACTTCACCCTTAGGGTCAACAATTGTCACATGCTCATCAGTTTGATCCTTGACCATCCCGCTAAGAACACGACCTTCCGTAGTCTCAATGACATAGTATGCGTACTTGGCATCAATCCGACGTGATGGATAAAGGATGCTGTCAAGGATTTCAGCTTTGGACTGTTTCGACTTTAGTGCCGCTAGGTCCGGCCCAAGTGCTTTACCTGCGGCGCCGATCTTGTGACAATTTCGACACTGAACACCTTCGGCAACGGCGAAGAGGTCACGACCGCGCGCGACATCCCCCTTAATTGCCAGAATTGTCTGTGGGTTGATTCGATCGCCTAATCGTTCTGGGATCGCTCCAGGCGGTAAATGCAATTCAAAGAGTCCTGTGATGTGCGCATCGGCCTGGTCAGTTACTTTCTCTGCAATATACTTGTGCAGTTTGGTGTTTGCATCTGATGATGCTGCCAGAGCAATGCCAATAGATGCAGGGGTGCTTTCTAGCGATTGTTCAACAATCGCGCTGCCATTATCTCCATTCAATGATTCAACCTTGAGGTTCATTTGAAGGTCTTCACGTTGTTCTAACACCGACGCCTGGACTTGTGGTGTAGCCTCGGAATCATCTAGCGATTCAAGCGACTCAATCCATCTGCTCAGCGAATGCACGAAAGATGTGTCAGGCGTTTTGGCACCAAGATGTGGCATGTGTCCTCTCCCAACGGTGAGCAGTCGATAGAGCATAACGCTTCCAAGTGGATCACCAGGGGAAATAATCCGAGCATCAGGAATAGAGAAGCTTCCCTGGGTTGGTCGAGTTTGGATCATCTTCATCGCGTTTGGCTCGAGCTGAAAACGCAAATCGATGGTTGCCGTACCACCACCACCGACTTGATGGCAATTGCTGCAGTTCGATGCAAGGTAGCTGCGGATTTGTAGCTCGAGTTGTTCCGGTGTCTCGATTGTCGCAGTGCTGGCAGCCATTGCCGGAAGGCTTGGTTGCAGATTCTCCGGATTAAATGCCTCGGCCTCATTGAGGTTATCGCCCGCGATACGGATGTGACCACTGCGAATCAGTGAGTGAAGTTGATTGTCTTCACCGGCATTGAGTTGTTCGGAGCGGAACCCGATGACCTGATTTGTGCGAGTGTTATGGCAAGCAAGGCACTCGCTGCGGCTGTTGATTCGCCAATTAAGGGTAGCTGAGCCATTCTCAACGGCAACCAGGTTGCCATCACTGCCCACGAGCTGAGCATCCGTCCCTTTTTCGTTCCAGAGATAGCTATAAGCGTGCCATTCACTGCCTTGATACAAGAGTACTTGTGTTTCAATAGGCTGATTTGGTTTGACGTTGTATACAGTTTTGGCAAGGACTGTGCCGTCAGCCGGAGTGAGTGCTCCGTTCTTTGGGTTAACGGTCCATGATCCTCCGTCAGGGATCCCGACAAAGCGACTGCTTGATAGTCCATCCATCCACTGCGGTTGAGCGACTTGGTAGCTTCGCACTCCAGGTGCCGGTTGTGTCAGATCGTCCGGATTGAAAAGACCGGTTTGAGAGAGTTTTGTTGGGAAGTCGGTGGTAGCACCGGCGTCTTCATTCGGTTGGAGTTGGTAGATGCCGCCGGCATAATCCATAACCAGCAGTTCCTTGTCTGTAGTCTCCCCGAAGCAAATTACCTTTAGAGAGCTTTGTGCTATTTCCGTTGCTCTTACGTCCTGTGTCTTGGATGCGGTCGGCAATGCCCAAAGTTTTCCGGTGACGTAGTCACCGTATATATATTGGCCGACCAGACCGTCCAATTGGCTGCCTCGGTAGACATAGCCACCTGTTATCGATCTGGATTCGCTGTGATGGTGAGAAGCGGCGGGAGGCAGAATTGGTGTGGGGCCGGGGGTTGCAGAGGATTGAACGGCTTGTGGCCCTTCTGTTACGCTCCAGCCGTAGTTACCACCTCGCTGGACGTCGTAAATCATCTCCCAGAGTTCCCATCCGACATCACCAAGCCAGCGTTTACCGGTGTCGCGATCAAAGCTGATCTTCCACGGGTTTCGGAATCCAAACGCCCAGATTTCGCCGCGGGCGTCTGGCATGTCCACAAATGGATTGTCCTCTGGGATAGCGTACGCCAGTTGGTCGGCTGTCGGTTTTTGCGATACGTCGATACGCAGTACACAGGAAAGTAGGTCATCAACGCCCTGCCCTGTGTTGTGTTGGTCTGGTGGTGATGGGGGTGAGGCATCGCCGGTGGTTATGTATAGATAACCGTCATTGCCAAATTTCATGCAGCCACCATTGTGGCCGCCTGATCGCCATCGAATTAGAATTTCTTCGGTTTGTAGGTCTATTCGCGGCACATCACCTTCGGAAAGCCTAAATCGTGAGACATGCGTGCCATTATCAGCATTTCCCTTGGCGACGTAACAGATATAAACCAGACGGTTTTCTTCAAATGACGGGTCGAAAGCGAGCCCGTAGATCGCATTTTCAGCGTCGATAATTTCTTTTACATCAAAGATTAGATCCGGGGCATCGCAGGCTGAGCAGGACTCTTTGAAACTGTAGATTTTTCCCTTTTGGGTTGCAACATAGAGCCTGTTATCTGGCCCCCCAGTAATAATTACGGGGTTAATGAAATTTAGATTTTCATAGACACGGATAACTTCATAAGGAGCTGCAGGTTCAGGGCTACCGGATAGTCGCGATTTGCTCCATTTTTTTCTACTGATGGCGGTCTCAGAATTATCTGAATCGGCGATCGTTTCTGAGCAAGTTGATGTTGTGTGAATACTGGATTGTCCGTATTCTTCTCCCTCCCCAAGTAGGGGAATTGTTACCAATGTTAGGGCAATGATACCAACAATCGCTGTTTTTGCAGTGAAATAGGCCGTTTTTGATGACATGTGTAGGGATGCTTTCTGGCTCAAAACAAAGGTGTTTTTCAGTGCTTATGCGTGAAAACCCATTGTTATGTTGCTGGGCGCGAACTGCAAGCAAGTTGGTGCGATCACTTTGTGTGAAAGTGCTGGATATGAAATGGTGTAAAAAGTTGCAAACAAGATGGGAGATTGTGTGAATCTATGCCGATTAAGTTGAGTAATCCGACAATTCCGGAAGTTTTGGTTTTGCGCATTATTGCGCGACGATGAAGTTTAACGAATACATGGAGTTGTCACTGCCGGTGGTTGAAAACTGGTTTTTCCACTGGATGTAAAGAGTTTTTAAGGGTTAACGGCCCTTGAAGCCGCCTTGGAGAGCAGGCAATGAGACAAGTGTGGATGAGAATCCTGTGCGTTTTAGCAATAGCAGCAACTGTAGGTGCTGAATTACAGGCTCAGGGCTATCCTGGGGCTGGTTATCGGCCCGGATGGATGCAGCAGCAGTCAATGGCTCAGTACGGGCAGCCGCCGGCTTACGGAGCAGCCCCGGTGCAACAGCTGGGGCCAGGGGCATTTAGGCAGGCTGCACCGATGCCCATGCAGGGTCAGCCTATGCCAATGCAGGGTCAGCTTATGCCAGGTCAGCCTATGCCCATGCAGGGTCAGCCTATGCCAATGCCAGGTCAACCGATGCAGCAGGCTGCATTTATGGGGCAAGGAGTCCCGAATCATTCTC
>JAKUOW010000122.1 GCA_022451045.1 Pirellulales bacterium | reverse complement strand
GAACACCTACCGCTGCAGAGTAAGCTGGCCGACAAATTCACACTGATTCGTTCCGTAAGTCATAAGATCACGGATCACCCCGGCGGGGCAGCTCGCTTTTTGTCTGGTTATGTTCCAAAGAACATCAGTAAGCTGACGAGCGATTATCCCACGTTTGACCCCATCATAGGAAAGCTTCGCGGAGATACTACTGGCTCGTCCGTTCCTCGATTCATCTCTAATAAGACGGCCCTAAAAGGTGGCGGGCCCGCCTACCTGGGCCCAACTGCACAACCATTCGTATTTGACTCCGCACCACATTTACCTGACTACAACGTACGCGATGTCCGGGTATCAGACGATATCCGCCCGAGGATCAAAGATCGACGATACCTCTTGTCACAATTTGATCGCATTCGTCGCGACATCGATTCAAACGGCAGCCTGCATGCAATGGATGAATTCCAGACAAGAGCGGTCGACTTGCTTAGCTCATCATCCACAGCTAACGCCTTTGATTTATCACAAGAGAGCCAAGTGACGCGAGATCGCTATGGAGACCATCGAATGGGCCAAAGTGCCCTGCTGGCTCGACGATTGGTGGAGGCCGGATGTTCAATGGTCTCGCTGGATTTCGGACAGGCGACAAAAGCTGTGCCGACATGGGATGACCATGGCGATGCACAACACATTTTCAAATCCATGACAACAAGACTCCCGATGTATGATCAGGCAATCTCCGCATTGATCACGGACATCTTCGAGCGGGGACTCGATAAACGTGTCCTGGTCATTGCAACGGGCGAGTTTGGTAGAACACCTAAAGTAAACATGGGACGTGCAGCTCAGCCAATTGCGCCAGGTCGCGACCACTGGGCTGACGCAATGTCGATCCTCGTTTCCGGTGGCGGAATGCCCATGGGACAAGTCATCGGTGCAACAAACTCTCGTGGCGAGCATCCAGCTGATAGGCCGTTGGATCCTAACGACTTCCTGGCAACGGTATACAGATTTCTTGGTATCGATCCCACTCAAAACCTGCATGACCAACGTGGACGGCCAATACCAATTCTGCCTCACGGCGACCCAATCTCTGAATTACTCTAGTTTTCATCTGACAGTCGCTCTCTCTGCAGATAGCAACCGGCATGTCACTATGCGATTCGACTGTGTTCTCGACCACTACAACCGGCGAGGATTTGCGTTAAATTAAACAGTTCACCCCCAGTACCCGGCTTTTGATACACGATTTCAATCTGACAGGTAATCTTTATGATCCGTACAGCATTTAAATGCTCGAATCTCATCATCGCATTTCTTGCAACTGCAACCGTTACTTTCGCGGCACCCACAATCAGTAGCCTTAGCGTGCCGGCACTGCAGGTTGGTAGCAAAGTGACTATTACCGTTTCAGGATCGGAATTGTTACCATCACCTGTCCTAGTTTCGTCGACGCCGATCGTGACACAGAAGACCCTCGATGGTGCTGCAGATAACTCGGTACAATTCGAAGTCGTTCTGGCTGCAAATGCTTCGCCAGGAATCCATTCACTGAGAGTGAAAAATGAGCGTGGTATTTCAAACGCGCTGGCGGTGAGCGTCGACACCCTGCCGACCATCCCCTTTGCTGAACGAGTTGATTCGACTCCGGTTGCACTTCAGGGAAATCTTGCTGGTGGTGCCATCTTACGTACATCATTCACTGGCAGCAAAGATCAGTCAGTCGTCGTCGAAGTTGAAGGCCAGCGACTTGGTTCCAGCATCCGGCCGGTACTTCGATTACTAGATCCTACCGGACGCCAGATCGCATTTAGTGCACCGACTCCGGCACTACGCGGCGATGCTCGACTCACAGCCGTACTACCCGAGGGTGGCGAATACAAAGTTGAAATGCATGATGTTCTCTATAAGGGGCCTAGCCCGGGAACGTATCGCCTGAAAATTGGTAGCTTTCAATTTGTCGATTTGGTCTATCCAATGGGCGTCCAACAGGGACAAACAACATCTTTGCGTTTTCTGTCGAGCAGTAACGATGGAAACGCGGACGCAAACGGCACACTCGTTGGACAGGACGGTCTGAATCTACCAAGTGAGAGTTCTTTATCAGGTTCACGACCGCTTATTCACACATCTGCTAATCCGGAATATGTAGAAACAGATGCCGACGGGATTCAAGATGCTGGCACAGCACCTCTGGCAATCAACGGCATACTCTCAGCACGAGGCGAAGTGGATGAGTTCAAGGTTGCGGTAAAGCCGGGATCGAAACTCCGACTGGATGCATATTCACAACGTGCCGGAGCACCCGTCGATGGAATCATAACCGTCATCGCGGAAAAAGGTCAAAACCTGGGTACAAATGACGACCGAGGCGGATTGCCTGATCCCGGACTAGATGTAACGATACCCGGGGATGCTACATTCATCACTGTTCGCATGGAAGATCGCACAAAGAATGGTGGTCCGATCAATGTCTATCGTATCAACATTGAAGATATCTCGGCCGGGAGTTTCGCACTTACCGCAAAGGCTGATCGACTCCAGATTCCAGCAGGTGGATCACAGACCATTGAAATTGGCGTCGCTCGTCAGGGGTACAACGGCCCCATCGATCTTTCGGTCACCGGATTGCCGGAAGCGGTTTCGTTAAGCGGATCGCAGATTCCTGCCGGAGACTCAAATGGTGTACTGACCCTAACCGCACCTGCCGACTGCGATGTGAATTCAACATTTCAAATTATCGGAACAAGTGCTGCGGAAAACACGAATGTCACGGCAGTGGCACTCATTGGAGACAACCCGCAATTTCGTGCACAACCATGGGTGCGTCAAAGGATTGGTATCTCAGCAACGACACACATTCCAATTCAAGCACATTTGGCACAGGCAACAGACCAATTAAACGGGTTCAAAGGCACGTTTGTCCCAGTGGCCGTGAAGGTCAGTCGTACAGAAGGCACCGCGGGAAAAATCCGGTTCACCTCACGCACATCTCAAGCGATGCCGAAAAAAACAGTCAAACAAAACAACAAGGATGTACAGGTCGACGATCCGGACCGGGCGTTGCGTTTGGCCGAGAATAGCGTCATCGAAGCAAACGTCAACGAGCACACTGTCAACGTGTGGGTGCCTGCGGATTTAGGGGTGCGCAACTGGTCGTTTGTGATCGTCGCAGAGCTACTTAGTGCTGATGAAAAATCGGTCGTGGCAACAGCCTCCACAACGGCATTTACATTAAACCCCGCAGATGCCCTCTCAATGAAACTTACTAGTGAGGCAACCCTCGAGGCGAAAGCCGGCGATGGCGAAACTGGTATGCTCAGTGGCACTATCACGCGATCGGAAGGATTTACCAAGCCTGTACAAGTAACCCTGCGTGGTCTTCCGGGCGAATATCCAGCGCCTGTTGTGGAAGTTCCGGCCGATCAAACGGAATTCAAACTCGAAGTGCGATTCCCGGAAAATGCCCCTCCCAAGAAACTGGAAAACATTCAACTCGTTGCTCAATCCGATTCAGATCTAAAACCGGAAGTGAAAATCTCAAGCAACATTACCAATGTCACAATCAACGTCGTCGCTGGCGAAAAAGCAGAAGAAAAAAATGAGTAACAGATCGAAACTCTTTTCATTTAGTCTCTTATTCACATTGACCATCGCTAGCGGATTACTGGCCAAAGACAACCGGCCAAATATCCTCTTCATCTTTTCCGATGACCACGCGTACCAGGCGATAAGCGCCTACGGCAGCCAGGTCAACAAAACACCAAACTTGGATCGCATCGCCAATGAGGGTATGCGTTTTGATCGGTGCTTTGTAACCAATTCAATCTGCGGTCCATCACGTGCCGTTGTACTAACCGGAAAGTACAGCCACCTGAGCGGATTCGTCCGAAATGGCAATACGTTTAACGGCAATCAACAAACCGTTTCAAAGCTCCTACAGGCGGCGGGCTATCAGACAGCGGTAATTGGGAAGTGGCACCTCCGCTCCACGCCCATTGGATTCGACTACTATCACGTTCTTCAGGGACAGGGGCCGTACTACAACCCTGCTATGAAAACACCAGCAGGAGTTGTTAATCACATTGGTTACACTACGGACATCATCACTGATGAAACATTAAAGTGGCTCAAAGAGGAACGAGATTCAGAGAAGCCCTTCTTTTTGATGTATCAGCACAAGGCACCACATCGAAACTGGCAGCCCGGCCCCAAGCATCTGAACAAGTACGACGATGTGACTATTTCAGAGCCCGCAACTTTGTTCGACGACTATAAAGGTCGGACAAGTGCCGCACGAAATCAGGAGATGACCGTCAAGGAACATCTGACCGAATACGATCTGAAGATTGCACCGCCACGTGGGCTAACCGAAGAACAAACTAAAGTCTGGAACGAAGCATACGCCAAAAAGAATGAAGAATTCAAAAACCTGAATCTGGAAGGTGACGACCTGATTCGATGGAAGTACCAGCGGTACGTGAAAGATTACATACGCTGCATCGACTCCGTTGATGAGAACGTTGGCCGTGTGCTTGATTATCTGGAGGAATCCGGTCTCGATGAAAACACCATTGTCATCTACACCTCCGATCAAGGCTGGTATCTCGGCGACCATGGGTGGTACGACAAACGCTGGATGTATGAAGAATCCTTCCGTACGCCCCTGATGGTTAAATGGCCAGGTGTTGTAAAGCCGGGCAGCGTAAGTATGGACATGTCCATGAATCTGGATTTCGCTGAGACATTTCTCGATATCGCCGGTGCAGACATTCCCGACGACATGCAGGGACTTAGCCTAGTGGACGTGCTTCAGGGCAAACGGCCATCAAACTGGCGTAAGAGCGTCTACTACCACTACTACGAGTTCCCGGGTGCTCACTCGGTCGCAAAGCATTACGGTGTCAGAACCGACCGTTACAAGCTAATCCATTTTTATGAAAACGAGGAGTGGGAATTATTCGATCTGCAGAAAGATCCTAATGAGCTCAACAGCGTCTATGACGATCCAGCGTATCAAGAGATCAAGAAGGACATGGAAGCGGAATTATCAAAGTTACAGGAGCAATACGGTGACGACGGGACTGTCATTAACTTTGACTTAATGCGCACCAAAAAAGTTAAGACGCAACTGGTTCAGCAATTCGACTTTGGTAAAGGGGATTACAACGGCACCATCCTGGATGATGAAGGTAAGGCGGTTGAATTAGACGGTAGCCAACCTGCGTTCTCAGCTCCTTCCAGTGAACAGAATGACCCATCGTACAAGCCAATGTTGGTGGGTGGTTGGATCAAACCCACCACTAAGCGAGGTGTGATCATCGCGCAAGGTGGTGTATCTCAGGGATATGCTTTGTTACTTGCCAACGGACAGCTGCTTTATGTTGTTCGTCAGGAAGGCCAGATCAAGCAACTGCGTGGGCCACAAATTCCCATCGACAAGTGGACTCATGTCGCCGTACGCGTTGATGCAGAGGGTAACGGTGAATTGCTTGTGAATGGCGAAGCCACAGATGCCCCTAAGAAAGTTCAATTCGTAGGTGCACGACCTGCAGATGGCCTTAGCGTCGGTGCAGATAGCGGGTCATTTGTTGGTAACTACCAAAACCCCAATTTCTTTAAAGGCCGACTGCGTGACGTCCGCATTTACTGGGGCAAAGTAGGCGCTGACGTCATTGCCGACTGGACAAAGTGATCGAGGTTTTACTCTCACTCACTCAAAATTGCCGCTAACTCCGTCCAACACGCGGGATACAATTTCAACCACTGGTTCGTGTATTCATCGGAGTATTCTGAACGACCAAAGTAATCGTCGTATATCAGAATCGCCATTGCCTCCTCACCCATTAGCTTGGAATTAATCATCTTTGCCAATTGGATCGGCGGTTCCATATCAGGATGCTCAATTTCCTGATGCAACCATTCGAGTATCTGTTTAGCCGTCGCCAACCGTCCCGAGGCGGCCAGATGGTGTGCAAAGTTTAAGATTTCAAGCGCGGCACCCTCTCCTTGATTAAGTGCGTCGCGAAACTGTTTCTGAGCAGCTTCTAAGTCACCAAACCCCAACTCCTTCCAGCCAGCATTTACTCGTGTACGTATGTCGTATGGTGTTACGTCCAGGATCATGCGGTCCCGGCGGGCCCAATTCTCCAGCCATTGCACCCTGCGTCGACCGTTGGAGAGATATGCCTTTGGTAAAGAGTCCAGATAGGATTGATAGTGGTGCACGCGGTCAATCGACGACCAGGTGCTGTTCAAATCAATGTCTTTTAAATCTGCTATTGAGGCAGCCAACTCTTGTCCGATCACCTGATGCCCCCGAATCGTCGGGTGTACATGGTCACTGTAGAAATCATCTCCGGGCATTCCTTCGGACGTCAATTCCCGAATTGCCTCACCTGCCTCAACTAACGGAATATCCTGTTCTGCGGCGAAAACCTGAAGCTGCTTATCCATTGACTCGAGGATCCTTAACGGGCAAACATCCAGTTCCTTGGCCTCCAGGTAATACATGCCGGCTGATTCAAGATCACCAAGACGGTCATAACATCGTGCGATTCGATAATTCAGTAGTGCATGATTGCTATCGATTTCCATCAGCTGACGGTAAATCACAAGCGCCGCCTCCGGATTGTCTGTCTGGTCTTGAGCTTCACGCATCAACCTGTCAAATGTCGCTGCATCTTTATCGCTAACGTCCGCTCGCAGTTCCGACTTAAAGGGTGGACAGTCTCGGACGTTGCTACCGAGGCGAACCAGCACAAGTGGTACACCCGATTCTTTACAGATGTCCGCAATCGTCTGCAGTGATTCGATGTATTGGTTTTGTACTTGCTCTCTCCATTGTTCATCCCAGTGATATGACGCGTATCCACTGTTTTCATCCAACCTTACATCTATCTCGGATGGAATCTTGTTTGCATGTAGTTGTCGCTGTTGTTCGACATCGCCTTTTCCAAACAAGCTGCGTACAAGTGACACCGTACGCAACGACAAAAACCACGAGGTTAACGCCGAGTCTGCCCGTTCCTTCACACCGACGAACGATCTATCTTCAAGAAACTCGTTATGTCCCGTTGCTACCACTAGTACATCGGGTTTGTACTGCAGTACTTCCCTCGCAATGTAAGTCAGCCGATAGCTCGCATAAGATAGTCCGCCACAATTGACAATTTGATAGGAATGTTTTGGATCACGGGAATTGAGCTCCAGCTCTGTCCATTTGCAAAACGAAGTGTCAACGGCATACGGACGGCCTCGCACGGTTGACCCACCAAGGCAAAAGATACGTACGTCGTTGGGATCCTTTTCTAAATCAAATTGCTGCTCCCCAAAGTACAAAGCATGATTTAGTGCGGTCACATATTTGCCGCCTGCACTTTCTTCAAAGAGGGGTCTCGCACCGTCGAAACCTGCCAGTGGATCAATCGTCGTACCCTGATCACCAACACCAAACAATGCAAATACACCTTCCAAAACCACAAACGGCAGCGTGCTCAGAATCACAGCAGCCAGTGGAAACCACCAACGGGAGCGGGATTTATGTTCTTTGGTCATGCAACTTGGTGTGGTATCAGACTTTTATGAACGTTAAAACATTGCTGTCAAAGCACAAAAGTAAACGTGCTAACCTAATAGTAGAGTCTACAAGAAGGTCGCTCGACACGTGCAGTCCAATCCAACAAATGAAACATCATCTAAAAGCGGTGCATCCGGGCAGAAGTTAATCGCGATAGTTCTACTGGTCTTTGTGATTGGATACTGCACGCGTATGACAATCAGCCGGCAAGGCAACCATATGCTGGATGCATTTTGGTTGGTTTGCCATGATGATGCCAACGAGGCTGATCGTAAGAAAGCATTTTTATTACTTTTGGATAATGACCATCGAGAATGGCTTGGGCCAAAGCTCGATGGCCTCGATTTGCACAGCTTGGATTTCAGCAGTAAATACCTGCATTGGATTAAGCTAGATGAAGCCAATGTTGCCGGCGCCGATTTCTCCAATGCCGTGCTGACAAGATCTTCACTGGTCACCGTACAGTTTCAGAATGCTGACTTTTCCAATGCGGATCTTTCCAATGCAAAACTACTGCGGTCCGTTCTCACCAATGCCATATTTACGGATGCTGTAATGACCAGTGCATCGCTGGAACAAGTGGTTGCAGTTGATGCGAATTTCAGTGGAGCCAATCTGGCAGAAACCCATCTGTTGATGGCTGATTTTAGCGGTGCCAATCTCGAGAATGCTGATCTGTCATTCTGTAATGCTGAAGCCGCTATTTTCACAAACACCAATTTACTCGGTACGAACTTTGACGGAGCATTTCTGTTTGATGCTGATTTTACAAATTGCAATTGGTGGCGCGCTAAGGGGATTAGCCCTGAGTTGATCACGGACATGATGACAGAATATGCGCCAACGGAAGACGCTGATTCAGAACTCAAGGACGACTATCAAAAGTGGTTGGAGTCTAGCGACACGGCGTTTAATCCCCAGGACTTACTTGATCCAATCAAAACCTACTAACCACATCCTTCTACCTGCCCCCTCAGCGGTTCTATTCTCTGGTAGGATAGCGTCCGAATTCAAGCGGCAATGATTTCCAGGCCGTATCGTTTTTACAGCGATCAATTCGCGATTTACCTTGAGGAGTTTTGTGTGACACCAAATAGAATTCCAACCTGTATTGCACTGCTTTTTCTTGTTCTATCTACACCTTTCCTCTTTGCCGATGGAGAAGGCGACAATAACCCGGAGGAAGTGCGGCAGATACCAAGGCCGGGAGTTGAAGTTCCGGAAGAGCAGGCTGCTCAACTGCGAGACGGGATCGAAAAACTTGGTCAGATGCTCGATCAAATCCAAGCCAACGGAACAGATCACGCGAAGTCGTTGATACCGGATGTCGAGATATATCATCGTGGTGTGAAGGATAATCTGGAACACAATGAATTCTTCAGTCCGAATGACATCAAGAAAGCGTTGGTGTTATTAGCGGAAGGCAAGTCACGTGCGGAATCTCTTCTAAAGGGTGAAGCTCCGTGGACACAGGCCACCGGACTGGTTGTTCGTGGGTACCGATCAAAACTGGATGGTTCTGCCCAGCCTTATGGCTTGGTCATACCAGTTGGATACAACGGAACACCGACTCGCCTGGATATCTGGTTTCATGGTCGTGGAGAGACATTAAGTGAGACTAATTTTATTGATCAGCGGGCAAAAAATGCTGGCCAGTATCAGCTAAGAGACGGCATTGTTCTGCATCCATATGGTCGTTACAGCAACGCCTTTAAGTTTGCTGGCGAAGTTGATGTTATTGAAGCGATGCAGCATGTGCAGCAGCAATATTCCATTGATGAAGACCGAATTAGCGTCCGCGGATTTTCGATGGGGGGTGCAGCCTGCTGGCAGTTCGCCGTGCACTATTCTGATCAGTGGTTTGCTGCAAATCCCGGAGCAGGATTCTCGGAAACACCGGAGTTCTTAGACTTCTTCCAAAAAGAGACTCTCAAACCTTATTGGTGGGAGGAAAAGTTATGGCACATGTACGACTGCGATGATTGGGCAATCAATCTGATTCACTGCCCAACGGTTGCTTACAGCGGTGAGAATGACATTCAAAAACAAGCCGCCGATGTCATGGAAGCCGCCATGGCAAAGATCAACTTGAATCTCCTGCATTTGATCGGGCCTAAGACGGGACACAGCATTCATCCCGATGCAAAAAAGGAAATTGCCTTTCGTATGGACGGACTGGCAAAGACCGGGCGGGAAGATCCACGCAGTGCAACCGAAGTAAATCTGGTGACCTACACGCTTAAGTACAACCGGATGCTCTGGATGACGATTGATCGTATGCAGCAACACTGGGAGCGTGCTCGCGTTTCTGCCAGAGTTCGCGACTCAAATCGCATCTTAATCGAATGCAAGAACGTCGATCAGCTAACAGTGAATATGCCATCGGGCACTTCAATGCTGCATCCTCAATATGAAGTCACTATTGCAATCGCCGAAATTGGTGGTGAACCACAAGTCATTCAATGTGACGCACCGGAAAGTGATCTATCCTTTAAGGTGACCATCCACCGATCCGAGAGTGGCAAATGGGCGATGGGTGCAAAACCCGTTACGGGATTTGCAAAAACTCATAACCTACAAGGTCCGGTTGACGACGCATTTATGGATAGTTTCGTGATGGTATTACCCACGGGTGTGCCATTAAATGATGCTGTTGGCGAGTGGGCTACACGAGAACAAGAGCATGCAATTGCCCACTGGAGACAGCACTTCCGTGGTCATGCGAGAGTCAAAAAGGACGTTGAAGTGACCGGCCAGGACATGTTGGATCACAATTTGATTTTGTGGGGTGACCCGGGATCAAATGGATTTATTCGCAAGTTGCTTAAGGACCTGCCACTGACCTGGACTGCCGAGTCCGTTGGATTTGCCGACAAGACATTCGATTCCAAGACGCATGCTCCAATCATGATCTATCCCAATCCACTGAATCCCAAACGATACATCGTTATCAATAGCGGGTTTACTTACCGCGAATACGCTTATCTAAATAACGCTCGTCAGGTATCCATGATTCCGGACTACGCCATAGTCGACTTTGCTACGAAGCCCGAACCGAATGATTCTATCTATCGATTTCCAGGGATTCCAAAAGATGCAAATTTCTTTGACGAGAATTGGCAGCTAAAACCATAAGTCGACGTATTGAGAGAATTCACAAATGAAGAGGGTTATCCAGGCACTCTGCATGCTGATCATTGCGTCGTCTGTTTCTCAGGCAGCAGAGAGACCCAACGTCGTCGTCATCCTCACGGATGATCAAGGTTGGGGCGATTTGAGCATTAATGGGAATACCAATCTCCAAACCCCGAACATCGATCAATTGGCAAGAGATGGGGCACGATTTGATCGTTTTTATGTCTGCCCGGTATGTTCCCCGACGCGTGCTGAATTCCTAACTGGTAGACATCATGCTCGCAGCGGTGTGTTCAGTACTTCTGCGGGTGGTGAACGCATGAATCTTGGCGAGGTCACAATCGGTGATATGTTCAAGAATGCCGGATATCGAACCGCAGCATTCGGTAAGTGGCACAACGGTATGCAGTACCCCTACCATCCCAACGGTCGGGGATTTGATGAGTACTACGGGTTCTGCAGCGGGCACTGGGCAAATTACTTCAGTCCCATGTTAGAGCACAACGGAAAAATCGTACGTGGTGATGGATTCGTGATTGATGACTTCACGAACAAGGCCATGGAATTCATCGAAGAATCGGTCACCAGCAAGAGTGGGGAGCCATTTTTTGCTTATCTGCCATATAACACCCCGCATTCTCCGATGCAGGTACCAGATCGTTGGTGGGACAAATTCAAAGACAAAGAACTGGAGATGCATAACAGGGAGCCTGAAAAAGAAAATCTCCCTCACATACGTGCCGCCTTAGCGATGTGCGAAAACATCGACTGGAACGTCGGCCGTTTGCTTAAGAAACTTGACGACCTCGGCGTAGCGGATAACACCATCGTTGTTTATTTTTGCGATAACGGCCCCAACGGCACACGATGGAATGACGACATGCGTGGCCGCAAGGGCTCTACCGATGAGGGTGGTGTGCGATCACCTCTTTTTGTGAAGTGGCCGGGCAAGATCGAATCCGGTTTGGAAGTCAAACAACTAAGCAGCGTAATGGATCTGCTACCAACTTTGGCAGAGATGTGTCGTGTTCCTTTGACCAATGAGGAAAAGCTCGACGGCTCGAGTCTTGCTCAATGGCTGCTTGGCAGAATAAATGTGCCTATTAATCGAGTAATCCTATCGCATTGGCGAGGGAGGATAAGTGCACGCACTCCAACCCATCGCCTGGACCATCAGGGACGGCTCTATGACATGACGAAAGACCCGGGACAACGGGTGGACGTATCAAAGGACTTGCCAGATGTTACAGCTGATCTCAAGAGACGCGTGGAAGCTTTTCGCAGTGATGTCATTGATGGTTATGACCAGTTCGACCGCCCGTTTCTTATTGGCCATGAAGATTACACGTATACTCAAATGCCTGCTCGAGATGCCATCCCACACGGTGAGATTAAACGTTCCAATCGCTTTCCAAATTGCAGCTA
>JAKUOW010000121.1 GCA_022451045.1 Pirellulales bacterium | reverse complement strand
CTGTTTAGAACCAGGACTCTGACCTCTCTTCATGTAAAAGGCATGAAAGTCGAGTCCTTCTACTAGGTTCCCGAGCGCTTCTGGTTCATAGGCACTGAGCGAAGGATCGCAAAGCTGAATGTAAGTATCCCAATCGTTGTTGTCGATTGAGTCAAGAAGTTGTTTGGAAAGTGAGATTAGCTGTGATTCGTCGGTCATTTGGTTTTTTCTTCTAGGTCGGTGATTTTGTTGTCGTCTATGGTGGCGGGATCAGCGAGCGGTTTTTGGACTTCCGCAGGCTTGGCGAGAAGTTTATCTAGCTGCCCCGGTAACTTTCTAGTGATCAGGTCAGCACTTATGCATAGCAAGATTCCTAAACCGATGACGCCGAGCGCGTTAGTAAAGGGGCCGTTAACCTTATCTTTCATTACGTCTCTTCTGTTTGCTAGCCATAGCAATACACCTCCAATAATTGGTGATGCAAGCACCGTCACGGCCTGGGCAATTATGATCAGCTCAACAGTGCTTAAACCTAGTCCCTTCGATGCTATTGCCACAAGCATTCCAACGAGCAGTACAGCCGTCGTGAGCGCCTTCGGCATGCTATCTTCAGGACTTGCACCCTTACCAAGACCATCGGAGAGAATAAACCCGGCGATCATTGAGTTGACCAGGAATGAGGAATAGGCGGCGGCGAAGAGTCCCAAACAGAATATTACTCTGGCGCTTTTTCCAAAGGTGGGCTCCAGGCCACGAGCGACATCTTCAACACTCTTGAGTTCGCTGCCAACTAGCCCGGCTGCTGCCGCAGTGCAAATCAGCATGATTGTAATTAGAAACATGATCACAGAACCAACTCGCGCATCGACCAGCCCGTCCTTAAGGTCGTTTTCCTTCCATCCCTTTTGTCTTGCGAGGTAGGCTTGAAAGTAAGCTGCTGTCACAACGAATGTGGTTCCGATCAATGCAAAAATCGAGAGATCATCAAATTTCGGATCGCGTGGAATAAATCCACTAAATAGATCTCCTAAGTTGGGCTTAACTGTCACCAAATTGTATGCAAATGAGATCAACATCAATCCCACGAAACACATCATGAGCTTCTCGAGCGCCTTGTACATATTTTTGAATAGATACAGGAACGCAATTGAGAGTGCATTAAATCCAACTAGAAGTCCGTACGTGAGGTTTTCATTCACATCAAGAGCCTTAAAGGCGCTTTGCACACCGAGGTTGTTTCCAAATTGATACGCGGCGGAGATCATAAACGCACCAATGCCGATGCTAACCGCAAGCCAACGTCCGGTGAGTTTAGTGATGGTATCCCCAGGGGAATCTTCAAGGACAACGCCGAGTCGTGCTCCCATGGTCATAAATGCCATCATGCAAATGCAAGCAATTGCGATTACCCAAAGTTGTGCGTAACCTGTATCAGCACCCACCTTGGAACTTGAAAGAATACTACCAGGGCCAATCACAACGCACGCTGTGATAATTCCGGGGCCTACTGCCTGATACCATTTGCGTTGAACGGGTACGAAAGGGTTGTCTGATGACATGTAAAATTTCCACGGGTGTTTGAAGAAAGGTGTTTAATGCATCTGCATGCAAGACATTTAATTTATCATTAAAAGGCATAACCTTGCGACATTGCTTACGTTCCGAGCCATCTAATCTTTCAATTGATGTGCGATTCGGAGTATTTCGTCAGCGCAAAATGACACTTGTGCT
This sequence comes from Pirellulales bacterium, assembly GCA_022451045.1. GTDB lineage: Bacteria > Planctomycetota > Planctomycetia > Pirellulales > Pirellulaceae > UBA11883. The sequence continues at coordinate 10,268 of JAKUOW010000121.1, read as the reverse complement.
TGATGGGTGCGGAAACAAAGAATACAGATGCGAATAACATATTTGCCTTTAAGCATCGTATGAGAGAGAAGAAAACGCCGGGATGCGACCAAATCTTCGTGAAGTTCTTTATTTAAATTGTTTAAGGCATCTTCGCTGAGTCCAGTCTTGGTGTAGCGAAATGCGAGCGCTGAAAGGCTTGGTTCACCAACGATCTCGATGTTTGGATGCTGACTTATGCGGTCGTATGCGAATTCAATCAGGTCTAGTTTCTCATTGAGATAGTCTCTAAATGTTTGCCAGCCGTGAAGTTGTACTGGCAACCAGACTCTCAAACCGCGGAAGTCTCTGGATAATTCTGGTGTGGTCTGACAGAAGTCGATCCTATCGTTATCTTCCTGCATGGGCGGTAGATAGTCGGCATCGATGTGATGCGCTTTCTCAAGGGTCTTGCGATTCTTTACGAGCAAGCAACCGGTGCCGTAAGGTAGAAAAAGGCCTTTATGTGGATCCAGCGTAATGGAGTCGGCTTCGTTGATTCCGGATAATTGTCGCTGTCCGCGATGCGTCATCATAAAAAAGCCACCATATGCGGCGTCAATATGTAGCCACAGGCCCTCACTTTTAGCCAATGCGGAGAGTTCATTAAGTGGGTCTACAGCACCGGTATTAGTAGTGCCGGCATGTGCGCAAATATAGAAAGGCGTCAAACCTCCTTCACGATCACGGTGGATTTGATCGCTGAGAGATCTAACGGAGATTTGCTGGCGATCATTAGATTCGATTACAGCGACCTGTGATTCATGGAAGCCCGCCATGATGGCAGCTTTCAGGACACTGTGATGTGCTTGATCCGATGTATAAATGCGTGCATTTGAGATATCAGCCTCAAGCAAGTTGCGGCGTGCAGTAAGAACACTTGACCAATTTGCCATGGAGCCACCCGTAGTAAAGTAACCGCTCGCTTCAGACGGATAGCCAACCATGTCGGTGAACCAGTTGATGCAATCAATCTCAAGACGAATTAGCGCCGGTGCCGCATGCCATACGGTTATAAACCGATTAGTAAGGTTTGAAAACAAATCCGCGATAGCGGAATCAGGCAATCCACCTCCCGGCACGTAGGCCATATAGCCGGGGCTGGACGTCGTATAGCTTGGCGACAAGCGAGCAAAGAGTTCACCAAAAACATCTGATGAGTTTTGTGGCTGATCGGGAGCTCGGCTAGGTGTGGCAAACTGTGTGCTTACACTTTCTGGCGATTCCCACGCCGGTGCATCAGGCAAATCCCGGAAATACTGTTGTAGCAATGGAAGTAGCTCGTTGATCCGAGCGGCCAATTGCTCTGGGCTTAGTTCCAGCGAGTCTGGCGCCGGTATGTCGTTATACTGGGTCATATAATTGCAGCTTGCAACGTGGTTTAATGTTTCAGTATCACCTCGAAGTGAATTCTTTAAAAGACAGCTATCAATAGCTCCTCAGTGGGTTCATTGTGCAAGTTTACGTCAAGGAATCGGGAGTCGAACAATATGAAGCTTTGGCCGCACGGCGTAGTGACCAATAGTTTTAAATGGTACCTGGATCAAGGCGATAGACTCGTGGCAATCTGCCAGCGCTGCGAGCAAATGGGTTTGAAATACATAGAGTTAAGGCAATTCTCACTTGATTGTGATCCTCGCGAGCTAACTGAAAGTGAACTGCAACGGCACTTTTCAATCATACGGGAATCGTGTGAAGACATTGAGTTTGATTATGCGATTGATATTCCAGTGCTGAGCGGGTGTCTGGATTCGGCCACAGCGGATATCAAAGATGCGGTGGTCATCGCGCAGACGATCGCCGGTAACGACCCGCCGCACGTAAGAATCGTTGATACGACGACGACTGCGCAAAAGGCAATTGCTCATATCGATGAATCCGTGCAATCTCTTGTGTCGTTGGCAACCGAGCTAGAAAGGCAGGGTGTTCGCCTTAGTGTTGAGCACGCAAAGCAGAATTGGAGTACATTTTGGGAAGTATTCACCGGTGCTAGTGACGCGTGTGGTGGTGGCGTTTTGGGGTTATGTTTTGATCCCGCGAATTTTTCACTTGCCGAAGAAACGCACCTGCTGGCAGACGTTGAATCAACGCTTCCTGTGGAATTGATTTCTATGTTTCATGTGAAGCAATCCGATGGTCCCAGGATTACGACATCCCTGGGGGTCGGAGACATTCAATGGCGGGAACAATTTCAATACCTTGTCGAGCGAGGGTATGAGCGGGCGTTAATGTTCGAAATGACGACTTCGCCAAACATTTGGGAAGAGCTTGAATCGGCGATGACCCAGTGGCGAGGTTATATGTCATAATTGCTTCTATGCCCAACAATAAGTCAGCAAAATCTGCGTTTCAACATGCACTGCAGCAGTCGTACGACGAGTGTGCGAACTCGCGTGGGCGCACACTCCTGTATCAGTTCCCAAGTGCTTTGAAATGGATTGGTAAAGGTAGGGCATCTAAAGAACTCTATAGCTGGTCGAAGGATATCGTGCATGAGAATGCAGTTGAAAGTGAGTCACTAGCAGCATGGATTAATGAGTGGATTTCACGTGATCCTGAGAGTTCGCTGGATGTGCAAACGCTTCATGATGCCGTGTTGCTTGCTCAGCTGACACCTTTTTTACCGGAATATATGGATATAGAGACATGGGGGCAGTTAGTAACGCATTTGCTCGGTTATATGTCGCTAGTTAATGACTTGCATCCAAAGGAATCGCCAGTTGCATTTGCGATTGCTGCGGCTGAACTACCAATCGTACTTCATCGCTATCATCGATCTATTTCGGATTATTTGGCTGGCAACCACGCTATGAAGAACATGATCGTGTCACTCGAAGAGGCGCTAGGCGACGACGGTTTGCCGCACGCGAACATGTTTCCTGATTTTCAGGAGACACTTGCTTCGTGGACGCGTATGTATTTCGCTTGTCAAAATGCTCCCGATGTGCCGAGCTGTCCTGACGATATCGAATTGCTGTTTCAGCAATGCGCTCGCAATAGTCTGTCGTTATCAAGAGATGATCACGAGATTTTGTGTACGCATGAAAGGAGTATGCCGGGCTGGAAACGTCTTCGTGAGCTTGCCGTAACTCTCGTTGGCGAACCTTCTGACAAGCGGTTGCTTTGCACCCGACAGCCGAACAGTGCAAGTCGTGTTAGAAGCTACTCGAAATACGCGTTACCTGAAATGAGTTTCCAATCTGATTGGTCTGAGTGTGCTGTCGCGCGAAGTTCTTGGGACTTGGGCACTACAGGAATTTACGTAATCTATTCGGATTCGATACAGATTGAAATGGAAGGTGCAAATGGACTCATCATTTCAAGTTTGGGCGAACCGCGTGTTTCACTAGAAGGCGAGGCGGAGTCGTCCACATTGAATCGAATTTCAGATTGGTCCTGCACGAGTTGGTTTAATGATCACGAAGCTGTCTATATGGAATTCGAAAGTCGTTTTAGTAACGATGTAACCGTTCAGCGACAGCTTGTGATGGCAAAGGACGAAGCGGTCATCCTGACGGCGGATGCCGTGATCTCTGACAGCGACCACACGCTGAGTTATTCATGCGAAGTTGAACTTAGTGATCGATTGCAGATGTTCGAAGCCGAAGAGCACAGCGAAGGCTTTGTTGTGGGGCTAGAGCCGGAAGTGTTGGTATTGCCGATGGGATTGGATGAATGGAGGCAATCAGACCTAAAGGGTTCCCTGCGTAGATCAGATAAGGGCTTCGTGCATTCAATCAGGTCTCAGGATGGTGCGTTATATGCGCCTCTATTATTTTGTCTATCGAGGGATGCCGGTACAGAACCGTACACATGGCGACAGTTGTCGGTTGCTGAGGGATTGTCACGAACGCCGGACAGTATTGCTGTCGGATATCGAGCCCAATTCAATGAATCACAATGGTTGATTTATCGATCGTTAGCACCGCCAGCCAGTCGATCGATTCTTGGGCAGAATACAACTGCCGAGTTCATATTCGGAGCGGTGGATGACAAAGGAGAGTTTCATCAATATGTGGGCGTTGAAGGTATGATCTCAAACTGATGGTCGATGCAAGAAAAATTAAGGAAAACCTAGAGCGAGTCAATGCGAGAGTTGCCGAGGCTGCCGAAAGGGGTGGTCGGCTTCCGGATCAGGTGCGACTTGTCGCTGTATGTAAATACGTTGACGCGGAAATTACAAAAAGTGTAGTCAATTCGGGCGCCTTAGATATTGGTGAAAATCGTCCGCAACAATTGTGGCAGAAGGCGGAGCAAATCAAGGTTCCGTCTGTGAACTGGCATTTAATCGGTCAGTTGCAAACAAACAAGGTGAAACGCACGTTGCCTCTCATTACGCTCTTGCATTCGCTGGATCGTTTGAAATTGGCGAGAGTAATTGAACAACAGGCGTCACAAATCGGTGTGCAGGTTGATGCGCTCGTTCAAGTCAATGTATCCGGCGACGAATCAAAAAGTGGATTTCAATGTTCCGAGGTGGAATATGCACTCGAGCAAATCATGGAATGCCAGCATATTAAGGTGAAAGGTCTGATGGCAATGGCAGGATTGGACAGCGACGTCCCGACTACACGAAGAGAATTTGAATCAATGCGACGGTTGCAAGACAGACTGCAAGCAAAGTACGGGGATCAAATTACCCTAAGCGAATTATCAATGGGAATGAGTCGAGATTATGAAATGGCAATTGAAGAAGGTGCCACCATAGTTCGCGTAGGTTCAGAGATCTTTCGGGAATAGCATCGTGAATTCCCGATGCCGCAAATATTGCAGGGTTTATGTTTATGCTTTTGATGGGTGAAATGCGATAATTCTAGTAATCGCATGTTGAGGCTCGGACGGGAAAATCGCGAAATGATGACTGAGATTAAAAAACTGGCTTGTCTATTGCTACTTCTGGGTGCATTAGTTGCTGCTGACGACAAGACCGTAGAGAGGTCTGCAGATACCAACACTGTAAAAATGCCGGTGCAAAATGCCGACGACGCATCAGACGCTGTTGCAAACAAAGAGTCAAAGACGAAGTCTGGAGAGCAACCCGATGAAGATCCTAACAAGGGATTGGTTAAGCTGAGCCCTAAAGAAAAGATTTGGGTGCATCCGGGTAAGAAGTGGATCGTCGTTGATGGTCGAGTTTGTCTTCGCGAAGGACAGTTGGAGATGTTTGCGGTTCCGTACGAGACCAAAACACACGAAGCGATTGTTTCGATAGACTGCCATTCACGATTTGTGCATGCTGCATTGTTGGCAATGGGCGCTAAGGCGGGCACACCCGTACGCTTTCGTCCGAAATACACACCGGCACACGGGAGCGTGGTCGACATATTTGTTCTTTGGAAAGATAAGGATGGAAAACAGCAGATTGCTGCTGCCCAGGAGTGGATGCGTGACGAACGCAGGAAGAAGACGCTGGAATACCCGTGGGTGTTTGGTGGCAGCGGCTTTTTTAAGGATGAGGCCGATGAAAACCGTTACTATGCCGATGGAGGGGAAATGGTGTGCGTCGCGAACTTTGCAGTCGCAATGCTTGACCTGCCTATAGAGAGCGATAAGGCAAACGCGGCGTTGCTTTATGTTGCCAACACAGAAAAAATCCCGCCAATGGATACTCCCATCCGAATGGTGCTTGTACCGCGGAAAGGTGTGGTAACAAAAGCGGACACAAAGGACGTTCCCAAGCGTCTCGCAAAGGATGCGCCCATCGTTAAAGAACTTGCGAAGCTTACGTTGCCGTGGTGATTGCAGTTAACCGAAGCAATGAGCTAATACGTTTTCAGCGGATTCGATATAGCTGGTATAGAACGGGCCGAATTCAGCATATCGCGCGCTTGCCTCATCGAATCGCATTCGGTAGACGATGTCTTTCAGGTACTCTGGATTCCGAGCCCAAAGTGTCACGCCCCATTCCCAGTCGTCGAAACCAACCCCGACGGTGATGAGCTGTTGGACTTTGCCGGCAAACTCCATGCCGCTTCGAGCATGTTCAGCCATCATGCGGTTTCGTTCTGGATAATCAAGTGAGAACCAGTTCTCCCCCACTTTTCGTTTTTTATTCATGGGGTAGAAGCAGGTCGCAGGCCATTCAGGAAAGTCAGGCGTAAGACGTTGCTTACGCATGATGGGCTCGCGCTGTTTATAAGCATTAAGTTTGGCTTCATAAGACTCACTGCCTTCGGATTCACCCTCCTGGACCAGCCTTGCGGCATATTGCTCAATGGTGGGGACATACTCAGAAATTTCAGTAACGGATATGAAACTGTATGTTGGTGATAATGCATGGCCGAGTGGAGACTGTAGGACGGCTTGGTGCAATCTGTCCACTTTCAGCGGGCAGGGGTCCATGAGCATGAGTCCGAAGTCAGCTTTGTGACCACTTACGATACTTGGCTGCACCCGTTCAGGTGCCCCATCAATGGTGCCGCTGATAATGTTTCCTAAGGCGTCTCTACCTTCTGAGATGGTAGGAGCATCCATTTGTGAAAGGGCGGCGCGATCCACTTCATAGTAAACATGGGTGCAATGCCAGCCTTCTTGAGGAATTAGAGAGGGTTCGGGTAACGGTCCGGTTTGCGGTCGATTCATGGTGTGCAGTCTTTTCTTTACGATTCGTCGCCGGCAAACAATGCGCGAATGCGGGCGAGGAGGTCATTGATCGGTACAGGTTTGTTCAGGTATGCATCGACACCCAGTGATTCGGCGTATTCCCGATGGCGATTGCCCTCATTGGCGGTCATCATGATGATTCGAACGGGGATCCGGTTGGCACGACGAAGTTTTTCAAGCACCAGAAATCCACTACGTTTGGGCATCATCATATCCAGCAAAACTAAATCGGGATTATGTTTATCGGCGAGCTCGATGCCTTCATCGCCATTACACGCAATAAACACCGTATAGCCTTCCTGTTCCAGCGCAAAAGAAAGGGCATCCACGATATCAGTATCATCATCTACGATTAATACGCGCAAAGATGTCGGGGTGTCTGGCATGGTTAACCTGAAGCATTGTGATAAGTGAACACTATCAAGGATGCCTCACAAACCACGCGTTGGCAAGATTACAGCTGGGTTTTCTTCTAAAAGAAGAAAGTCGGGCAAGCCAGAGAGTATGATTTCCCGCCGTTGCTACGGTTGCTGTGGCTTTAACGCAAAGGTGATGTAATGCAGGCCCGTCTCTTTGTTAAACAGCAGTGCACCTTGTGGAGCAAGGTGCTTAGCAATTTCTTCGTAATCCGGGATGCCATGGTCGATGTAAGCACGATCCAAGGCACCAAATAGTGGATTAGATTCCGCATTTTCAGCTATAAAACCTTGTGCGTTCTCACCCGTCACTAAATCAAAAACCATCTTAAGAGCTAACTCGGGGCGCGAAAATGAGACCATCGAAGGTGCGGAATCTCGCGATTGTTTTGAGAGTTCCTCGGCTACGATTTGGTAATCTTCCTGAGAGGCTAGGTTTTCCAAAGCACCGGATCCGGTGTCGAATGCCGCAAACAGGAACTCCTCGGCATCGGTGACTAGAAGGTATCCATTAAAGAACGCAATTGATGGGGTTGGTCGACGGAAATTCTGTTGAACGGATTCCTGTGCCGGGTTCTGCTGTGCGGCACCATCTTGTCCCGGACGAGCTTCTGCGCCGGCTCGCGGAGGACCACCGGGACCGCCAGGGCCAGCGATACGGTAATAGGCATTTCCTTCATGCTCTTCCTTGGTGAAGAATGGAAATCTGGCCATTACTTCGTCGGCGGTTTCTTCCAGTTTGGATTCTTCGGATAGCTTTATCGCCATAAGTCGAGAAAAGCTATTCACTCTCGCCGGGGGAATTACCGTACCGAGTAGTGTGACACGCCCACCAAGTTGTTCGATTACATCAGCCTTAAAGTCGATATCGGCATTTAGATTGATGTTCGTCTCAACGAGATTCTCGAAATAGCCTTCGCCAAGAATTGAGGCAACCAGACTGGTGAGCTCGTTGTACATCTTGTCGAAATCCCAGTACAGCGTGGAATATGTAACGACGTCAGCAGGAACCCAAGGTTCGGGAGTCATTTCGCCTTCGCCAAGAGTGATCAGGTTTAATACGCCACGGCGAGGGCTGCCCAATGCGACGTGAAAATGGCTAAAACAGTCAAATCCTTCTGGCGCAAGAATGGCGGTGCCACCAAATGCCTTGAAGCCATCTACACCGAGTGTTGGGAGTAAAGCGATGACAGCTTGTGCACTGAAATTATCTCGCGTAACAGCATTGACTAAGGTATAGGGATCCGCGTACCAGCTCAAATGCGGGAACTCACCACCTGTGCCGACTGAGCTGCGCATAATGTCGGTGAACTTGCGGTTATCTGCAAGGACTCGATCGGCCTCTGTGGCCGTACCTTCCCACACGGCCACAATATGTTCTGCCATGATTGTGCTTGAACAGATCACGATGGATTCGTCTTTGTTAAAGACGACAACGTCGTCATCATCGCCGGGTTGGCGGAACACCGTGACATCTGTTTCACCAATTACCTGTTCTTCCAAATCGCCGGCGTTTTCGATGTGTTCGAATTCAGCACGCTCAACGAGTTTGGCAACGGTCTCTGTGTTATCACCAACATCCGCGATCATCGCAAACATTGGAGTACCGGTATCGGTTACCGAAAGTGAAATTGAGAATTCGCCCTGTGGAATATCCAATAGGTCCTCTAGTGTGACGCCCAATTCATCTTCAATTTGTGGAAATGCAGTTAGCAAGTCGTTATAGAATTGATCCCAGATGGGTTGAACGGCGGGATCCGTTTTAATCGCCCCTAGAGATGTCTCATCGAGCTTTTCCAGAAACTCCGGTACGCTATGGATGCGTAGATAGAGAACGGTATTGTAGGGAAGAAGCCTTGGTGCAGATGGGCGTTCGGCCTCGACGTTGGCTGGGAGAACCAGCGTGAGTGCTAATAGTGCAACTGCAATTCGTTTAATTAATGGGTTTTTCATTGCGTCAAATTTCAATCTATAAAACGGTAAGTTCTTCCAATACGCATCTGGACAGCCGGATCGGACACTACACCTATTGAAACCCCGATGTCTATACGAAAGTTTCGAGCTATCCGGCATCGAAAGTCACAAATATACCGTTATGATGCGAATCGTTGCCAGATGGTTAACGGTTAAATACTGCAGCCGACACGATGGATTCGCTGTGAAAATATAGCGGTTAACGGAGTTGCGCTGAGCCGAAACGATGAATATAGTGGTTGCTGTGGTTCACTTGTTAGCAAAGATTATCTTTATTGTGGAAATGCGACGAAAAATAGAGGGATAACGTAATGTTTTAATCTGCCTGGTGGGCTGTCTTTGAACTGAGAAAATAAGAGTTCAAGTGCTATAATACGTGGAAGAGGAAACGGCGACCAAGGCATCTCAAATATAAGTAGGCTTTAAATAAGGTGGTAGTTGTGAAAGTTCTAATGCTCACCGCTGTCGTGTTTGTGTATTCTCTAAACCCTGAAATACTAAACGCTCAAGTTCAAACCGGACCAAATGCTACGTTTGGTAATCAGACCGAAAGCACCTTTGAGAATGACAATTTTGCTGGCGTCAGCAGCTCTGACGTACAGGGTTTTCGAGGCGGAGGTAACGGTGGAAATAGCGCGATGAACGCCATGGGTATGATGGGAATGGGCGGCATGGGACGCGGAATGATGGGTGGAATGATGGGCGGCGGATTCGGTGGAATGGGCCGTGGCATGGGGGGATTTGGGATGCAAAACCAAAACGATCCTAAAATGAGTCTTAGAATCCCTTTCCGAATTGGCTTTACTGTTAACCGCGCTGCTCCTGAGTTAGTACAATCTCGAGCGCAAACTCGACTACAAAGAATACCCGCCCTCGCCAAGTATGTCGGCGTTACGGTTCAAATGGACGGACGAACCGCTGTGCTTAACGGTACTGTTGGTACTGAGCGGGATAAGCGTCTTGTTGAGTTGGTACTGAGGCTGGAGCCGGGTATTCGGACGATTGAAAACGAGCTGACTGTTGACGCTGATAACGCTGAATAGTCGCCGCGTTTGGTGCGATTGGACCACCTCGAGTTGGTGTAATACCTTCTGTATTTATATTGGTAGCGGGAATTGTCGCTGCCGCTTTTGGCAAGTCATAGCCTGAATATTGAGCCGGAGCTTGCTGATTAGGCACTGTTGCCCGCCCAATTTCCGGGGACGGCGCGTTGTTTAAATGCCGAGTCAGGTTTCGCGAAAGCGGAAGCGTGGTCGT
>JAKUOW010000120.1 GCA_022451045.1 Pirellulales bacterium | reverse complement strand
GGCCCGCAATATGGCGCGTAGGCCATTGGTGAAGGACAGGCACCGGACAAGCTGCTACTTCAAGAAGACATCAATTCAAAACGTGATGACATGAGGAACAAATTACGCCTCCTTGCGGATCAACGCTTCGCAAAAACAAGATCGTCAAATGCAACCGAAGCACAGGGATTTGTATTTGACACTGCTCGCACACTCATGCGCCGCTCCGATCTCTTTGAGCCCGCACACCCGAAAGATAAAGAACGCTACGGCGACACGCCATTCGGCCGTGACATGTTACTCGGTAAAAAGATGATTGAAGCCGGCGTAACGTTTGTCAAAGTAAATTCTTACGGGTGGGACACCCACGGCGACAATTTCAATGGACACGCCAGCCTAATGCCTCGTTTTGATCAGGCCTTTGCTTCACTCGTGACCGATTTGTACGAAAGCGGAATGCTAGCCCACGTGCTTGTAATCGCAATGAGTGAATTTGGGCGTACACCTCGCATCAACGGGCACGTTGGACGGGACCATTGGCCGGAAGCCTGGTCGATCGCCATGACCGGCCGCGGCATTCGCAGAGGTGCGGTAATTGGGAAAACTAATAACCTTGGTACCTTTGTTGATTCGGACGAGCATGACATCGGTGCATTTTTCCATACTTGGTTTCATGCTCTTGGAATCGATTCAAAGCACGAAGAATACGTAAACGACGGACAACCACTTCCTATTGCACATGATGACATGGCGCCTATCAGGGAGTTGCTTGAATAAAGAATGATTGCTGATTTTTCCATAGAACAACTCATCGAACAGTATGCGCCTCACATCAAGAAGACGCTTGCGGCTGACCGACAGTTTGTAAAAGCCGAATTCACTCACGATGGTTCGCACATCGTGACAGTTGGATACGACGCTTCGATTAGATTATGGTCGACCGACTTGGACGAACCGCAGCAAGTAGCCATTAATGAATCTCACCAAGGCTGGGTTACGGGGCTTGCAGTCCACACAGCCGAGGCTCGAGTATTTACATCAGATTCGTTTGGCACAATTTCGTGCTTTGAATATGCAAACAGTATGCTTCAGCCGGTCTGGTCTAATACAGACGCACACGGCGGTTGGGTTCGGGACTTAGCACTTGCCCCTGATGGCACGACTCTCGTGAGCGCAAGTCGCGACCAGACGATTAGCACGTGGGATCCGAATACCGGAAAACGCCGAAACACTTTTGAAGGTCAAGGTGCTGATATATATACCGCAACATGGCACCCTGACTCCACAACTTTTGCTACTGGCGACGCGAAGGGAAACGTGGTCTACAGGAATGCAACTACGGGCAATATCATCAAGCGTTTTGATGCAGCTGAGCTCTTCGCAGTACAACGACTTCAGGATGTCGGTGGCGTGCAGTCGCTTACGTTCAGCCTTGATGGTAACACGCTCTACGCCGGAGGATGCAAGCCGAACAATGGTGGCAATGTTCAGGGCATACCGCTTGTCTTTAGTTTCGACCTGACTGGAAACAGACCCGACGAGAGATTGGAACTTGGCACATCGTCAGACGTGTATGTGCGAAACATCACCATGCATCCCGATGGATTCATGCTGGCAGTCACAAACGGCAACCCGGGTATTGGAAAGCTTCAGCTACACCGCTTTGGAGACGAAAAACCGTTTTATACTAATACAAAGCTAATGAATTGCCACCACATCTCTCTTCACCCAAACAAACGCGAGTTTGCCGTAACGACGACCAGTGGAGGTAGCAATGGAAATGGCCGCCCGTTGAAGGATGGCAAATACATTGGCAGCCACTCCCCCGTACACATACTTACCTTTGATAAACCGGATCAAAATCAGGCAAATTAACACTGCCTCGGTTACTCCCAAACAACACGAAAGAGACACTGTGAATACTCGACGACAGTTCTTACAAGCTACAGCCGCCGCGGTCGCTTCACCATTACTTCTTATCAATGACACCAAAGCATTTGGTCCTCGTAAGAAACTACGTATGGCGGTGGTCACCACACTCTGGACACGTGGCACACACTCCTGGCACATGTCCACACGATTTCTGTGGGGCTATCCAAAGGAAGGAAGATGGCACGATACTCGATTCGAAGTGGTCTCGGCTTATGTTGACCAGCAACCCGACGGCGATATGTCAGTTAGCCATTCAAAGGAATTTGGATTTCCTATTTATCCAACTGTCGCTGAAGCGTTGCGATGCGGAGGTGATGAGTTAGCTGTTGACGCTGTATTGCTAATCGGTGAACACGGTGTTTATCCAACAAACGATATCGGCCAAAAGCTCTACCCACGATATGAATTGTTCAAACAAATAACTGATGTGTACAAGAAGGATGGAAAGACAGCTCCAGTGTTTAATGACAAGCATTTGTCATGGAATTTTGCTTATGCCAAAGAGATGGTCGATGAGTCCAATGAACTGGGGTTTGCCCTTCAAGCTGGTTCATCACTACCGGTTACATGGCGGATGCCGTCTGTAGAGATGCCATATGGTGCCAAGATTGACGAAGCACTTGGTGTGGCCATGGGGCCAATCGATATTTACGATTTTCATGCGCTTGAGATGATGCAATCGATGATTGAGAGACGAGCTGGTGGTGAAACCGGTGTAGCATCCGTCCAGGGTATGCGAGGCGATGCCGTGTGGCAGGCGCTTGCCAAGCCAGAGTGGGACGAGGGTGGCATCGATCCTGAATTATTCGAAGCATGTTTGTCCAGAAGCCAGACACTGGCACAACAAAATAATCTAAGTCACCGTTATCCGACCATCGCTCAAATGAAAGAGATGGTGAAAGAGCCGATTGCCTACCGTATTCAATATCGCGACGGCACGAAATCCACCATGATGCTGATGAACGGTCTCGTTGGCGACTTTAACTTCTCGGCAAAACTAAAGGGAACAGGTGAAGTCATTTCTACACTGTTCTATTTGCCACCCAACCCAAACGTAGTTTATTCTGCTGCCTTAATGGATAATGCTGAACAGATGTTCCTTAGTGGCAAGTCTACGTACCCAATTGAACGCACGCTCCTTACAAGCGGCTTGGTTCAGTCATGTATGACCTCGCTTGCAAATAACCAGCAACCAATGAACACCCCTCATTTGGACGTAAACTACAAAGCAACACGCCGTTCCACTTTTTGGCATAAGTAAATCAACCTCAGGCATCTACTCAGAGAGTTATCAAATGAAAACAATTCCAGTTATTTCCATCCTCTTGTTCCTTCTACAAAATTCGGTAATGGCAGAACAGCAACTCTATCTCGCGGTAGGTGGCGAGCAACGGATCGATGTCTATGACATTGATTCATCAACTGGCGAATTGACCAAAGCACACTCTCTAGCACTCGATGTAAACCCAGGTGCAATGTGTTTTTCACCAAATCACAAAATGGTTTACGCCTTTTTGAATCACGCCGAAAAACCAACAGTGGTTAGCCTAAAACGCAAGAAAGACGGCAGCCTGACTATTGCAGGTAATGCAACGATTACGTCACGACCACCGTACATTCGCACAAATGCAGATGGTACGGTTTTGCTGACGGCACACTACGGCGTTGGTGACGTAAATACTTTCCGGATCGAAAAAGGCATTGTCACAAGTGAGCATCTGGACAACAAAGTCACGGAGAAAACGGCCCACTGTATCGAAATTGAATGGTCCGGCAAGTTTGCCTACATACCACATACTGCACCTAACAAAGTCTATCAGTTTGCATTAAACAGCCGCACTGGCAAACTCACGCCACTTGATCCTCCGTATGTCGATGGCCCGGAAACTGGCAAACACTTTCATGCCCCTCGCCATATCGCATTTCACCCGTCAAAGCGAATCGCATACACATCTAACGAGTTTGGCGGAGGTATCTCTTGTTACGAAGTGAATAAGGACGGCACACTGCAACTCGTTCAGACGCTTTCCTCACTGCCACCAGGCATCGAAGGAGAATGGGCATCCGCAGATATCAAAATCACGCCGGACGGACAGTTCGTTTACGTGTCAAATCGGGATGTAACCGCACGCAACGAAAAGCGAGAAGGTGCCGACACATTAGCCGGCTTTCGAATTGATGGCGAAACCGGGAGAGTCTCCTTAGTGGGCTACTTCAAGACTGAAGGTTTTCCACGCACGTTCACAATCGATACTACTGGCAACTTCATCTATGCGGGCGGCCAACTTACAGGAAAACTTGCGGCATACAAAATCAATCAGGAAACTGGTGAGCTGACCAGATTCCATACGTACGATGTTGGCGACAACCCAATTTGGGTTATGACTACTGACAAGTAGGATTACTCCTGAGACGTCACAAGTGAGCACACTCTCGCTGGTGAACGCGGTGCAACTACGGTTACCCGGACGCCATCGCCACGGTTGTGTGCAATGTCGATGGCAAAGCGTGCGTTGCATGTAACGCGATTCTTGAGTACAGCGTGCAAGGAAAGTTCTTTGCCGTTTGTTTTTCTAATCTTGAAGTAGATATCAGGATTGGAATGACGAATGAGCTTCTGGTACTGATTTACCTTAACAATCTTATTGCCGTTAACTTCAATGATTACATCACCTTTTTCAACTGAATAGGTGTTTGTCCCTTCTGGCTGCGCCTGAATCACACTGATAGTAACAAGCAATAGCAAAGTAACAGTTATGGCCGTAATCGAGTTTTTCACCGTAAGCTCCCCTCTGAATATTTCCCGCACCCTATGTGACTTCCTCATAACGGCGTTGTATCTCATTTGAGCACGGTTTCAAGTAGGGTACTGACTCTGACCTAAAGAATACCTCTTGCATTTCAAGAAATCTCGTTCGCAGATGCATTTTCTAAGATCTTCCACAGCATTGCGAAACTTACAAATATTACTAATAAGATTAACGGAGAAAGTGCTACAAAATGCGTGCTGACTTGGCTAATCTGACAATGCTTTATGCACAGCAGAGCGTCAACACAAATCAACCTGTTACAATTTCTAACTAGACGAGTCCAACATAAGTTTAGGAGACGTGCAATGAAAACGATGAGAATCACAGCATGTTTAGTGCTATTCCTGATTGCCGCCGGTGCACATGCCGTTGAACCTCAACTAAAATCCGCTCTTGAACGTGCACAGGATAATCGCGGAGAAATTGAGCAAGCGCTGAAACGTGCCCCAAAAGCTCAAAAATCAGCAATGCAGTTTCTTGTTCGCTACATGCCCGCTCATGATTTGCAAACGTTAAAGGCTGATTATCTACTCAAAAATGTAGACCGCGCTTATATGACTTGGCAAACATCGCCGTGGAAAGAACGCGTTCCTGAACCCGTGTTTCTAAACAACGTGCTACCCTATGCATGCATTAACGAGAAACGCGATGAGTGGAGAGCTGAATTCCAGGAACGTTTTTATCCTCTGGTAAAGGATGCAAAGTCTCCCGCGGAAGCTGCCGCACTTTTGAATCAGAATATCTTCAAGCTATTGAATGTAAAGTATTCCACTCAACGCAAGAAAGCTGATCAAAGTCCATCGGAGTCCATCGAAACAGGACTAGCTTCCTGTACAGGGCTGAGCGTACTTCTTGTAGATGCCTGCCGCAGCGTTGGAATCCCTGCTCGATTTGTCGGCACCCCTCTGTGGTCTAATCGCAGCGGAAACCACAGTTGGGTCGAAATCTGGGATAACGGCTGGCATTTTACCGGTGCAGCGGAGCCAACCGGTAATGAACTTAACAAGGGCTGGTTTGTTAGCCGAGCATCCACAGCCGAACGTGACAATCCAATTCATGCGATTTACGCTGTCAGCTACAAACACACTCCTACAGCATTCCCCATGGTCTGGGCACCGAATCGCAAAGACGTATTTGCAGTCAACGTCACAGATCGATACACCCAACTTAAAGAAGACCTACCAGATGGATTCGTACGCGTCATGTTCGTCGCAACAAAGCAGAGCACGCAATCCAATTCTCCTGAACGTGTTCGGTCGAAACTCTCAATCATCGATTCCAGTGGTAAACAAGTCTTCAACGGTCTAACAAATGACGAGTGCTTTGATGCAAAGGACCATATAAGTGTCCCTCTAAAGCTCGGCGACACTTATAAGATCCAGGTTTCAGGTCATGATGCACGAAAACTCACCGTAGCTGCCGAAGAACAGCTCGTTCGCTTTGACAACTAGAAATCTATACAAAACACCTTCGAATCCGACGGCATTCGATCGAATAAACGAACCCTAAATAGAAAGAACCTTTAGATGGCACGCTTCAATTTCCTAAAACTATTTTGCAGTCTTTTTATATTTAGTCTGGTGATCCTTGGATACACACAGTCATCGCAGGCTCAGCATGATTCCAGGCTTCTAAAGGCTGAGTTATCCAAAGATGTTTCAGCACAAACCCCGCTTGCAACGTTAATGCTTAAAGACAAATCGCTAACCGCCGGTGAGTCTGATGAAATTGAAGGCCTAATTTGGAAAGCATATGCAACTCAGCAAAAAGCCAGCCGTCTCGAAGAGCACAAATCCGGAGTGCTATCCCAGGGTGACCTAAAAATGCCATTTTATTACCGGGTCAACGGTGACGCTCCGGAAGGCGGTCGCAGCCTGTTCATATCACTTCACGGTGGAGGGGGTGCTCCCAAACAAGTCAACGACCAGCAATGGGAAAATCAAAAACGCCTGTATGAACCGAAAGAGGGCGTCTATCTCGTACCACGCGCACCAACCAACACGTGGAATCTATGGCATCAAGGTCATATCGACCCTCTATTTCAACGCCTGATAGAAAATATGGTCCTGTTTGAGAGTGTAAATCCAAATCGTGTATACGTGATGGGTTACTCAGCTGGCGGAGACGGTGTCTACCAGATAGGACCACGCATGGCTGACCGATGGGCGGGTGCGGCCATGATGGCTGGCCACCCAAACGACTCTACACCTGAGAGCTTGCGTAATACAGCATTTACATTGCACATGGGTGCCAACGACAGCGCTTACAACCGAAACAAAGTAGCCGCGCAGTGGGAGAAACTACTCGCCGGATTACAAGAGAAGGATCCTCAAGGTTACACACACCTAGTGAAGATTCATGAAGGCAAAGGGCATTGGATGGATCGCGAAGATCGTGTGGCTGTACCCTGGATGGCAAAGCACACACGTAACCCTCTACCTCATCGCATTGTCTGGAAACAAGACGACGTAACACACAACCGTTTTTATTGGTTGGCCGTCAACAACGACAACCGGCGGGGGCGGACAACAACCATCGTCCAGCGAGATGGACAAACGTTCAACATTGAGCGATGCGATTTACAGGAGATCATCATTCGTCTGAACGACGACTTATGCAATCTCAATAAGCCGATAACCGTTTCATCCCAAGGCAACAATATCTTTAGAGGCAAGGTGACCCGCAGTTCAGAACTAATTCGACAAACAATTCTGGAGCGTGGTGATTATACAAGTGTGTTCTCCGCAGAAATCACCGTGACCATACCGAGCAAGTAACAATCTCACTTAATTACGCAAGCAACATCCGATGACTCCCAAACCACTTGGCGCACTTGCTGTCGCCCTTACCCTAGTCGTTCTACTCGAATCCCCACTGCTCAGTGACTCGCGAGACGACTGGGAGAAAATGAAGCATATTACTCCCAAGTCTTACGTCTGCTCGTATGCCACAGGACCGATTGTGAGCGATGGCAAAAAAACAGATAAGGCCTGGAAGAATGCAGCATGGTCCTCCGAATTCGAAGACATTGAAGGAGATATTAAACCTCGTCCGCGTTTCTCCACCCGGATGAAAATGCTCTGGGACGATGAGTACTTATACATTGCCGCTTGGATGAAAGAGCCACATGTTTGGGGAACGCTCACCGAGCATGACAGTGTGATTTTTCACGATAATGACTTTGAGGTATTCATTGACCCGGACGGTGACAACCATGAATACTACGAATTTGAAATGAATGCCCTGAACACCGGTTGGGATCTATTCCTTCTAAAACCCTATAAGGACGGTGGTCCAGCAGATAACAGTTGGGAAATCCCGGGTCTTAAAACTGCTGTTCACATAGATGGCACTCTAAATGACCCGTCCGATAGAGATAACTATTGGAGCGTCGAAATCGCCATCCCATGGAGTGTACTAGCAGAACATGCTCATCAAGCCTCTCCTCCAAACGAGGGAGACAACTGGCGTTTTAATTACTCGAGAGTTGAGTGGCAGCACCTCATCGAGAATGGACAGTACAAGAAACTTCCAAAAACACGGGAAGACAACTGGGTGTGGTCACCACAAGGAATCATCGACATGTATCGGCCCGAACGGTGGGGCTACGTCTGGTTCACGAAAAAGAAACGTGCAAAGGTCGGTCACCAGTTAGCAGAGACACATGCGATGCGTGAATTACTAATGACGGTGTACCATCATCAAAAGTCTTACTTCGGAAAGAACAAATCATGGGCCGAAACACTTGAGCAATTGGACATCACAGACACACCGCTTAACCGGCTGAATGGATCCGGTTTCAATATCCGCTTAACTGAACAAGGATATGTGGCAACTTACACTTCGACACTTGCCAGCGGCAAAACAGTTTCGATGCAAATCAATGAACGATCGAGATTGATCCGAATAGCGGAAGCAATTAAATAGCCTATCAGGAAATGGCTAATCAGGTTGACAGGGCATTTTGCTCCGCAGCCATCAATGCGGCAGATGCAATTGCTATTTCATCCGCCTCAGACTGCGACACTTCCGATACCAATGGCAAAATAGGTCCTGTATCAGCAATTCCAGCACTGCGGACAGCAGAATGTAAAACCCTAACAGGGTTTATCCCGTTTCTTAAGTCTTCCAGCGGTCGGAAAGTCCTTCGCAACTCTTCGGCACGAGCCAAATCACCCGTCTTTAGCGCCCGCAGCATTTGCATCGACAGTGCCGGTGCTACACATACACAGCCGGATGTGAATCCTTGCACTCCAAAGCCATCCAGATGTGCTATAGCTGGTTGCTCACCAATCCCACTGATAATCCGATCTGGGCCGATCAGCTGGATTAATTCGCTCAAGTAAGAATCCTGACCGGGATCTTCTCGAACAATGGCATATTTGATCCAAGAAATCAGGCCATCCTCCATTAGCTTTGCCGCATCCGCGACGTCCATGAAACCCTCTTGCTTTATATATAAAACAGCAGGCTTCCCAACAGCTTCAACAAAATGGCGCACTCCTGTAGCGATCCCAGTGGACGTTGCGACTCCCTGTTGGGGCAGAATCATTGCGGTTGGAAAGTCAAATTCTCGGAGCCCTGCGGCCTGATCCATCATCGTGCCATATGCTGGTCCAACCGACGGAATGATCCAGGTCTCGTCTGCAGCTTCTTCCGCAGCAACCTCTAGCAGACCAGCGTATTCACTCAACGCCACGTGATAAAGAAGCGCATTTCCACCGTAGAGTACCGTCGTTACTCCACCAGCTTCCAGATAGCCAATCATCCTTGCATTTTCGGTGCGCGATACCTCAAGTGACTCATCACGTGCCAATGGTGGTACGGAGATTACGGATGAAGCCAGCAATTCGGGTGTTATGTCGCCTGTATACATTTAGTCGCTCCTGTTTTCTTATCTGCATAGAATAGACATAAGGTCCTATGCTAATTCAAGCGACAACCCACATAATTCTCGTCTTACCATGGATAATTCGACGATGACATTTGTAGAGGAAAATCGCTAAAATACAACGGACGTTTAAAGTCCATGATGGATAAACCCCATGCTTTCGATTTTTGATGGAAATCCGGTACATCGCCGCCGACTGCTTCAAGCCGGTGCGCTAACCCTAGGCGGCTTAACTCTACCGAGCTTGCTGTCGCGATCATCAAAAGCTGCAAATACACCTGAACACGTTACAGGAAAGTCCATCATCTTCCTGTTTCAGCAAGGTGGTCCCAGTCAGTTCGAGACGTACGATCCCAAGCCGGATGCACCCGATGCCATTCGAACTGTTACGGAGACCATTCAAACAAGAACCCCAGGCGTTCATTTCGGCCAGCATATGCGGAAGCTGGCGCAGCTGACAGACAAGCTAACCGTTGTGCGTTCCTTCCAAACTCAAAATGGTGGCCACAATATACAGCCAATCGTCGGCCCGCATTCCAATGATACAAACATTGGCGTTCACTATTCACGCGTTGTAGGCGCAACAAACCGATTCACCGGCATGCCAACTACGTCGGTCATATACCCCGCGGCTGTCAGTGACGATGTACCAGGGCCGTCTGCGCGAGGAAATTTACTCTCAACCGGAAGTTATCCAAAGAGTTACGCTCCATTCGTACCCGGTGGCAAAGGAAATCTACAAAGTGATATGCAGCTAAGCATGTCGCGAGACCGATTCTTTAATGATCGTAGATCCCTGTTGGGAAAACTAGATCGCATTCGGCGACAGGTCGATTCCAGCGGTGAGCTTGAAGCGATGGATGAATTGCAACGGCAGGCATACGAATTATTACTTGGCGGCGGTGTATCCAGAGCCCTCGACCTGACTCAAGAAGATCCAAAGACACTTGCCCGATACGATACTTCCAACTTCGCCACCAACGGTAAATGGAATAAAGTAAATCGCGGTCGTGCTGGGATGTACGATGCAAACGCCGGGACGATCGGCAAATTACTATTGCTCGCAAAACGGTTATGCCTCGCTGGCTGTGGTTTTGTGACGATTCACGCTAGCTATGCCGGCGTTTGGGACATGCACGCCGATGGCAATAACTTAAACATGACCGACGGCATGGATGCAATTGGATACTCCTTTGACCATGCCGTCTCCGCATTTGTGGAAGATCTCGAAGCAAGTGGACTCTCGGATCAAATTCAACTTGTCTGCCTTGGCGAAATGGGACGGACACCAAAACTCAACAACCGCGGTGGGCGAGATCACTGGGGAAAATTATCGCCATTGCTTGCATATGGTGCCGGCACCACACCCGGCACAGTCGTCGGCCAATCTGACAAACATGGATCAGAACCAAGTACTACACCATACGGCCCGAGCCATTTGATTGCATCCCTACTCCAAACGGTATTTAACGTGGGTGAGCTTAGGTTAGTTCCATCAGTACCTTCAACCGTACTCGACCTGGCACAGGCCGATCCAATCAACGCCATAGGCTACTAATTCCATATCTTAGGTCCCCGACGGTCAACATCATGCCACGCATCTTAGTCGCTGAATGCATTCAGGAAGTATCCAGTTTTAATCCGTTTCCCGGTCGACTCACCCACATGGACAGCGGAGAAGGTCATACATGGCTGGATTCGAAACGCGGGGTTAATGATGAGGTTGACGGAGCCATCGATTTTTTTGAAAGCGCTGATGGCGTAACAATCGTACCCGGCATGGGTGCTAAATGCATTACTTCCTCAGGTGTTATCGCGGCGGAAGACTGGGATACTCTCTCACAACAATGGCTAAATGCAGTGTCAGATGCGGGCGATGTGGACGGTGTATACTTCGCACTTCATGGTGCGATGGCCGCGGACAATGAACTTGACCCCGAAGGATTTCTATTGCAAGAGGCTCGCAAGATCCTTGGCGAAGAAATCCCCATCGTTACCAGCCTCGATTTGCACGGTATTCTGACCGACCGCATGATCCAGCACAATGATGCAATCGTGCTTTATCACACCTATCCACACGTAGATCACAAATCCACGGCACAGCGAGCTTGCAGCATACTACTGCGACGCATAGCTGGCGAAATAAACCCCGTCATGGCTCGCGTAAAGATACCTGCCTTGGTTCGCGGTGATGAACTGATCACCGAATCAGGTTCCTTCGGAGAATGTATCAGGCTAGCAAAACAGATCGAAGAGTCCGACGAGGGACTAGCTGCCGGCATGCTTATTGGGAATCCGTTTACGGATGTTCCCGAATTGCGAACGAACAGTCTCGTGGTAATGGATGGCGATGCAGAATTAGCGAGCTCATATGCACGTGAAATGGCTGAGCTATTTTGGCATCACCACGAGAAAATGCGAGTGCCTTTAAAACCTCTCGCTGAATCCGTACAAATGGCCAAAGATGTCGAAGGGACAGTGATACTTAAAGATGCTGCCGATGCAACCAGCTCAGGTGCATCCGGCGATAGCAATGCGATCCTCGCCGAATTGTTGTCACAGGGCTATCAAGGTAGCGCCTTAATTCCCATCGTAGATCCTGCCGCCGTTTCTTCTGCCTTTGAGTCTGGTATCGGCAGCACAATAGACGTAACTCTCGGCGGCCAGCTTGATAAAGAGAGATACACTCCTGTTTCGGTCAGCGCTACGGTACATATGCTCACCGACGGTCAATTTGAAAGCGAAACATTTCGATTGCCATGGAATGCCGGTCGAACAGCCGTGCTTACATTTGAGAATTACACTGTCATCGCAACTTCTCGCGCCGTCAGCCTTTTTGATCGCTCTCTGTTCTATGCACACGGTCAGGACCCAAAGCGTTTTGATGCAGTGGTCGTGAAATCACCTCACTGTGAACCGCATATGTTCG
>JAKUOW010000012.1:46862-49532 GCA_022451045.1 Pirellulales bacterium | reverse complement strand
ATCGATCAGAAATATCTTGTTGATCTGCTGAGAGGATGTTTATTGCGAAATGCCCAGCTTTTTGTAGGTTTTCGTGAGTTTGGCCTTTTTTTACTGCTACAAGTACCAGCGGCGGATCCAGTGACAAACTTGTAAAGGCATTTGCGGTCATTCCCCAGGTTTCGTCATCAGATATACGCATGCTGACAACAGTAATTCCGGTTGCGAACATTCCCATGATTTGTCTTTGTGTGTCGCTATCAATTGTCATTGGTGTCCTCAACTTTTGGTGAAATAGCTGCGTTTTTATTCGTCCTGGACGCCTAACTCCTAGAGTGGTGACATAGTGAGTATCTTAACCGCATTGCATCAACAGGCAAATCATAGACATCCATAGTTTCAAACGGACTTTCACATCGAAATCCACATGGAAATCATAGACACCCATAGTTCTTGACCTGAAAATCTATGTTAAGAACCTCTAAAACTATGGGTGTCTATGATTTGTGGTTGTTTCGGCGTAAAAATTGCTTTGGGAAACGGTGGGTGTCTATGATTAAACATGGTGAAACCGATTTCGATGTGGAATAAAACATGGGTGACTATGAATAGCTTGGATGTGGAAGCGTAGGAGATATGGCGATAAATGGGGATTAAAGACTTAATCGAAAAAATCGATTCGCTTGGGATAATGTCCGACGCAAGTGTGCGCGATTGGTGTCAGTCACTGCCAATTGTTGAACAACCTACCGATGAGAAATCGTTAATCCTAGCATTGATCAATGCTGGTCTAATCTCCAAATATCAAGGTAAACGATTACGTAACAATGTCGGTGACTCACTGATCGTTGGAAACTACCTCATTAAAGACATCATCGGTCGAGGCGGAATGGGGGATGTCTATCTCGCCGAACATCGTCATATGAAACACCAAGTGGCGATTAAAATGCTTTCCCGCCGCCTAACAAAAAAAGAGGGGACCATTAAACGCTTCCTTCGGGAAGTCGAAGCTGCTGCTAAACTATCACACGATAACATCGTACGTGCACTCGACGCAGATCAACATGAAGATGGCTATTACCTTGTAATGGAATATGTCGACGGTCGCGATATGGCAGCGATTCTCAAGAATGATGGTCTATTTAAAGTGGATGACACCATCAATTACATCAGTCAGGCTGCCACCGGCCTACACTATGCCCATTCCCAAGGAATCATTCACCGGGATATCAAGCCGCATAACATGCTTGTGGATAACTTTGGAATCGTAAAAGTTCTTGATATGGGGCTCGCTTCTTTGCAAAACATTGATGGCCCTAAAAATAAGGGATCTGAGGATAGCCTCACTCAAAACAACCAAATCCTGGGTACAGCTGATTACATGTCTCCCGAGCAGGCTGAAGATGTGCATAACGTTGATCCTCGCGCGGACATCTATAGCCTCGGTTGCAGCATGTATAGGATTCTTGTGGGTAAGCCCCCGTATGAAGGCGAGTCGACTCTCCAAAAAATCTTAGCGCATCGCGAACATCCTATCCCAAGCCTTCGCGTTTACCGACCCGAAGTTCCGGAAATACTAGATCAAGTTCTGCAACGGATGCTTGCCAAGCTGCCGGCTGATCGCTACCAGACGATGGAAGAGGTGATCAATTCACTGGAAACATGCAAATTTGCCACCGCAACCATGCCAGAACAATCCATCAGTGCAATCACAACGTCACAAATCAGAGCTGAATTTATGACTCAAGCTGATGGCCAAAGTGCTACGGTGGATGCAGATGAACATCTAGAACCAATCCCTGTGCTTGTTGAACAACAGGTCGCACAACCCGTGCCAATGGCACCAGTAATTGAGAACGTCACACCCGTACTCAGTGAAGGCCGGATAAAAAAACCTGGATTTCTTCGGCGCAACTGGTACTTCATCTTACTACCCATACTCGCAGTCCTAGTTTTAACAATCATTGGATCAGGTTGGCTCGGACATAACGGTGGTTATGTCATTATCGATTGGCCAGCGGAACTGCGAGGCAATAAAAATGGCTGGGCGGTTAAAGTAGACAGTAATGAAGTTGCCGTTGGTTCAGCTAATCCGATTAAGCTACCAGTTGATATTGGCAAACGACGGATTTATCTGGTGCGTCGCGGCTATCAGCCGCAATCACACGCCGTTAATGTCGAAACAGGGAAATCCTATACCTTTGCAGCTGAACCATTTGAAGAAGCAATCGGTGTTTTAGACCCAGCACAACTGATCGAATCAGAAAATGGTTCGGATGAATGACCTGACACTAGTTGTCATACCTTCTCTAACGGGTACCAAGCGACAGCTCTAATGTCCTCCATTTATCATCTGGATAAATGGAATGTGACAATGTCAAAGACGCCAAAATCCGCCGCTGATATTTGCTCTAAACTCCTGTCAGAGTTTAATTACCACGTTATAAATAATCCGTTCCAAATATGGCCGGATTTGCCGCGGGCATTTGTCGCAAGCCACATCCTTACAAACAGTATTCTACCTAGTGGTCATTGGAGCTCGATTGTTTCTTCAAGACTAAAACACCCGTTATTCGATCAAACAGATTGGCTAACTCGGCTGCGATCAACAATTCAACAGCTTCAAAATACGACCATGCAGGTAGTAAGAAAAACAGCAGGCGATGATCTAGTGCGTGCTGCGTGCGAGGT
>JAKUOW010000012.1:0-46852 GCA_022451045.1 Pirellulales bacterium | reverse complement strand
TTACGAACAACCCTGGCTCGATGTTTCTGTTACTCAATTAAATTCATCTTTGTCATCCGCACTAAAAGTCCTAACCGAAGATGATTCTTTGGCAGAGAATAGTTGTTGTGTAGGCAAATTGCTTGTAATTGCAGACTCCGAGTTGCTGACGGACCAACTCCCCGGAGTACCAATGAGAGATTGCTGGAATTTCTACACGAGTAATGATGTTTTAGTACTTAACAATTCAGGAAAAGGTAATATCCAATCCCTCATAGATAATTGGCCAAATAAGACATATCCAGTCTCAATTCAAACGGCAGATGTTCTCGAGTTACCTCAGTGGTATAAGGAAGAGGAATACCTCAGCCACTTTACACGGGCAATCGATGGACCCTATAGCGATGAGTCACATTCAATGTGGCACAAGAAACTAGTTCGGCTCGATCCTCATTCACGGCACACCTCAGAGCGAGTCCTTTTTAAGATTGTGTATGAACAGAAGCTAAGGGCTAGCTCAACGACGATTCGAGGTGGTCATAAAATGGTCTCGTTTACTGCCGTTCCACTAGATAAATGGCCGCAACTAAGAACATTTCGTAGCCACAGACGGCGATGGGATTTTGCGCCGTTTGGAATCTGTATAAATCAGGCCTGGCTTTCAAACAAAGTCGCCAAGGTGCGTTATGGAAATGAAGATACATGGCAAGGGCTGACCGACTCACAACGCCCGTACTTTCAGTCTAACGGTGAGAGGATTGATTGGACCGTAGAGCAAGAATACCGGCACAAAGGAGACTTGGATCTATCCGCTATTCCACCCGAGGATGCCATTGTCTTTGTTGCAACAGATGCCGACCGAGACTTCATCCAACCGTTTTCACCTTGGCCCGTTAAACTCTTTGACGGCCTAGTTGATATTCCAAAGGTCCATCCAATTTTGTAAGACGAGCAGAGACCACAGTCGCTGACTGTTGTCCTGACGACCGTTCACATGATCTGAAACCATTCTCTTGATAGAATCCTGCTCAATGTACCGGCATACTGTTGGAGTTCCGTTAAGGAGTGTATCGTGCATTAGCTCGTTCAGGTCTGTTTTCAACCAATGATCCATCGGTACACCAAACCCCATTTTTGGTCGATCCCAGATTTCCTCTGGTAGCAGATCTCCAAATACGTTCCGGAGAATCTGTTTTCCACGACCTTTCGAGAACTTCAATGAAATCGGAATCTGTGCCGCAAGCTCAGCTACACGATAATCAAGAAATGGTTGCCTCACCTCCAGACTATTACCCATGCTGGCGATATCCACCTTGGACATTAAATCTCCAGGCAGGTATGTATGCAGGTCAGCTAGTGAAATAGCAGTGACCGGATCTCGATGACTGAAGCGACTATGTTGCTGAGCAAATGATTCGGATACATCATGTGTTTTGATTGCATTTTTAAAGTCCGACGTATAGAACAAGTCTCTCTCTTCGATCGGAAAGATGCTGATCCAACTTAGATATCTTTGCATCGCTGGTTTGCGTAATGGACGGATAAATTTTTTAAGACGTCGCATGCGTGATTTGTACCGTGAAGATCCTGGCAGGAAATTCCAAAACTGGCTGCCGAGCAACCACTTGAGGCCGGGCCAACGTTCAATTTTCCGTGCCAACTCCACTGCGTGGTATCGCGGATAACCAGCAAATAACTCGTCGCCGCCGTCGCCTGACAATGCGACGGTCACTTTTTGCCGTGTCATTTGTGATACATACCAGGTGGGGATAGCCGAGCTGTCGGCAAGAGGTTCGTCGTAATGCCAAACTAGCTTAGGCAAGATTTCAGTGGCACTAGGGGTAACTTGGAACTCATGATGATCCGTGTTTAAGTGCTTCGCGACCGCTCGTGCATGCGATGTCTCATCGTACTCCTGGACAGGGAACCCGATTGAGTATGTCTTAATGCGTTCATTACTATTACGTTGCATTAGTGCAACGATCAATGAAGAATCGACTCCCCCGGATAGGAATGCTCCGAGCGGTACATCACTTTGCATACGGAGCTTGACTGACTCTTCCAACATCTCCGAAAGTTGTTCGTGGAGTTCTCGTTCGGAAACGGTCGATTCCGTTGTCGGCAATTCCCAATAAGCTGATGTTGAGATTCCACTTTCATCGAACACCAAGAAGTGTCCCGGGGATAGTTTACTTAAACCGTCTACGATGCAGTGAGGGTACGGTACATATTGATAAACCAAATACTCATGTAATGCCTGTTGGTTTATTTTACGTGGGCAATCTGGAATCTCGAATAGCGACTTCAGCTCGCTGGCAAACGACAGTCGTTGGTTTTCCGCCCAGAAGTAGAGTGGTTTTTGACCGAGGCGGTCTCGAGCAAGAACGAGTTTCTTACGACGATCATCCCAGATTGCGATAGCAAACATTCCATTGAGCTTGCTGAAGCACTCGGTGCCATATTCACTATACATGTGTACGATGACTTCAGAGTCACCCGCCGTGTGAAAACGATAGCCTTTAGATTCGAGAAGCTGCCTCAATTCCAGATAATTGTAGATCTCACCGTTCAACATGATGACAACGGATTTGTCATCGTTTGTTACAGGTTGTTGTCCCGTATTGAGATCGATAATTGCAAGACGGCGGAATCCAAAAGCTACGCCCGCAGCATTTGACGAGGTAACAAATTCCTGTGCATCGTCCGGACCACGATGCTGAAGGACACTTGCCATTCGACTAAGTGTTTCTCTTGAGATCCGTTTACTTGGATCTCTCCAAACGCTTCCGGTAATACCGCACATGTTTAGGAATTACTTCTAGAGTGAGTTTGCGACGTATTAAAGGATAGATTGTGTCTTAATCCTACGTAGTGAATTCGTCGTTAGGTCAGTTATGCCATGACATAGAGTGTCTAATTGCAACGATTAAATCGATCATTCGTTAGCAACGGCGTTGAAGACCCTAAAGTATGAGTCAGCAAATCGACTTGGAGACAAAGTCGTTTCTTGCAGTAGTTTTGCATCTCTTACCAATTGGCCGGAAAGTGATGGATCTTCAACAAGATTATTAATACAGCGGGCGAGGCTTCCGGAGTCGCCAGAGCCAAACAGCAGAGAATTTTTACCGTTTACGAACAACTCCAAAGTCCCTTTGGCACCAGCTGATACGAACGGAATCCCAGCAGATAATGCGGTGGCTGCACATGCGGACACGCCATGAGCATCACTGCATGAAACAAGACAAAGGCAGTCTTGTACATGTGACTGAAATTCGCTCCCCCAACCAACGAAATGGATGTGACTTAGCAAATCGAGCTCTCGAGCGTACTCCTGAAGCACTTCTAGTTGTGGACCATCGCCCCATACAACTAAGTGAATATCATCACGAACAGTCTTAAGAATCTCAATGCTCCAAATGAGGTCTTTAAGACGCTTACCCGGAATCAGTCGACCAGCAGCACCAATAATGAAACTACCCGGTGAGAGTCCTAATTGCCGTCGAATGTCAGCCTTATGATCAGACTTTATAAATTGCTCAGATGGATACACTACAGAGCTAGCCTTGATTTTTAAGAACTGCTGAGTGAATTCCAGCTGTGCCGTAGAACTAAAGACCACATGATCGCTTCTTCGGACATAGAACTTAAAGGCATGTGTTGGATATCGAATCCAGCGGTCTGCAGGGTTTCCGATGCTACATACGGTCTTAGCGCCGACACGATGCAGCATCCCAAGATGTTCCCAATTGAGTAAGTATGGGTGCCAAATATGAAGGATGTCAGGATTGGATTGACTGATACAACGGCGAAGTTGCCTCAGTCCGCCAAGGATCCTATGTTTGCGAACAGCATTGATCGGTGCGTCTAGGTTGGCCCTAATGCTGTCCGGTAGATCTTTGTCACGAGACCAAAACAGTAGTGAATGATCAAGCTGGCATGTGCTGGATTCGCTCAGCATCAAACTCAGTTGGTTGATATGACCACCGGGTGTACTCATTGGAATGAGGTGTGTAACTCGCACGCCTTATACTCCATCTCCAGATAGGAGTGAAAGATGTGATTGAGCCGTTTGGCGAATGGAGTACTTATTCTTTACATCACTATATGCTGCTGCGGCCATTGCAGCAGAATCATCATCCTGCACTGAACTAATTATGGCCTTTCCGAGCGCCGTAACATCTGCGACGGGCACCAAGCGCCCGGTGCGACCGTGTGTAACAAGCTGTCGGTTTCCAGGAATGTCACTTGCTACGACCGGGATCTGGTGAGCCATCGCTTCCAATAGAGAAAGTGACAACCCTTCGGTGTATGACGGTAGCACGAACAAATTGGCTGCTCTTAATAAGTCAGTTACATCATCAAAGGCACCTGGCATGAATACGGAAGATCTGACTTCAAGGTCCTTGATCTCCTGATACAGGAGATCGCGATCAGGGCCTTCTCCGATGAGCCATAGCTGGCTATCCGCCCAGTTTTCAAGAACCTGCGGCCAACTTCGAATTAATTCCACTAGCCCTTTTTTCTTATCGAGTCGTCCGGTGTAGATGACGATCCGCGAAGACTCAGTCGTAGTAAGGTCGTAATTTGCTTCTGCAACAATCTGTCTTGCTTCTGTTCGTGTTTGTAATGCCCCAATTTCCGGGATGCCAACACCATTTGGAATGTGAACAGTCCGGGATGTATCAAACCCAGCCTCCAAGAGTTCCTCCATGGTCGCGTCAGATGGTCCAATTATATGGTCGGACAACATGCATCTCTTTCGGATTTTCATACCAAAACGGGCGTTAGTATGCCAATTACAATCCCCGGTTTCCCCTGCCCCTTCGACTCTTAATACAACTCTCTTACCAAGTTGTTGTCCAATGCGTACAGCAACGTACGCATCGTGTTTAAGCATGGAGACCAGGATTGCATCATACGAATCCTTATTTGTCCTGAGCCATTTGGCCAGGGCGTGCATGTACTTATACGTGCCCCATCCGCGTTGCCGTGGGTTTGATAATCGTGATACGGGAATATCCCGATGAATGATTTCATTAGGCCACTGTGACTCCCATTTCGCAGTGAGTAGTTGTGTATCACAACCCAAATCACGGAATTCCACAGCGAGATTTGCCATGACCATCTCGGCACCACCGACAAGCGGCCAAAATCGACGTGTAATGAGAACAATTCTTGGCTGTGGCATTTATTTCAGTTCCACTTACTCGAAAGCAGTAAGATCATGTGATTCCATCGCAGCTACATAGGGCAGGTTGCGAAACAGGTTTTTGTAATCAAGTCCATATCCCACGACAAACTCATCAGGGATTTTAAAACCGATAAAATCCGGATTCATCTGGACTTGTTGGCAATTGCTCTTCTGTAGCAACACAGCACTGTGAATTTCCGATGGGCCAAGTTGTTTTAGACGTCGCATGACGTTATCGAGTGTGTGACCGGTATCAAAAATATCATCAACGACTAAGACACGTTCATCAGTTAGATCTGGGAGCATGGCATGGTCGATCTCCAAATCACCTCTGGTTGTCTCTCCTCGATAACTACTAGCCAGCAGTGCGCCAAGTTGAACTGGCATCGACAGGTATCGAATTAGATCAGCAACCAATACCAGACTGCCGGTCATCACGGCAATTACCGTTAGTGTTTCATTTTTAAGTTGCGCATTTATTTCGTCCGCCATTCGTTTGACGCCATCACGCAGTTCATCTTCTGAGAGCAGAACCTTCACAGTTGTTTTCCTGACCAAGTCACGATGTTGTTGCATCATTGTAGTGAACACTTGGATTCACACAAACTCCGTTGAGTCTACTGATATCGAATCCTTAACACGCCTTCATCACTGTGGACCGGTATGTTCCAATGTAGGCACAACAAGATCCTGAAATCCAACTTGGAAAAACTAATGGCAGGCACATGGTCTGAAATATCACTCGATGGGCATATGTGTGACATATTTGAGCCTTCCACGCCAAGCGCGAGAAACCAGATTGTCATCTACCTCCATGGCGTTCACTTGGGACGTTTGCATGACAAGACAGTATTTACAGATCTTTTCGAAAGAAATGGACTGCGTGTGATTTGCCCGATGACTCAACGGAGTTGGTGGACGGATAAGATTTGCCGGGAGTTTTCAGAAGAATACACCGCAGAGCAATTCCTTCTTCAGTTTGTTCTACCCAAAATTGCAGATCGTTGGTCTGCCAAGCCACCGCAAATAGCACTACTCGGTACAAGTATGGGCGGGCAAGGTGCTTTGCGGTTTAGTTATAAATATCCGGATTTGTTTCCCGTTGTAAGTGCAATTTCTCCAGCAATTGACTATCAACTTCGGATGCATGACGGTGACGAGGTTTTAGCAGCGATGTATGAAGATCCAGAGGCAGCAAGACAGGATACTGCCCTGTTACATATCCACCCGCTAAATTGGCCAAGGCACCAATTTTTCTGCTGTGACCCCACGGATAAGACTTGGTTTGCTAGTGCTGACCGATTACATATGAAATTGTATTCGTTAGGTGTACCGCACGAGTATGATTTAGAGACATCGGCTGGTGGACATTCATTTGATTACTATGCTGCGATGGCACCACGGGCGATTTCGTTTATCGTGGACGCATTGGAACAGGAGTACGTCCGCCTACCGGTCGTGGATTCGGATTCATAGGTTGGCTGTTAGTTGGTCTGCTCAAAGCAGACAGATCAAGGAAGCCAATCCCAAACGCCTCGATGGATCCCCGTGTAACGGTAATCTTTCGTGCTGAAGCGCTCGGTGTTGCTGAATTATTTTGATTGAGCCACAATTTGGCATTCTCTCTACCACCTTCTAATACAAGCATATCCTTGGGTTGTGAGTAGGTGAGCCTGGCAGCTTGGGCGGTATACTGCATGGACTCTACATACGTATTTCCTGCTGCGGTTATGGCTAGTTGAGGCTCGCGTGATTTTCCTCGCGAGATGTCAGCAATCATCAGACGTTCACAATTCAATTGAACTGTATTGGGTCCGGGCATCTTTGTATTGGCAAGTTCTAATTTCTCTTGCCAATTAGCCACCGGGCCATAAATAGCTACAACTTTTGAGTCGAAGTGTATAAATCGTTGGTACAGATTTCCAGCACCACCGCGTTCAAACTTGACGTGTACATAATTCAGTGGCATGTTACTTGAACCAGGTGTAAACACCCGGGTTTGCGGTGAATTCGTGTTAGCACTTGCAGCTTCTTTCTTGTTTCGCTGTACGCTTCGAAGCCACCCTGCACCGAGAATGGTTAAATCTCCAGTTTGTTGATTGACGGACATTTCCTGCATTTGGAATTGCTGTGCAGAGTGTTGAAGGCCTGCTTCATCTACCGTTTGTGTTTGCATTTTCACATTATCGCCATATCGGATATCGAGTAATTCAACATCTTCAGGTACAGCATTTTGTGAGAAGAGGATTTTATTAGAGAGATTGGCTTCCGCAAATCCGCTTGTTATCCCAACATTCAGTTGATGTCCATTTTCCAGTTTCTGACCACCGCGTGTTTTCACATCGCCCGTCATCGTGATTGTCTTTCCATCAAATCGCATTTGCTGGGTCCAGGACAATCGTTTTACATCGTTGCGACCATTACCTGACTCGAAAGTCGGAGCGTGGGCTAGATGCCCGGGACCATCAATCCATACTTGGTTTATTCCCTGGTTCATTTTTAGAACCTGCCCGACTAGCTCAACAGAATCGATCGCAATTCGTGCTGGACGGTCCTTTTGCTGATTGCCTTGAATAAGGACATTTAATGGTCCCTGAGGAGATTGTTGCAGCTGGAGGACATCACCGGACAGTGTCAGAGGAATATTGTTTGGTGCTGTACGATCTTGTTGTTGGAATTGCACATTTCCAAAAAATGATATGGCTTCCAAGCCTGCTGAAGATTTCTGCCTAGTCATCTGAATTTGGACACTATCGCCGCTGACATAGTATCGGTTTCTTGGAATATCTTTGTTAACCGGTATTGCGATTGCATTTGTTAGTGGATCACTTGCAGGTGTTGGAGCATTGAGTTTTGGCTCATTGATCCAGATATCAGCACGTTTCGTCTGACCATGTAATTCTGGAGTGTCCAAAATCACATTCCCAATTGCTGCCATTTTGGTCGGTACAATTGAATGTTGATCTTGAGCAGTATCCTCGCGTACCCAAATATGCAACTGATCGCTGGACAATTTGCCGCGTTGGGAAAATGTTAAGTCAGCTTTGCCCACTAGAGATAGAACGTGTTCATCATCCTGTTTTCGCAGAAGGCAGTCGCGCTGCCAGGATGCTCTGATCCGTTCATCAGTACCATCTTCCAGAACACCGACATATTCTCCAGCTCCTTTGGCTTCAAACGTTCCCAGTTTCCCCTGTTCAGGTGGCAGGTCATATCTGAGGTATGGCACGTTAAACTGGTGTGATCCGTATTTGAAAACCGACTGTTCAGAGTCATCTACAGTGATTCGTCCTTGGGTGAGATCGAATTCCAGCTTACTGGTTCTGATAGACAGATCTGATGAGGGTGCATCCAGCACAATTGGATTTCCTCGTGCTGTCGCACTTAACACGCTTAAGGAAGTCATCCATTCAGAATTCGTGTCATTATCGCCATCAGCGTTTGCGGCAGGCAGTTGTCCAAATTCAAAACTCAATTGTTCACACTTTAATTGATCATTTAGAGTCCCATCCTCATCGCTTAGTGTGACTGAAATGTTGTCGGCGATTGACAATTTAGATTCGGCAAAATCTAAACGGAACTCACCATCACAAGTTATCTTTGCTGAAACTGGCTTGTCGGATTCAGTCGCTTTTTCAGTAGACAATTGGCGATCAAATAGATTGTGCTGTAATTGCAGGCTGATTTCATCTACTTCGACGAGTTCAAGCGAATCTATTCTTGCCAATGTACTCCCAGTGGCATCATCACCCGTTGTTACAGCACTATCGACGGTGGTTAGATTGATAAACAAATCACGTCCGCGACCGTGATGCGGCCCAAATTCAAACCAAACGTCGTGTGTTGTCCAAATGCGATTGTCATCAATTTGTATATTGCGCGTGATGAATCTGACTTCGTCATTCTTACCAGGAGATGTTTCTGGTGAGTAAATGGAGACATCGCCGATTAGCCTGCCATTTGTAGATTTGGCAGAACCGTGTGGTGAGACCTGAAGGATATCATTGGACTCAACAACGGCACCTCCGGGTGATTGCATGATAAAAACACGCCCGGAAGAATCATTCTGTGGTTCTTTCGAAAATAATACCAGCGTGCAAGGCGAAATAACTAATTCACCTTCATGCTGTTGATAATCCCGAAACAGCAAAATTCCCTGGCGATTTTCAATCGTCTTTGGGTTGTCCAATTCCCATGCGCCGTCAGGAAAAATAGTCTTTAAGGCACGGCGGCGAGCTGATGGTGGGGCCTGCCAATATTCGTCATCAACTTGCAGAGCAGCAGACCTTGCGGGCTCAATCATAGGTACAGCAAATAATGCATAAAGCCAATAAGCTGCAACAGTTCCGAGGAGACAGTACATAGATCCGACAAGGCGTTTAAGCATTCTTAACGGTCTCCTTGTAATGAATCTCTACAAGGTTTTCCCATTCACCAGACTGCTTTAACAACACTTCGACGAGTTCTCGGACTGCACCGCTTCCTCCATTGTTAACTGTCACGAAGTCAGCGGCATCCCGAATTTCTGAGACAGCATCGGCCACTGCTACCCCAAATCCAACATGGGCAATCGTAGAGAGATCGGTAAGGTCATCACCAATGAAGCACGTTTGCTCGGTAGAAATTCCCAGTTGGCTGGCAATGTCAATGGCTGCTTGTAGCTTCTTTGTGAATCCCTGCTTCACGATTTCGACCCCAAGCTCACCACACCTAGTCTCGACGATTTGTGATTGTCGAGCTGTCAACACGGCAAAGTGTCTGCCGGATCGCTGCCACATCTTTATTCCGAGCCCATCTTTGATATTAAACGTCTTGTACTCCATACCGGAGTTATCAAAGGTAACTCCTCCGTCGGTCAGTACACCGTCAACGTCAGAAATAATTAGTTGGATGTCAGGCGTTGGCATAATCTATCCCGACTTCCGTAAAGGAATCACTTTAGGATCATCACTTTCAGTATCGCTTACTGACGACTCTGGTGGAGTCCACGCCACAGCATCAGTGATATCCAGCATTCCCACAGGTTCGTTCAGTTCATTGCACACCGGTAATTCACTGATTCGTTTGGCGCTGAGAAGTTTTACGGCATCTGTCATCAAGCTACCGGTTGGTGCGGTTACAGGATTGGCTGTCATAAACTGAGCAACAGCGCCATCAAAGTGTGACTCTTTGTTGTTTTCCAGCATGCGTGCGAGATCGCTATCTGTAAAAATGCCGGTGAGCTTTCCGGAATTGTCGACCAGCATAACAGCACCGGTACGTCGCCCAGGCAGGCTGGCATTTACAAATACTTCGCGCACCGTCTTCGAATCATTCGCGATGCGACAATGTGACAGTGGCCTCATAACGTCATCAACTTTGGTTAGTTTTCGTCCCAAGCTGCCCGCAGGATGAAATTTGGCAAAGTCATGACTCGTAAAATGACGTTGTTTGCTAACGACTAATGCCAGTGCATCACCTATCGCCAACATAGCTGTAGTACTTGTTGAAGGTGCAAGCCCCAAAGGATCTGCTTCTTGTAGTTGGCCAATTGGGATGACCACATCGCATTGTTTTGAGAGGGTACTGTCTAGGCTAGCCGTAATTGCAATCGTTTTTATTGCTCGTTCATGTAGAGCCGGTAGCAGCGATGTGATTTCTTCTGTCTCCCCGCTGAAACTAAGTAACAAAACGAGATCGGACTCTCGAATCCTTCCCAAATCACCGTGTACGGCTTCAGCCGGGTGTACAAAATGGCTAGGTGTACCGGTGGAGCCGAGTGTTGCAACAATCTTCTGACCGATGAGCCCGGCTTTTCCCATGCCGATAATAATGACAGATCCCAACGTTGCGAGTAACGCATCAGTCGCTTTTACGAACGAGTGATCTAAATCCAGTGCCAATTGACTTAGCGCGTCTGCTTCAGTGCGCAATACGGCCTGAGCGAGCTCTAATTGCTCAGTCGGTGACATCTGCTGAAGATGTGCAATGGAATCTGGTAGGTTGTCGTTTCGCATGGCTGCCATCCTTGACCGCGAAATGATAATGCGCGCATTCCTTGCGCGAGCGAATTCTACCCCAGTTTTATGGATTCAATCAATGCGAACGTGGTGCTCAGATTACAGCGTTGCACGTAGGCTCTCAGCTTGTCCAGCCTGACCAAATGCGGTCATGCGATCAACACATACCTGTTTCATCGCAGCGCGTGCTGGTTTTAGATACGCACGAGGATCAAATTCAGCACGGTTCTCCGCTAGTACGCGGCGAATGGCACCGGTGATCGCCAGGCGATTGTCTGTATCGACATTGATCTTACGAACACCCGCACGAATACCTCGCTGGATTTCTTCGACAGGCACTCCCCATGTTTGGCGAATGTCACCACCAAATTCGTTGATGATGTCCTGAAGTTCTTGTGGCACTGAGCTGCTACCATGCATTACGAGATGGGTGTTTGGTAGCTTTGCATGGATCGCTTCGATTCGATCCATAGCCAGAATATCGCCATCCGGTTGACGAGTGAATTTATAAGCCCCGTGGCTTGTACCAATAGCAACGGCCAACGCATCCACGTTTGTTTCTTCAACGAATTGAGCAGCTTCATCGGGATCCGTAAGCAATTGGTCGTGTGACAGGACGCCTTCTGCACCGTGACCATCCTCCTGGTCACCCATGCCCGTTTCTAAGGAACCGAGGCACCCAAGTTCACCTTCAACACTAACTCCTTTAGCGTGTGCAAGTTCTACCACTTGACGTGTGATATCAACGTTGTAATCGTAGCTGGCAGGTGTTTTCCCATCTTCCTCGAGTGAGCCATCCATCATGACCGAGGTAAAGCCGTTTTCAATTGCGCTGGCACAGGTGTCTACGCTGTTTCCATGATCCTGGTGCATTACAATTGGAATCTGTGGATATAGTTCGACAGCAGCAAGCATTAGGTGCCGCAGGTATGCATCT
This sequence comes from Pirellulales bacterium, assembly GCA_022451045.1. Classification (GTDB taxonomy): domain Bacteria; phylum Planctomycetota; class Planctomycetia; order Pirellulales; family Pirellulaceae; genus UBA11883. The sequence continues at coordinate 34,746 of JAKUOW010000012.1, read as the reverse complement.
TGAGAATAGGCACGGGCACCGCGCGATGCCTGAACAATCACTGGGGAATCTGTCTCTGTTGCAGCTTCCATGATTGACTGAATTTGTTCCATATTATTTACGTTAAATGCAGCGACTCCATAGTCGTTTTCAGCGGCATGGTCCAATATCGTTCTCAACGGAACTAAAGCCATCGATAAACTCCTAGCAAATGGGCGGGTCAAAGTAATCTAAATCTCAGTGCTGACATCTCGCCATCAGATCCGGCGAAGTATCATAGCGTCAGCACGGTGCCTTGAAGAGTTTATTATTTGAACAGAATCAAATTTGCGATAGGGGGCATTTACTGCGTTGCAAGTGATTCTGATGATGATTCAGATTCGAAGAGATCGTCAGCCTGAGTTTGAGCGAGGCGAATCAATAACACATAGTGAGTATCATTCATCGACGGTCCTGTTGAAAAGAAGTGACCGCCAAGGCCCTTAGAGTCAGGTGTAGATGTAAGTAATAGTGTTTCACCTGGTGAGAGTGTGTTCCGCGTGATTAAGTTTTCAAATGCAGTGACTTCACGTTCAGTTTGCACCAACCAGCTACCGTCATGTCCAATAAAATTTGATTTAGGCTGACCGTGATGAATTTCAGGAGTTAACTCAATCTCCACACGACCATCACCTTTTGGATATGTCCTTACAGTAAATATTGCCTGAGCCTGATTAAACGCATTTCCCGTTACGTAGTCACCATCTATTTGTACGATTTTCATTTCGTCCTGCTGATGGTTACTCATTACGATTTTCCCTTCGCGTCCATGGCGAAACTGCATGCGCATATTACGTGCATGACCACTCTGTCTGAGATGCTCGGGAATATTCTCATGATCTACCTGGTTCTTTTCGGCTGAGATTAGCTGCAGAACAGATTCTGGAATCATCCCACCAATGAGACCACAGCGTATTCCATTGTCATTCAATTGGCTGCGAAGTTGTATCGGCACATGGTTTTCATCGATATCAACCCATAGCGGTGCAGTTGCTGTAATGTCTTCTGGATTGACGTGGACAAATGCAATTTCTAAGACTACCGCATCGGAAGCCATGCGAGGAGCGTTTAACTCCACGGGCGAATCTACCACTTCTTCAAGCGTCCAATTTGGTTCTTCAAACAGATGGCAACCGGTCATACCACACATGAGTATGCATATTCGTATGATCACCAATTTGCAACTGTGAAAGCGCATGTCCATCCGTGCTGTCGTGCTAAAAGAAACGAAGGTGGAAAATATGGTGTTTTACACAATCACGTCAACCCCAAGAGAGGCTTGGCGAGCTCATCAGCTTAAGCACTAAGGGGAATTAATTTGGGTTGTGGAATCTTTACTCCAATTATTCGGTGGTAAATTAATTCCAACTGCTGAAAGTCGTAGTTTAGAAAGTCAAATACAACAGCATCGGGATTACTAGATAGCCAAGCCTGAGCTAATCGAGTGGCATGAGCGTCATATTCAGCTTCTGATTGCGAATGTATGTAGTAGCGTCCTTCATGCCGTCTCAAGTCACCATCGAATTTTGGACTGATGTGCCAAAGTTCGTGGAATATGGTTATCAGTTTTTCTCCAAACGGTTCGTTTTGAAATCTTGGAAGGTAGAAACGCAAAATATAGAGCATTTCCGTGCCAGCGGCATCGTAGAGACGTTGCGCACGATATTCTGTGCCGTTGCGTTCTCCCGTTTCAGCACCGCCTTCAAAACGCATGGGTGTAAGGGATGCATGTAATCCATGTCGGACACTCTTCCGTGCCTGAGAGAAGGAAATCGCTACCCGACTCATGTCGATGTGATGCATTTCCGGCACATCATTACAGATGTGTTCACAGAGCCGGCGCATATGCCAAGTGAAATCAAAACCGACGGGCACCGTAGTACCGGTAAGCTTGTCTTTTTGAGAGAGCGTTTTATCCATCCGTGGATCCATCCATGGAATTTTCTTTGGCATCCGTCGTGAACAGCCATGATTCGTATGGCTCACAGTATCCCAGAAACACGCTACGAATTGCCATAGTTTTTCCAGAATTCATGCGCGCAAAAAAAGACCTACCAAATTGGCAGGTCTCTTCGACGTGTGTAGTTTATGTCCCAGAATCTAGTTATGAGAAACTGGTTAAATGCACCTAGTCATCGGAGGGTTCAGCTTCAGAATCTTCATCATCACTATCAGCCTCTTCATCGTCTGATGACTCGGCTTCCTCAGTGTCGTCAGATGCTTCTTCTTCAGCTTCAGCGTCAGTGTCCGAATCGTCGCTAGCTTCTTCAGCGGTTGCTTCCTCATCGCTGTCATCATCGTCGCCAGCGTCTTCTTCTTCGGAATCTGCGGCTCCTTCAACATCATCTTCAGATGCAGCATCCTCTTCCGCTTCGTCGGTGGTGTCTTCGTTGTCATCGGCTGCTTCTGCTGAATCATCTGCAGTTTCCTCATCAGCAGCATCCGCATCGCTTTCGGCAACATCTTCAGTGGTTTCTGCATCTTCTACAGCGGCTTCATCGTCTTCTACTTCAAGTGCAGGAGCTTCAGCGGAGCTGTATGATTCGCGAACCTTGTCATCCTGAACGATTTCCAGAATTGCACGCGTCCCGGCATCACCAAGTCGCGGTGTAGCCAGACGGACAATTCTTGTATAGCCATGTGTTCGTTCACCGATTTCATCGACAACGACATCGAATAGCAAAGCGACTGCTTCACGGCTCCCAAGCAGTTGAAAACATCGACGCTGTGCAGTTACATATGGAGCACGAGCATCGGACCATTGAGCCCAAAGCTCAGGCTCTCTTTTCTTGCTAAAACTGTCTTCACTCTTACCGAATCGACTTGGAGCCACGATTGCTTCGGACGCTTCCCGATGTGGCTTAGCTTTGCGTGCAATGGTAATGCACTTTTCCACTAGCGAGCGTACTTCTTTAGCCTTTTCTAGGGTTGTAACAATACGACCTGCCGGTTGCTTGCGTTCATAACCATAGACTTCGGCAACTTCCTCGCCACGGTAGGTCAGAAACAGGCTGCTGGCCATATTCCGATACATTGCTTTTCGATGACTTGAACTACGTCCTAGACGACGTCCACGTTTTCTGTGTCGCATGATCTTGTCACTTCCATCTGCAGGAAGTGTCTTTCTCTATATTACAAAACCTATTGAACTTGCTTGAGTCTCAGTGACAACTACTTCACTTAAAACGACTGTTGCGGAGGTGGTACTCGCATGCCAAGATGCAGGCCGAGTTCACTCAGCTTGGCTTGTACTTCCACCAATGTTGTTTCACCAAAGTTCTTGATTTGCATCAAACCATCTTCGGTTAACTGTACTAAATCACGTACCGTATGAATCATTTCAGACTCAAGGCAGTTATTTGCTCTTACGGACAATTGAAGCGAAGCCAGTGGTAGATTGAGTTTGGCTTCCAGTTCAATGTCTTCAGGGCTTCTTGCAGAGCGATCCGCAGCGTGAACCTGACCGCCCAATTCTGAATATTGAACGAACGGGTTCAGGTGTTTTCGAAGGATCTTAGCGGCTTCAACAATTGCCATCTCCGGATTGATGGAACCATTAGTCCAGATTTCCAGAGTTAATTTGTCGTAGTTAGTCTTTTGGCCGACACGTGTTTCATCAACTTGGTATCGCACGCGAGTTACAGGACTATATACAGCATCGATCGGGATGATCCCGATTTCACGGTCACCGGTACCTTGTTCTGATGCTGGGATATAACCGCGACCATTATCAACAACCATTTCCATATGGAACGGAGTCGATTCAGTCAAAGTTGCGATGACGTGATCGCCATTTATGATTTCGACGCCCTGATCGGTTGTGATATCACTACCGAGGATGGGCCCAGGCTCGCTCTTATCGATGGTGATAACTTTCAAGCCGTCGGAATGATTTTTTACAACGAGTGATTTCACGTTCAGGATGATGTTCGTGACATCTTCCTGAATGCCCGGAAGCGTGGAAAACTCGTGGTGTGCATTTTCAATCTTGATCTGCGTGACAGCACTACCCATCAAACTGGACAGTAGAATCCGTCGCAGACTATTTCCAACCGTGACACCTAAACCGCGTTCAAACGGTTCAGCGGTGAACTTACCGTATGTATCGGTAAGCGTTGCTTTATCACATTCCACCGTACTGGGAAGTTCAAGTAAGCGCCAACGAATATGCATAGTCGCCTCCAAAGGTACCACGAATAACTTACGTGGTGGTTAATGATGTTTTGAAATGGTTAAAACCAAACGAATGAATTGTTAGGGAGTGAAACGATAACGAGTGTAATTACACACGGCGTTTCTTTGGTGGTCGGCAACCGTTGTGTGGAATGGGCGTAACGTCTTCAATCGACTTTACGTTCAGACCAGCTTGTTGCAACGCGGTTACAGCACTTTCACGACCGCTGCCAGGACCTTTGACGCGAGCGTCGACTTCCTTCACACCAAACTTGATCGCCTTTTCAGCAGCTTGTTGTGCGGCACACTGTCCGGCAAACGGCGTGCTCTTTCTGCTTCCTTTAAACCCACTTGTACCGGCACTTGCCCAGCAAAGTGTATCACCCTTGGTATCGGTGATGGTTACTGTTGTGTTGTTAAAGGTTGCTTTGATATGAGCAACGGCAACAGTAACATTGCGACGAACTTTTCTTTTTTTGCTTTTGGCCACGGCCAATCTACTCCAATAAGTTTGTTATGGTCAGGCGATGTAAAACGCAGAACTCCAAGGCGGAATTGTAATTCCTTAGCGGAGGTCTTTAACACCTTTCTTACCGGCAACGGTCTTCTTCGGACCCTTACGCGTACGAGCATTTGTTTGAGTATTCTGTCCACGAACAGGTAGTCCCATTCGATGACGGATTCCCCGATATGCTTTAATTTCACGCAGGCGAGCGATGTCTTGTTGAACCTTACGACGCAGAGGACCTTCAACTGTATAATCACGTTCGAGCAGTGCAGCCAGGCGACCCAATTCATCCTCAGCCAGATCACGGGCTTGAGTTTGAGGGTCTATGCCAGCATTGCGACACAGATCACGAGCAGTCTTCGGGCCAACACCATATAAGTAACGCAGGGATACATGGGCTGGTTTATCGTTCGGAATGTCCACACCTAAAAGACGCGGCATAACTATTCACTCCTTTGCGTGCTGTATTGCACCAGAACTAATCAGGGTTACAGTTCAGTAAAACGTGGTAGTCTGACTAACCCTGTCGCTGTTTATGGCGAGGGTTTGTTGAACAAATCACGTAAACACGACCTTTACGACGCACAACTTTGCAGTTTTCGCAAATTCGTTTGACGCTAGCTCGAACTTTCATGTCTCTGTTACCCAGATGAAAAAATAAATTGCAAGTAAGTCAGTATAAACGGGCAATTCGCCCATCATCAAGGGGCGCGGTAGACCAATAAGTCCCACAAAAACAGCTTTAAAACACCTAAACGGGCAGCAAAATCGATTTAGTTGCTACACGTTGAAGGATTTGATTCTTCCGAGTCGCTGCTGTCGGTCTTTAACTGGTTAACTACCGCTTGAATCCGTCCAAAAACATCGTCGACGCTTCCTTGACCATCGACTGTCTCAAGCTTGCCTCGTTGCTTGTAGTATTCAAGCAATGGCCGAGTTTGAGCTCCATAGACTTCCAGCCTATGTTTAATTGTCTCCAGCGTATCATCCGCACGCTGGCGTGCCAGTAAACGTTCGACAAGAACGTTGTCAGGCACATCTAACTCCAGAACCAGATTCACTTCACGTTGCTGCGTATTGAGCAACTGTGACAGTGCTTCTGCTTGAGGAACCGATCGCGGATAACCGTCGAACAGACATCCGTCCGCAAACCGAGGTTGTTCGAGTGTCTGTGCGACCATGTTGTCTACAACTTGGTCAGGCACCAGTTCACCGCGACTAATTAATTGTTTTGCCTCATACCCAAGTGCTGATTCTGATGAAATATGTTCACGAAACAGCTCGCCGGTTGATAGGTGAGCGGTTTCGAGATAATCAATCAGTCTTTGCGACTGGGTGCCTTTCCCTGATCCTGGTGGGCCGATCAATATAATGATCACGGCATCATCTCCACATCGGATTGATCATGTATCCCGTTGGTTCATCCAACGGAATACGTGAAATTAGGAATCTAATAGCCCCTTGTGATTCTGCATCACCAGATGACTATCAATTTTTTGAACCAGATCAAAAGCAACACTCACTGCAATCAGCAGTCCGGTACCACCATAAAAACTGGCCAAACTAAAATCCACATTCAAGCCACCTGCGACGACCGTTGGAATCACAGCAACGATGGAGAGGAATGCCGCTCCAACGTAAGTAATTCGAACCATCACCTTTTCCAGGTAATTTGACGTGTGTCTTCCTGGTCGGTAACCAGGAATAAAGCTTCCGTACTCCTTAAGGTTTTCAGCCATCTCTTTTGGGTTAAAAGTGATCGCAGTCCAGAAGTAACAGAAGAAAAATATCATTGCGATATAAAACGCGTTGTACATAAATCCTGTGCCAGGGCTAAACACGCCGGACAGTGTATTCCAGACTCCCGCCATTCCATCCGGATCGGAAATCTGAGCAAACGCACCGAACATGATAGCTGGGATCATCAGCAAGCTACTGGCAAAAATGATCGGCATGACGCCACCCTGATTAACTCGCAATGGCAGGAATTGACGGGTTCCTCCATATACACGTCGCCCGCGTACATGTTTGGCACTTTGCATTGGAATTCGTCGTTGTCCAAGGGTAATAAAGACGACCCCGAATACGACTGCCACAAACAGGAATGCAAGGATAATCATCGATTCAACACCGACGATACCACTATCAAGACCGGTGAGCTCGAATTTGGCATTTGCGAACAAGCCTGTTAGTGCACCTGGCATCACAGCAAGGATACCGGCCATGATTAACAAGCTAATACCATTACCAATTCCATACTCATCGATTTGTTCACCCAACCACATGAGGAAGGTTGCTCCACATGTCATGATCAGTACCGAAATAATGGTCCAACTCCAGGTTAACGCTCCGGTAGGATTCCCTTGAGAATCCAGCGCCTGATAGTTTTCATGAATTAGAGTATTAGCGGCATCACTTCCATTTAGGTATGCCACGACGTAAAAGAAACTCTGTACCAGACAAAGGACAACTGTGAGGTAACGGGTATAGTCGTTAATCTTCTTTTGTCCGGCTTGTCCTTCTTTACGAAGTTCCTGGATTTTTGGATGAAAGCTTCCAAGCAATTGGAAGATAATCGATGCCGAGATATACGGCATGATGCCAAGGCCAAAGATCGTGGCCTGTGTGAGGTTACTTGCAGCGAAAACACTTACTCGTGTAATGAGTCCAGCGAGACCGGTACCGTCACTTGCCTGTTGAGCAATTGCCTGTTGATCCACGACAGGAATCGTGATCCAGTAACCTACCCGGTAAACTGCCAGGCAGATCAGTGTGATCATGATCCGGTTCCGGAGTTCCGGGATCGTGAAGATGACTCTGATTTTTTCCCACATTGGTGACAGTTATCCTTTTAAGTAGCAACCTGTAGAACTGATTCACAGGTGAGCGTTGTCACTCCGTTTGACATTTTCTATTCGGCGGACCGGTCAGCTTTCTTTTGTCCCTTCACCACAGGTGCTTTGCCGGGTAGCACGGTTGTGCTTCCGCCAGCCTGGGCAATTTTTTCAGCTGCTGATGCACTGAATCGATGTGCAGAGACATTCAGCTTCTTTGAAAGTTCACCGTTTCCGAGGATCTTTAGAACATCATAACTCTGTGGTTTAACAATGTTCTTTTCTCGTAGTGTCTCCGGCGAACCCGTCTCACCATCCTCAAATGATTTTTCGAGTTGGCTAACGTTGATTGCAAACACTTCGAGGGCGAATTTATTATTAAATCCACGTTTTGGAATACGTCGTACCATAGGCATGGCACCACCCTGAAAGGTAGCACGCTGGGACCAACCGGCACGTGACTTTTGGCCGTTATGCCCTCGCCCAGCCGTTTTGCCATGACCACTTCCCGGGCCACGCCCGACACGCCGGCGTTTCTTGTTCTTTTGAATTCCCTGATTTACGTCATGCAGTTTCATTACTTCTCCACCCCTCTCATGCGGAATACATGATCTTCGCTTCGCACCTTCGAGAGTGCATCGATGGTGGCCTTGACCAACGTCACCGGGTTATTCGTACCAAAGCTCTTGGTAAGGATATTCTTAATACCGGCAGCTTCGCAAACAGCACGCACAGCAGCACCAGCGATAATACCGGTACCGGCACCAGCCGGAACCAGCAGTACTTTAGCAGCTCCGAAGCGACCCTGAATTGAATGTGGGATGGTGTCGTCATTTAGTGAGACATCGATCATGCTGCGTTCAGCCTGTTTCTGAGCTTTGTCCACACTTGGCGGCACTTCATTCGCTTTACCGTAACCCCAACCAACGCGACCGTTGCCATTTCCGACGACAACCATTGCAGCAAAACTGAAACGGCGTCCACCTTTTACTACGGCAGCACATCGCTTGATTTTGATCGTATGATCGACTAACTCTCCGCGTAAATCTGTAGCCACGATTTAGCAGCTCCCATTTATAAGTTTATAAGTGTGTTTTCTTTTATGATTCGTGTTCCACGACAGCCGTGATTACAGTTCCAATCCTGCCTCACGTGCAGCATCAGCTAGTGCAGCTACTCGGCCGTGATATCTAGAGTCGCCGCGGTCAAATTTAACAGCCTTGATCCCAGCGGCGATGGCCTTTTCCGCAACAGCTTTTCCAATAGCTGCAGCAGCATCACAGTTTCCGCCATAGCTGATTCCGCTTCCAGTTTCGCCATCCCGACTGCTAACGCTTACGAGTGTCTTGCCTTCAAAGTCATCAATTACCTGAACTTCGATATTGCGGTGGGAACGGTTTACGGACATTCGTGGCCGATCTGCGGTTCCACGAATTCGTTTTCGTGTATGGAAGCGTCGTCGCTGACGTTGCTTGCCTAAGAACTTTTGTTTATCCACGGTCTTAACCTCGGGTTAATAATGTATTTCGTATACCTGCGATCAGGCTTTATTATGTTGCTGCTTTACCAGGTTTAATCTTCACGTATTCACCTTCGTACCGAATACCTTTTCCCTTATATGGTTCTGGTTTACGAAGTGCACGTACTTCAGCAGCAAACTGACCTACGAGTTGCTTATCACATCCCTGAACAACAACATGGTTTTGATCCGGGCAGGTTACATCCAAGCCAACCGGAATCTTCTTTTTAAGTTCGTTTGCCAGACCAACACGCAGGCTCAGCGTATCGCCTTGTACCTGGCCGACGTAGCCGACACCAACGATTTCCAGGCGTTTTTCATATCCCTCTTTGACGCCGTACACCATGTTTGCAAGCAAAGCACGGGTAAGCCCATGAAATGCCCGGGAGTGTCGGTCATCATTAGTTCGGGAAACGACAATCTCTTTGGATTCACTGTCGTAGTTAACGCTTACTTCAGGCCGGTGCTCTATGGAGAGCTTCCCTTTTGGACCTTCAACGGAGACGGTTGAGCCATTTACGCTCACTTGTACTCCGTCAATGACGGGAACGGGTTTATTGCCAATACGTGACATGGTTCAACTCGTTTTGGTTAACAAATGTGGACTAATGTATAGTAAAACTCTAAACCTCTGGTTGGTTACCAGATTTGGCAGAGTACTTCACCACCGATATTTTGCGATCGTGCTTCACGATCACTAAGTACGCCGGAACTGGTACTGATAATGGATATACCAAGTCCGTTCAGCACAGGTCGAAGGTCCTTGGAGCGGTTGTAAACACGTCGCCCTGGTTTACTGACGCGTTGGATCTTCTGGATCACGGACTCGCCACCGGGGTATTTAAGGACTAGCCTTAAAGCACTTACAGGTTGCTCTTCAACTTCTTCCCAATCCCATATATATCCTTCGCGTTTTAGAACGTCAGCGACGCCACGCTTTACTTTGGACGATGGGATATCGACGGTTGGGTGCTCGACACGCACAGCGTTGCGAATACGCGTTAACATGTCGGCAATGGGGTCGGTCATCATGGTTATTAAGTTCCTTTACCAGCTCGCCTTACGAACACCGGGAATCAATCCCTGATCAGCCAACTTACGGAAGCAGATTCGGCATATGCCGAACTTGCGGTAAACCGCACGCGGTCGACCACACAACTGACATCGCTGTTCCTGACGGGATGAGAACTTCGGTTTACGTTTCGCTTTTGCGATTTTGGATTTACTGGCCACGTTTAACCCTTCCAGTTAACTTGGGGCCCACCTGACAAGCAGGCGGATTTAGGTTTAACCTTCCTGTTCGTCATCTACACGCTCAAACGGCATTCCAAACTGTTCGAGTAACTGCAATGCTTCGTCATTACAGTTGGTGGAGGTGACAAATGTAATATTCATTCCCTGAATCACTGGATACTTATCCGGATTCAATTCGGGGAATACAAGTTGTTCGGTCAATCCCATGCTGTAATTGCCGTTACCATCAAAAGCAGTACGGCTAATACCACGGAAGTCACGAACACGAGGAATCACGATCGAAATCAATCGATCCATGAATTCATACATCCGTTGGCGACGTAAGGTGACCTTACAGCCAATCGGCATTTCTTCACGAAGGCGGAAGCCGGCAATCGACTTACGGGCTTTCGTGATGATCGGTTGTTGTCCGGTGATTTCAACCATGGCTGAAACGGCGGACTCGAGATGCTTTTTCTCCTGAATCGCACTGCCAACACCCATATTGACGACGATCTTTTGTAAGCGTGGCAGCGACAAGATGTTCTTGCGACCAAGGCTACCAGCTAAGGAAGACTGAATCTCGTTTTCGTATTTTTCTTGAAGTCTAGGTTTCATCGTTTTATTCCCTGTACGATTACCGAATCCTGTCGTTGCACCGGTTCTATTTGTTGATGCTTATTGAGGGTTTTTGTAATCGGCTGAGGAAGTTCCTTGTTACTCGTTTTTATGTAGCTGGTGTTAGTTACCGTATCCGGCTCCGGGACGAACTACATCAATGTCTTTTCCGCTCTTCTTACTGAACCTTACTTTGCTGCCATCATCGTTTGTCCGAATGCCAACACGTGTTGGTTCGTTGGTGTGTGGGCAAACGAGCATTACATTGGAAGCATCAAAGGCCATTTCGATCTCAATATGGCCACCACGCGGGTTAGCCTGACTTGGTCGCACAGCCTTCTTAACCGTGTTCAGCTTTTCCACTTTGATTTTGTTACTGGCGTGATCCACGTCGATCACCTGACCACGTTGGCCACGGGATTCGCCTCGGATCACTTCAATCTGGTCGTCTATCTTGATCTTCATGACTTACACCACCTCACTTGCGAGGCTAACGATTTTCATAAAATTACGTTCTCGTAATTCACGAGCCACAGCACCGAAAATACGCGTGCCACGTGGTTCACCGTCATCGCCGATGATGACAACTGCATTACTGTCAAAACGGATGTAACTGCCATCAGCGCGACGTGTAGGTTGTTTACAACGGACAATAACTGCTCGGCAAATCGTCTTCTTCTTGATATCGCTACCAGGAATCACACTCTTTACACTGCAGACAATCACGTCACCTAATCCGGCAAATCGTCTACGGGAGCCACCAAGCACCTTAATGCAGCCAACTTCTTTGGCTCCAGTGTTATCAGCTACTCTTAGCCGTGTTTCTTGTTGAATCATTGTTCGGTCCTAATAAACTCGTCCGGAACACTCCGGTTCTAACTCTTTCGTTTACTGCTTACTCTTCGCTGATCTCTTCATCATCGTTATCAGCAGCATCTTCTCCACCAGTGTCTTCGTCAGATGCGGCTTCTTCTGCCACTTCTTCACTTGCTGTTTCTTCTGCAGTATTTTCTTCAGCTACAACTTCTTGCGAAGCGGTCTCTTCAGCTGCGACTTCTTCCGCAACAGCCTGTGTGGATTCAGCCTGTGCGGCTTCAGCATCTTCCTTATCAACAGCATCAGCCAATCGCATGGCAGCCAGATCAACTTCTGTAGTGCGAGTTACGATACGAACCAAATCCCATCGCTTTTGCTTACTGCGTGGTGCTGCTTCGATAATTTCGACAGTATCACCGGCATTGGACTCGTTTTCTTCATCATGAACAAAGCAAACGGTCCGTTTGCGGATGTATTTTCCATACACCGGATGCGGCACTTTACGATGGATCTCAACACGACGTGTCTTATCCATCTTGTCGTTTGTTACAACGCCGACTGCTACTTTCTTTGGCATGATTTGTCTTATCTGTGTTTAAAGTGATCGTTTGTTAGATCTGGGTTTATTCGGTATCGCTCGAATCCGTCCGTTATGATGATTGTTTATTCGCTTACAGCTTCTTCCGGTTGCTGTTGAGCACGCTCATGCTGAATTGTCTTAATTCGCGCGATAAGTCGCCGCTTTGCTTTGATTTGACTCGGTGAGTCCAGTCGTTCTGCCTGTGATTGCACACGCAATTCAAACAACTGCCGTGACGCATCATCCAGTTCCTGCTGGAGATCGTTATCACTGAGTTCCCTTAGCTTGCTCGCGTCCATTGTTAATCTCGTTTGCGTATTCTTCTCTTAAGTGTTTATTACTAATAAGCCCTTTGGTCAGCCACTTACATTGGGCGACGTCTAACCATCCTGACCTTGACCGGCATCTTGTGAGCGAGACGTGCAAAGCAAATCTTGGCTTGCTGCTCACTTACACCACCAATTTCGTACAGGATCGTACCTGGCTTAACCGTTGCTACCCATGCTTCAGGTTCACCCTTACCTTTACCCATTCTTGTTTCCAGCGGAGTGGAGGTAATGGATCGGTGAGGGAACATACGCACGTACAACTTTCCTTCGCCACGGATGTACTGCTGAGCAGCAATACGTCCAGCTTCGATCGTTTGGGCTTTCACCCAACCTGGTTCTAAGGACTGCAATCCGAAGTCGCCGAATACGACGGTGTTTCCACGAGTCGCATCACCTTTGATGCGTCCTCGTTGAACTTTTCGGTGCTTAATCCGTTTGGGCATCAACGCCATCGGAGTCGTCTCCCTTATAGAAACCCTGATTTATCCAAACCTGAACGCCAATATGTCCCTGGGCGGTCCAGGCTTCTGTGAATCCATAGTCGATCTTTGCACGCAGGGTACTCAGCGGAATTGATCCGGTGATCTGCGTTTCACGGCGAGCCATTTCAGCCCCACCAAGTCGACCGGCAAGTTGGATCTTGATACCCTTAGCACCAGCATCCATGGTTTGCTCCATCGAACGCTTCATGGTTCGGCGGAAACTTGCTCGCTTGCTTAATTGACCAGCAATATCTTCTGCGACCAACTGGGCATGTATTTCAGGTCGCGAAATCTCTTCAATCTTCAGATTAATGCGACGACCAACGAGGTTTTGAAGTTCCTCTTGAAGAATTTCAATTTCCTGGCCTTTTTTACCAATAATCAATCCTGGCCGAGCGACATGAAGCACAACTCGAACTTCGTCACGCGTGCGGTCAATTTCAATACGATCGATACCGGCATTGCGGTATTGGGTTTTCTTGGGGTGCTTCTTAATGAAGTCACGGATCTTCTTATCTTCAAGAAGCAGAGAGGCGAACTCTTGTTTCGATGCATACCACCGACTTTGCCATCCTCTTACGACACCCGTACGAAAACCAATTGGATTGACTTTTTGACCCATCTTATTGGTACTTTTCCTGTTGGTTACCTAATTCCAGTTAACTTAAATTCTGAACCTGTGGTTACTCGTCTGATGTTTCAGCAAGCGTCACGTTAATGTGACTGAGTCGCTTCTTAATCATGAACGCCATTCCACGAGCTCTTGGCCGCAGACGCTTAAACATGGGTGCACCATCAACCTGAACATTTGCAACGCGTAGGTTTGCAGTTCGAGCAGCTCCACCAGGCTGATCGGGGTTTTGTGCATTGTTCAACGCACTCTCGATCACCTTGTAAAGCATCTTCGCTCCACGTTGTGGTTGGTACTGCAAAATCTCCAACGCCTCGACGGCGAACTTTCCGCGAACCAAGTCAGCGACCGGCCGCACCTTACGTGGTGCAATCCGAGCATATCGGTGCGAAGCGGAATAACCAGATTCAGCTTTTTGATTTTTACGTTTTGTTTTTCGTTGTCCTGTGTTTGCCATAATATGCAACCTCTAGCAGGAGTTAGCGGCTTCCCTTACCACCGTGACCACGAAAGGTACGTGTGGGGGCGAATTCACCGAGTTTATGTCCGACCATATCTTCAGTCACAAGCACCTTTAGGTGCTGGCGACCATTATGAACCATGAATGTAAAACCAACGAATTCCGGTACGATCGTGCAAGCACGCGCCCAAGTCGTAATCGGTGATTTATCTCCACTGTCAAGTCGCTTCTCGACTTTGCGATACAACTTGAGATCGACGAACGGGCCTTTTTTCAGTGACCGACTCATGAATTACCTTTTTTGGAAATACTAATTAAATATGTGTGTCTTCTGTAAATAATCGCGTTGCTTTCACCTAGCTCGGCAGTTTCAATTGGCCGTATCGACGTGTACGACGACGACGAACAATTGCTGCATTGGATGTCTTGCGACGCTGACGTGTGGCACCACCTTTAGCCGGTACACCACTTGGGCTCACCGGATGGCGACCACCCTTTGTACGACCTTCACCACCACCGTGCGGGTGATCGACAGGATTCATCGCGGTACCACGAACATGTGGCCTGCGACCAAGCCATCGCTTACGGCCAGCTTTACCGAGGCAAATACTGCCGTGTTCCGTGTTACCAACTTTGCCAATCGTGGCTCTGCAGGCACTAGGGATACGTCGGATTTCACCGCTTGGCAGAGAAATCTGTGCCCAGTTTGATTCGCGTGCCATGAGCGTAGCACTTGTACCGGCACTTCGGCACATTACGGCGCCGCGACCGGGAAGCAATTCTACGTTGTGAATTTCAGTTCCAAGGGGCACCGAACTCAGAGGCATGCAATTACCGATTTCCGGATCACATTTCTCACCGCTAATTACCTGCTGCCCGACCTGAAGTCCATCAGGTGAAATGATGTATCGCTTCTCACCATCGGTGTAATGCAACAGGGCGATGCGTGCACTACGATTTGGATCATATTGAATGCTTGCAACCTTCGCCGGAATTCCATCCTTTGTTCGCTTAAAATCGATCAGGCGGTAGCGACGCTTGTGGCCCCCACCTCGGTGGCGAACAGTGATCTTACCTTGGTTATTTCGACCGCCCTTTTTCTTAAGGGGGCGAAGCAGAGACTTTTCAGGTTCCGCACCTTTGGTTAGATCAGCAAAGTCGCTGACACTTGCACCACGGCGCCCTGGCGTTATCGGCTTGTAAAATCGAATTCCCATGATTCTTCTCTAGATACTTTCTTTTCTAGATTCTTATCCCTGTTGCAAAATCACCTTGTTTGTCCCAGCGGCTCAGTAGCCTTAGAACAACTCAATTGCTCCTTGTTCAGGATCAATCGTGATAATTGCCTTTTTCCAGTTCTTGGTCTTTCCCATCTTGTATCGATAACGACGGGCTTTCCCTTTTCGATTCTGGGTGTTTACACTCACGACCTTCACGTTTGGATACAACACTTCAATTGCATCACGAATCTGTGATTTGTCAGCAAGTGGATTCACTTCGAACGCATACTGGTTGTATCGCGTACTTCGATGAACACCTTTTTCCGTTACCAATGGACGCAGGACGACCTGATGCGGAGCGAGGTCAAGTTTTGATGATGTGTTATTGTTATTGCTCATCTTTACACCATGTGTTTCTTAATGCGGTGCTATCACACCAAATCTTCATTCGATGTGTTAACTTGCCGAAGCGTTCTCCACGATTGCATCAAGCGCTGCTTTGGTCACCAAAAGTCGATCAGGCGACAGCACGCTTAAGGCATTCAAATCCGCGACAGGCGAAACCGTGACTCCGGAAATGTTCCTCGCACTTTTGTAAACATTACGATCAAGCTGGTCTGTTGTGATCAGCGTTGTGCCGCTATCAATACCAAGTGCTTTTAATACACCAGCAACATCTTTTGTTTTTGGAGCATCAATCACGAGCTCATCGATGACGGTGATTTGCTCGTCCTGAATTTTTGATGCAATAGCCATTCGTGTCGCTGCACGAACAGCCTTGGCAGGTAGTCGATAGTAAAAACTACGATCCTGCTTCTTGTGAATGTGACCACCACCTCGACGCACACCACTGCGACGCGAGCCGGCACGAGCATTACCCGTACCTTTTTGACGGTACATCTTGTGACCGGAACCCCGAACCATGCCTCGGGACTTGGTTCCGAAAGATCCTTGTCGACTGTTTGCTTGATACATGATGACAACATCATGCAACAACTGCTTGTTGATATTCGCAGCAATTGTGGTGGGGTCTACATCATAAGACCCAACCTCACTTCCTGATTTGTCATATACGGGTAAAGTCGCCATGATTCTGCCTTTAGTTAGCAATCAGCCCATAAGAGTTGATTACTTCTGCAACTTTCAAATCAAATAAATACTGTTTTGTTAACCGAGCTTGTTTGTTTCTCGTACAACAACAAAACCACCATTTGGCCCCGGAACGGCACCACGAATCGCGATCAAGTTGTTTTCTTCATCAACACTTACTAACTCAAGGTTACGTGTTGTTACTTTTGCATTTCCATACTGGCCAGCCATTCGCTTACCTTTAAACAGACGGCTTGGAGCGGCACTCATGCCAGTACCACCAGCATGACGATGCACTTTCTTTACACCATGAGTAGCACGTTGGCCGGAAAAGTTGTGACGCTTCATTACACCGGCAAAACCACGACCCTTACTGGTCGCAGTCACATCAACTTTTGGTATTTCAGCTAAGTCGGCCACAGTTACCTCTTGGCCAACCTCTACTCCTTCAACGGAGCCGCGGAATTCGCGGATGAATTTCTTAGGCTCACATTCCGCTTTAGGAAGAGCCTCAACGCCAGCTGCGGCGCGACGGGAAGCATTTTTACTGCTTAACTTAGAACTAACATGACCACGTTCACTGCGGCGTGCCTGACTGGATCGGCTCCGCTTCATATTTTCTGACGGCCGACGCTTATCTTCAAAACCCAACTGAACAGCTTCGTATCCATCACGTTCAATGGTGCGGACCTGTAAAACCTGACAGGGGCCAGCCTGTATCACCGTAACCGGTATCACTTCTCCACTTTCATCGTAGATCTGTGTCATACCGACCTTGCGGCCTAGTATTCCCTTCACCATCGTCTTTTGCCTCGTGGTCTTTGCTAACAGGATCTGTAAGTGTCACTTACGATTACCCGCTAAGCGTCCATTTCATATTTATTGTTTTTGATTTCAATTAAGAAAGTCCGTTTAACAGCATCTGCATCCATGCGAGTCGCGACTAACGCGACGATGCCTTAATCTTTACATCTACACCTGCTGGCAAACTTAGCTTATTCAAAGCGTCCAGCGTTTTGGCGGTTGCATTGACAATATCAATCAATCGCTTGTGTGTCCGAATCTCGAATTGCTGCCGAGACTTCTTATTCACATGCGGGCTACGCAGAACCGTATATCGTTCGATTCGCGTAGGCAACGGGATAGGACCATGCACTTCGGCATGTGTACGTTTTGCGGTATCTACTATTTCCAATGCACACTGATCAAGGATGGAATGATCATATGCTTCCATACGGATCCGCATTACTTCGTTATCTTGTGCCAATGTACTGCTCTCCAACAGTAAAAACGTATCACCAAGTGATGATCCAAATTGCCAAACGTCTAGCGTAAAACGCGTGGTAAACCCACATTTTTCGTTTCTACTAGATCGTCACGAAAATTAAGGTGTAAACCACCAATCCTATGTCTCAAATGGATGGTCGTCAATTGGCGGAATTGGAAAAAAACACAAGAATATTCAGTGAAAACAGGGCTAAATGTGTTCCCGAGTTTTTCTACTTCCAGTTCTCAGGTCTTATCCCTGGTCATCCCACCTTTAAAAGGTAAATTCTTTCGCATGTTCTGGTGGTGCCGCTGCGTATTCTAGTGGTTCCATTGAGCAACTCGCACGACCCTGACTTAGGCTCCGCATTGCACTGGAATAACCAAAAAGCTCTTTTAGAGGTGCATTTGCGAGGATATCTGTCCGGTCACCATGGTTTTCTGTGTGAACGATAATACCGCGTCGCTGCTGGAGGTCTCCAACGAAATCACCAAGGTACTGTTCAGGTGTGCTTACCGAAAGTTTCATGATCGGCTCGAGCAATACAGGATTGCCCTGAGTAAGGCCCTTATCGAATGCATCATTAATGGCGATTCGAATTGCCATGTCATCAGTGACTTCTTCCATTGTCTCAACGCCTTTAACCGTTGCACGTATTCCCATCAAAGGGAATCCAGCGATATTGCCGCCACTACTACCACAGGAATTAAGTTCATCGAACATTACTTCCAGTAGTTCACCTGTTAAAGCACCGGGTTCCAGTTGACTGCGAACAGCACATCCGGTTGCGACGTTTTCATCCGGCTCAACCAACATCGTAATTTTAGCGAACTTTTGCACACCATTGATAAGTCGATTGCATTCACCGACGACGGTCACCCCTGAATTAATCGTCTCACGATAACTGACTTGCGGTTGATGGAATTTAACATTGAGTTTGAATTCTCGCAGTAATCGGTTCTTTACGACCTCTAAGTGCAATTCGCCCATGCCACGCATCAGGGTTTGTCCGGTATCCCCTTCAATAATCTCAAGCGTGGGATCCTGTCGCTGTAGCATTTCTAGCGTATCTGCCAGTTTATCCCGCTCTGTAGCATTTTCAGGCTCAATGGCCATGGAAATCACTGTGTCAGGAAATTCAATTGTCTCAAGTAGCAGCGGTGCAGCGGCATCACAAAGTGTATCTCCGGTGATGCTATGCCGTAGACCGATGATACCTACGATATCACCAGTACTCACTTCATCGATTTGTCCGTCCCGGTCTTTCGCCTGAGCACGGATTTGCCAAAGTTGAGCCACGTTATCTTTCTTATCTTTTCCCGGATTATAAACTCGGGAATTAGCTTTCAGCTGACCCGAGTAAACACGCGCCCAGGCGATATCTCCAGTTTTTGCCGGAAGCACTTTGAAAACCAAAGCACAAAATGGTTCAGACACATCAGGCTTTCTTGTGATCACTTCGTCACCTGCAGACTTGCGACCTGTGGCCACAGTTTTACCTTCAACCGGAGGTCGTTCGACCGGGTTAGGCAAATAGGATTCAACAGCGTCAAGAACAGGTTGAACACCGATGCCATGTAATGCGGATCCACAGAGCACTGGTTGAACTAATTGCTGTATCGTTGCAGCACGCAGTACTTTGCGAATCAATGATGCGGGAATCTCCGCCTCAGAGAGAGCCAGTTCCATCATCTCATCACTGTATTCGTAGAGTTGTTCGAGCATTCCTTCCCGCCACATCCGGGCCATATCTAACTGCTCGTCTGGAATATCGGATTCTGTGTACTCCGCCCCTTCACTGTCGGCATCGTACGTCCTAAGTTTCATACTGATTAAATCGATTACACCACGGAAGTGATTGTCCACGTGTGATGGTCCGGCACCTAATGGCAGTTGAATAATGACGGGGTTTGCCGACAATCGCTCACGCATTTGTTCAATAACATTATCGAAGTTGGCGCCTTCACGATCCATCTTATTGATGAACGCAACACGGGGGACGGAGTATCGGTCAGCTTGCCGCCAAACAGTCTCACTCTGTGCTTCGACACCTTCCCGGGCGCTAAAGACAACCACGGCACCATCGAGAACACGGAGGCAGCGTTCCACTTCAGCGGTAAAGTCCACATGTCCTGGCGTATCAAGCAAGTTAATGTCGACGTTATTCCAACGAAACGTCACACAGGCTGAATAGATCGTAATACCGCGTTCCTGCTCTTCCGGGTCCGAGTCGGTTTCGGTCGTGCCTTTATCCACCATCCCCACACGGTGTTTAGCGCCGCTGTAAAAGAGCATCCGTTCAGTGACAGTGGTTTTTCCTGCATCGATGTGTGCGATGACGCCAATATTTCGCAGTTGTTCGATGTTTCGTGACATAGGTATTGTGTCTGCTTTTGCTTAGATCAACTAAGGGAATCTGATTGTTACAGGCGCAAAAAAAGACGCCGCAGAATCAAATCGTACGGCGTCTTTTTTGATTGGTTGATTACCAAGCAAAGTGGGCAAATGCCTTGTTTGCTTCGGCCATCCGGTGCACATTTTCACGTCGTGTGATTGCAGCACCTTCTTTGTTATATGCGTTAACGAGCTCATCAGCTAAACGCAAGTGGATCGGTCGTCCCTTGCCTTCGCGTACGGCCATTAGAATCCAGCGAAATGCCAGAGATTGCTGACGGTTCTTATTCACTTGCATTGGAACCTGATAAGCAGCACCACCAACTCGCTTAGACCGAACTTCGATCATTGGCTTTACATTTTCAACAGCCTGTGTGAAAACCTCTAATGGCTCATCGTCGGAAACGCGAGTAGCGATTTCATCAAGTGCTCCGTAGAACACGGCTTGTGCTATTGTCTTTTTTCCATCAAGCATGATGCAGTTGATGAACTTGCTTGCCAATAGTGAATTGTGGCGGGGATCAGGCTTAAGCTGCTTTCGACTAGCAGTGATACGTCCCATCGTGTAACTATCCTTAAATATCAGTAAGAACTGAATTCTGTGTATTAATTCTATTAAATAACGTTATGACTTCTTAGCGCCGTAGCGACTGCGAGCCTGTTGACGACCTTCTACACCAAGTGTGTCGAGGGCTCCACGAACGACTTGGTATCGCACGCCGGGAAGGTCGCGAACACGACCACCCCTTACCAGTACGATCGAGTGCTCCTGTAGGTTATGCCCTTCGCCTGGGATATAGACGGTTACTTCCTTACCATTGGTCAAACGCACACGCGTAATCTTTCGCAGTGCCGAGTTTGGCTTTTTCGGCGTCATCGTTCTCACTTGGAGACATACGCCTTGCTTCTGTGGACATTGATCCAGCACAGGAGCTTTTGACATCTTGCGTTTTCGCTTGCGACGCTTTCGTACCAGTTGATTAATTGTTGGCATGCGTTTTTCCGTATAAATGTTGCATTTCGGGCAACAAAAGTCGTTTCTATGGTTGTTCTATACGCCTACTATATTCACGACATAAACAATGCCGCAAACAACTCAGCGTACCTGTTTTGCGGTCGTTGTCAATTGGCTGATTAATGATTGCACCAATTTTGGTATCACCACTATTTCACCAAAAACAACAACTAAGGCGCCGTATTCAGCAAACACCGGATACGAGCTATAGGTATCGCATTCCCATCCGTGAGAATCCGCGAACACACCCTGAGTGAATTACTCTCCTTCACCGTCGGATGGGGTCGCTGCTGCATCCGCTCCTGCTTGCAGCAATGGGAATTGGTTCGGAAGCACTTCTTCCGGTTCATTTGCAATGGCTTGCAATGCTTCCGGTTGATAACGCACTTCTGATTCCAGGAAGTTTCTAAACCCGGTACCGGCAGGAATTAAGTGACCGAGGATCACGTTTTCCTTCAGACCGACAAGGTCGTCGACTTTTCCAGACAATGCTGCGTCCGTAAGTACCTTTGTCGTTTCCTGGAAACTAGCTGCTGAGATAAAGCTCGAACTTTGGACAGCTGCTTTCGTAATTCCAAGCAACTGTGTACTTGCAGTGGCTGATCGAGGCTTCTTACCTTTGGCTGGAGCACCACCGGCTGCTTCGATTTCAGCATTTACATCTTCCAAAGTTGATTTTGGAACAATCTGGTTCAGTTCAAAGTCAGAATCACCAACGTCAGTGATTCTTAGATTCTTAACCAGTTCCGTGTTCTTTTGTCGGAAGTCGAATCGATCCATGATCATTCCCGGTAGCAGGTTAGTATCACCTGCAGTCTCAATTTTCACCTTACGCAACATACGAGCGATGATAATCTCGATGTGTTTGTCATTAATCTCGACACGTTGACTTCGATAAACCTGTTGGACTTCGTGAACTAGGTATTGCTGTACAGCCTCTTCACCGGAAACCATCAGGATATCGTGGGGAACGAGTGGTCCATCAACAAGTGCCTGACCTGCTTTAACGACGTCACCGGAGTGGACGAGGAATCGCTTACCGTGTGGCACCAGGTGCTCACGTTCGATTCCACTTTCACTTCGTACGATAATGGATCGCTTACCACGCTTCTGTTCGGTAAGGATTTCAACAGTTCCATCGATTTCTGCAATCACGGAAGGATCTTTAGGACGTCGAGCTTCGAAGATTTCTGTTACACGTGGTAAACCACCGGTGATGTCAGAAACACCGGATGCTTCACGTGGTGTCTTGGCAATAACAGAACCAGCCTTTACGCTGGCACCTTCTTCAACTTCGATATGTGCACGTTCTGGTAGATAGTAAACATCTTGCGGTCGTCCATCGCTATCTTCCAAAACGATTTGCGGATGCAGCTCGCCTTTGTGATCCATAATGGTACGTCGAAGACTACCACCAGCATCTTTTTCAACACGCAGCGTTTCACCTTCAACCACGTCAACGTAGCGAACCTTACCATCAACTTCGGCAAGAATCGGGATACTATGCGGATCCCATTCACAAACGACCTGACCTTCTTTGACTTCCTGGTCTTCTTCTACCTTGAGTAGTGCACCGGTTGGTACTTCGTATTTCTCAAGTTCACGACCCTTTGAATCCAGAATTGAGATTTCACCATTTCGAGTAAGAACGATATTTTCACCATTCTCATTACGAACGAAACGGATACGTGTGAAGCGAACGATACCAGCTTTCTTACTCTTGATATCGCTTTCTTCAACACTGGTATTTACCGTACCACCGATATGGAATGTACGCATCGTAAGCTGTGTACCCGGTTCACCAATGCTCTGAGCGGCGATGATACCGACTGCCATGCCTTCTTCGACTTCGTCGCCGGTAGACATGTCCATGCCGTAGCATTTCTTGCAGCAACCAAGAGCGGCGTCGCAAGTCATAGGACTACGGACGGGTATACGATCCAGACCGAGCTCTTCAATTTTACGCGCGATCTCAGCGGTGATCAGTCCGCTTTCTTCAACGATCAATTCCTGTGTAACGAGGTCTCGAATCGCCTGAAGGCTGACACGACCGGTGATAGCATCAGCAAGTGATACTTCCACTTTCTCACCACGGTAAATAACACCCTTGGTGATACCTTGGCTAGTACCGCAGTCGTCCATTGTGACGACAACGTTTTGAGCGACATCAGCGAGCTTACGTGTCAGGTAACCGGAGTCGGCTGTCTTAAGTGCCGTATCAGCCAGACCTTTTCGTGCACCGTGAGTTGAACTGAAGTATTCAAGCACACTTAGCCCTTCACGGAAGTTAGCTTTAATAGGTGTTTCGATGATTTCACCGGTTGGTTTAGCCATCAAACCACGCATACCGGCGAGCTGTCGAATCTGTTCAATACCACCACGAGCACCGGAGTGTGCCATGAGATAAACAGGATTCACGTAACCTGGGCCACCGTGATCATCGTGTTCCATCACACTCATCATTTCTTCCGTGATGCGTTCACGAGCATGTGTCCACGCGTCGAGGACCTGGTTGTAACGTTCCAGTTCAGTAATCACACCACGCTCATAAAGCTTGCGGAACTTTAGAACTGTCTTTTCAGCTTCCTGGATGTGATCCTCTTTGGTATCAGGAGTCTGCAGATCATCCGTTGCAAAGGAGAGTCCGCTGAGCGTACTTTCACGGAATCCGAACTGCATCATGTTATCGAGCAGGTCAATTGTGTCTTTACGACCAAGTGCCTGATAACAGTCACTAATCACGCGAGCCAGATCACCGGATCGTAAGGCATGGTTATAGAAATCCATACCGACCGGTAACATCATGTTGAATCGAACACGACCGTACGTGGTTTCGATCAAATCACCAAATTCAGCAGAATCGTCTTCTGTCTTAACGCGGCGATCTTCAGGTAGTCGGACCTTAATCCGTGAATGCAGTGCAATAACACCCTGTGCATACGCATGATCTGCTTCGGCCATCGATGAGAAGAGCATACCTTCACCCTTTCCTTCCGGAATGAGCATGGTGCAATAGTAACAACCCATCACGACATCCTGCGACGGACTCATGATCGGCTTACCGTTGGAAGGTGCAAAGATGTTATTCGTGGAGAGCATCAAGGTATGTGCTTCAACCTGTGCTTCCAGTGACAATGGCAGATGAACCGCCATTTGGTCACCGTCAAAGTCAGCATTGAAGCCTTTACATACCAGAGGATGTAAATGAATCGCGTTACCTTCGACCAGTACCGGTTCAAATGCCTGAATACCCATACGGTGAAGCGTTGGTGCTCGATTGAGAAGCACCGGATGGTTCCGGATCACCTGCTCCAGAATATCCCAAACTTCTTCGTCTTTTCGCTCGAGCATTTTCTTCGCGCTCTTAATCGTGTCAGCATGACCAAGATCCTTGAGCTTGCGAATGATAAATGGCTGGTATAGTTCCAGAGCAATTTTCTTGGGAAGTCCACACTGGTGCAGCTTAAGTCGTGGACCGACAACGATCACACTACGAGCCGAATAATCGACACGTTTACCGAGTAGGTTTTCACGGAACCGACCCTGCTTACCTTTGATCATATCCGTCAAGGATTTAAGCGGTCGGTTACTGCTTCCTAACACAGGTCGCTTACAGCGGTTGTTATCGAAGAGAGCATCGACAGATTGCTGAAGCATTCGCTTTTCATTGCGAATAATCACTTCCGGAGCATTCAGATCTACAAGTTTTCGTAGTCGGTTGTTTCGGTTGATAATTCGTCGGTACAAATCATTGAGGTCTGATGTTGCGAAATTACCGGAATCCAAAAGTACAAGCGGACGCAGGTCTGGTGGAATAACAGGGATAACATCAAGCACCATCCATTCCGGTCGGTTTTCACTATCCCGGATGGATTCGACAATCTGCAATCTCGTGGTGAGATCTTTCTTCTTTTGCTTCGAATTTGTTTCAGTCAACTCAATACGCAGTTGATCTGACAGGGCAACGAGATCCATACCAGAGAGAATCTTGCGGATCGCCTCAGCACCCATATCTACTTCGAATTCACCAAGATCTTTACCTTGTTCTCGGTATTCTCGGACGATGCTCTTGTATTCTTCTTCGGTTAGAAGCTGTTTTGCTTCGGTTTCGGTATTTCCGGGACTGATAACTACGTAATCCTGGAAGTAGATGACCTTCTCCAGGCTGGTCGTTTTCATCTTTAAGAGATTACCGAGTCTGCTCGGCATGGCCTTGAAGAACCAGATGTGCACGATTGGTGCAGCGAGTTCGATATGGCCCATTCGTTTACGTCGCACACGGGAGTGAGTGACCTTTACACCACAGCGGTCACAAATCATTCCCTTGTACTTCATACCTCGGTACTTACCGCAAGCACATTCCCAGTCCTTTTCAGGCCCGAAGATACGCTCACAGAAAAGACCATCCTTTTCCGGTCGGTAGGTACGGTAGTTAATCGTCTCCGGTTTCTTTACTTCGCCGAACGACCAGCTACGAATATCGTGCGGTCGAGCCAGGCTAATTTTTACCGAAGCATAGTCATTAATACGGTCGTAAGAGCTTTCGCCAACGGTCATTTAGTTGACTCCAATTCTTGGGTTTTGATCACGTCATTGTGATCTTTTTGTTTTCGCCATTGCCTACAAGAAGCATCCGGCGCCAACGGGTTATTCCAGTAATCTAGACGCGTCGCTTCTCGAGCTGCATATTCAGCGCAAGTCCACGAATTTCATTAGTTAGCACGTCAAAACTAGCAGGCGTGCCGGCCTCAAGTGAGTTTTCACCTTTGACCATCGATTCGTAGATTTTCGTACGTCCTTCAACATCGTCACTTTTGACAGTCAGGAGTTCCTGCAGGATGTATGCTGCACCATATGCTTCCAGTGCCCACACTTCCATTTCACCAAATCTCTGACCACCAAATTGAGCTTTACCACCAAGCGGTTGTTGCGTAATCAGTGAGTAAGGTCCTGTGCTTCGTGCATGTACCTTGTCATCCACGAGGTGATGCAACTTGAGCATGTAGATGTAACCAACAGTGGTTTCTTGCTCGAGCATTTCACCTGTTCGACCGTCACGAAGCTGGATTTTACCGTGTGCCGGTAGTCCCGCTTCACTAAGTGCCTCGTTGATCTCATCTTCGGTAGCACCATCGAAGACAGGTGTGATTGCCTGGAATCCCAGGTTAGCACCAGCCCAGCCGAGATGCGTTTCGAGAATCTGACCAACATTCATACGACTTGGGACACCAAGCGGATTGAGCATGATCTGCAAAGGAGTTCCATCTTCCAGGAATGGCATATCTGCCTCTGGAAGAATCTTTGCGATTACACCCTTGTTACCATGGCGGCCAGCCATCTTATCACCAACTGAAATCGTTCGCTTCGTGGCGATGTATACCTTCACCATTTGAAGTACACCGCTGCGAAGTTCGTCTCCGCGCTTCATGCTGTTTAGCCTGGAGTCACGTAGATCGAGTTCGTCCTCGATCGCAGGTTGATGATCTTGATATGTCTTTTGAATCTTCTTTATCAATTCATCACTTCGCATCGAGCTCGTAATGGCATTGGTTCGGAATTGTTGAGCAGCTTCAGCAAGGAACTTGATGTTGTCGTTGCTTGAATAAGGATTGTCATCATCGTCGGTAATCTTACGACCGACGGCTGCTTCCATTTCCTTAACCATCTCAAGGAACAATGCTGCAATCTTCTCATTATGCTCTGCTTCAATATCTCGCAGATCTTTTTCGAAGACCTTTCGTTCCTCGTCGCTCAAGCTCATCCTGCGTGAGAACCGTTGAGTATCGATAACGATACCTTCAATACCAGAGGAGACTTCCAACGAATCATTTTTGACATCTTCGCCGGCACGACCAAAAATGGCATGCAAGAGTTTCTCTTCCGGTGTTAACTCCGTCTTGCTCTTAGGTGAAACTTTACCGACGAGAATATCACCGGGCTTCACGTAAGTTCCGACTTGAACGGTTCCATCGTCGCCGAGATTACGAAGCATCTTTTCGCTGACATTAGGAATGTCCCGCGTGAATTCCTCACGTCCCAGTTTGGTTTCACGAATCTCGACTTCGAATTCTTCGATATGAATCGAAGTATAGGTATCGTTTTTGACCAACTCTTCACTGATGATGATCGCATCTTCGAAGTTATATCCCTCGTAGGACATAAACCCGACGAGCACGTTGCGACCGAGTGCGAGTTCACCATTTACCGTAGCAGCACCATCGGCAATAACCTGCCCCGCTTCAACACGATCGCCAAGGTTGACAATTGGTTTCTGGTTAAGGCATGTTCGCTCATTTAGTCCTGCAAACTTCTTAAGCGGATACGTAATGCCAGCGACGGTAATCTTGGTTGAGTCAACTTGGCTGACGGTACCAGATTTTTCAGCACGAATGACCATGCTGGAGTTACTAGCAACGGCCGTTTCCATACCGGTTGCAACAATCGGTGCTTCCGCTTCAAGCAATGGAACAGCTTGACGTTGCATGTTAGATCCCATCAACGCACGGTTTGCATCATCGTGTTCCAGAAATGGAATCAGGCTTGCTGATACACCAATCATCTGGCTTGGCGAGATGTCCATGTATTGCACGTTTTCGGGAGTGATCATCTCAAAGTCACTTCGATAACGCGCAATCAACGTCGGACCGTCAATGCAGTTGTTGGTGACAGCAGAATCCGCAGGTGCCACGTGGGCTTCCGACTCTTCGTCTGCTCGTAAGTACACGATCTCATCAGTTAATTTTCCATTTGTGATCTTACGGTATGGAGTCACCAGGAAACCGTAGTCATCCACGCTTGCGTAAATCGCGAGGCTGGAAATCAATCCGATATTGGTACCTTCAGGTGTCTCGATCGGGCAGATTCTTCCATAGTGCGAGATATGCACGTCACGAACTTCAAAACCAGCACGCTTTCGGTTTAGACCACCGGGGCCGAGAGCTGAAAGTCTACGCTCGTGTGTAAGTTGCGATAGAGGATTGGTCTGGTCGACCACTTGCGAAAGTTCACCACGACCGAAGAAATACTCGATTGCCGCCGAGATACTTTTTGGATTGATCAGGCTTCGAGGCGTCATATCCTCCTGATCTTTTAGGCTCATACGTTCCTGAACGGTCCGGCGTAGCTTCAAGAAACCTTTACGAAGCTCGTCACTTGCTAATTCGTCAATGGTACGCAGCCGTCGATTGCCGAGGTGATCGATATCATCAATCTCAGCACCATCTTCATTTCCTGCGAGCTTGATGATATATGCGATTGAAGCGATCAGATCATCCGGACGTAGCGTCATTTCAGATTCGGGCACTTCCAGATTCAGCTTGCGATTGATACGGAATCGACCGACACGCCCCAACCGGTATCGATTGGAATCGAAGAACTTCTCCTGAAACAACGTGCGGGCCTTCTCCAGTTGCGGAGGATTACCAGGACGCAGTCGTTGGTAGATTCGTAGTAACGCTTCTTCGTGACTGCTAGTTGCGTCATCAGCCAGACTATTGAAGATCAATGGAACGCGAGGCGTTTCCATTACTTCGATTTCTCCAACTCCGGAAGTGCAAATTAGCTCTGCGAGGTTCTTGGTGATTTTCTGCCCAGCATCCACGATGATCTCACCAGCACGTTCGCTGGAGGCAGGGTACACGACGTCGTCGACGGTAACTTTACCTTCGATTTTGCTTACACTTCGGCCGTCAGTAACGGTTTCGACCGAAGTGGGGTAAAATGCACGAATCAATTCAGCGTCCGTGCCATATTCCGGTGCCATCGCACGCAGCAACGTCATTGCTGAGAATTTACCGCTTTGGTCAATTCGTACGGTTAGCAGATCTTTCTTGGTAACGTTTACTTCGATCCAACTTCCACGCTCAGGAATGATCCTGCAGCTTGGAAGTTTCCGATCGCTTGTACCATCCTGTTCCAACACGAAGTCAACACCCGGGCTTCGATGTAACTGGCTTACGACCACACGCTCAGCACCGTTGATGATGAACTCACCACCACCAAGCATGATAGGCATGTCACCTAAAAATACCTCCTCTTCAACCGGCTCATCTTTGTTTAACCGGAGCCAAACACGAAATGGTCGACCATAGGTCAGGCGAAGCTGACGGCATTCTTCGGGTGTATACCTCGGTTTGCCAAGCTCGTACTTGATGTAGTCAAGTGAAAGTTGCTTATCATAACTTTCAATCGGGAAGATTTCCTTAAGTACCCCTTCAACTCCCTGATCTTTACGTTTTTCAGGAGGCAGGGCACTTTGAAGAAATGCTTCATAACTGACCGTTTGGATTTTTGTTAGATCCGGGATCGGCGGATACTCACGACCACTACCGAATCGTCGGATGTCAGTGGGCTGAAGTCGACGAACACTGGGAATTGGCATGGATTTGCTCCGTGTGCTCTCTAGTTAACTAATGGTTTGTTTCTTCTGCTTGAAGTAAGTCACATTTGTATGACATGCTGGCGTCATATGTTCCGACCATGTTCGAGCACCTGTATACGGCGTGAAGAATTAAAAACGATGGGCTGTTTGTGTGGCGTGAAGATTCTTGGTGTTGTTGTTTGAACAATTTCCATGAATTCTCTGGATTCAATCTTTTAGATTAAGGCAATAAAAAAAGCGGACACTACCAGCACTGTTACAAGATTCTTTCCGAAAACTTCAGAAATGTCATTTTCAGCGCACACGGGCGCGCAATGACAGTAAGCAGCGGTTGCTTACCAAACCTTGTATTACCTGGTCAGGTGACCACCTTTCTTGAATTGATCGGCTCAGCATGAGCCGAGTTGGCAATTAATGCCTTCCTATCATTTGCTTAAGCATGCATGTGACTATAGTTAGCCGCAGGTACAGTGCGCGCAAAGGACACCACCAAGCAGGACATTTTGGATGTATCTCAAAACGATATCCACTCAAGTGGGCACCGAAATGATACCAAAAAGACCTACTTAACTTCTATAGCTCCACCAGCTTCTTCGATCTTTGTCTTAAGATCTTCGGCTTCTTCCTTGGAAACACCTTCCTTGATCGTAGCAGGAGCGCTTTCGACCAATTGTTTGGCTTCCATAAGGCTTAGACCGGTGAGGTTCTTAACTTCTTTAACGACGTTAAGCTTCTTGTCACCGAAACCAGTCAAGACAACATCGAATTCGGTTTGCTCTGCAGCACCACCGTCATCGCCAGCACCACCGCCACCGGCTGCAGCGACAACAACACCGCCACCAGCAGCTGGTTCGATACCATAAGAATCTTTGAGGTAATCGCTGAGTTCTTTAGCTTGCTTAAGTGAAAGATCAGCTAGCTGATCGCCAAGCGCTTGAACTTCAGCAGAAACTTCAACAGTTGCAGCTTCTTCAGACATTTCCAAAAACGTCCTTTCTCAATGTGCACCACTTGTTATTCAACGATTGAAAAAACAATATTTGGTGCGTGATAAAAAAGTGGGTGTATTACTTACTTCATTAAATAAATTGCAACCTGATATCAGGCAGCAAGATTGTTTCGTTACTCTTCTTCGTCAGCTTCTGCCTCGGCATCTGAGTCATCACTAGCTTCTTCTTCAGCCGGTGCTTCTGCCTCGGCATCTGAGTCATCACTAGCTTCTTCTTCAGCCGGTGCTTCAGCTTCGGCATCTGCGTCATCACTAGTTTCTTCTTCAGCATCGTCAGATGCACCTGAACCGTCGATTTGATCAATTTGAGCAGCTAGATTTGCTCCACCGCTTTCCAACTGAGCGAGCAGCGTGCGTCCAGGGCCAAGCAATTGACCAACCAAAATACTGAGCTGTTCTTCCCTTGATGGCCACTTGCTTACTTCGGCGACCATTTCAGGTGTGAGCGTCTCACCGTCCATGACTCCGCCTTTGGCAACGAATTGCTCAAAGTTATCTTCGTCCTTTTGGTGACGGTGAACCTCTTTAACAAGGGTGACAAAATCTTCACCACCATAACAAACAGCAAGGGTTCCGTTAGCACCTTCAAATGCGGGTGCTAGTGCTGTACCTTCAACCGCACGCATCGCCATGCTGTTCTTTACAACACGAATCCGGATATCCTTTTCGCGAAG
Source organism: Pirellulales bacterium (assembly GCA_022451045.1). Classification (GTDB taxonomy): domain Bacteria; phylum Planctomycetota; class Planctomycetia; order Pirellulales; family Pirellulaceae; genus UBA11883. The sequence continues at coordinate 3,497 of JAKUOW010000012.1, read as the reverse complement.
TTGCTTACGCAAGTCGACGGTTTCATTAGCAGAAAGGCCGATCACGTTTACAAGGACGCAATCCGTTACGCCTTCCAATTCGCTAGAGAGTTGGTCAGTGATAAGTTGTTTTAGATACTTGCTCATCGTACTGTCGCACTTTTTGAGTTAGTGGTGTTATCTGTTTTAAATAGCAACCATGATCCCCTGGGTCTGACTTCCACTAATGGAAATACTCAGGAGATAGGTGCCTTTGATAGTGATTGGTTTTAAACCAACAATGTGATCGATAAATGACTGGACGTTTTCGGTTAGCTTATCGGTGTCGAAATTGACTTTGCCGACGACTGCATGGACATTGCCACCGTCGTCATTTCTAAACTCGACTTTACCAGCCTTATATTCTTCAACGGTCTTCGCTACATCAGGTGTAACAGTGCCGGCTCGTGGTGATGGCATCAAGCCACGTGGCCCCAGAACTTTTCCGAGCGGACCAACTAATCCCATCATGTCAGGAGAAGCGATACAAACATCGAAGTCCGTCCAGCCGTCCTGAATTTTCTTTGCTAAATCTTCCTGACCAACTTCATCAGCACCTGCAGCGGTAGCTGCATCTGCCTGATCACCTTTAGCAAACACAACCACGCGTTGTGCGCGACCAATACCGTGCGGAAGAACAACACTTCCGCGAATGATTTGATCTGCCTGCTTTGGGTCAACACCCAACCGCATATGGATTTCAACGGTAGGTTCCGCAGCCTTACCATGGTCGAGATCTTTGAGCAGTTTTACAGCGTCACCTACAGCTACGAATTCGCCTGCAGCGGCAATCTTCTCTGAATTTGACGTATATCGTTTTGATGTATTTACCATTTTATTAATCCGTAATCCGAGTCGTCTAATCGGCTGGACGCTACTTGTTTTCTTACGTCTATCTATTCTTCAACTTGTTTATTCTTCAACGATGATGCCCATGCTTCGTGCTGTGCCCATGATGATTCGGGCTGCATGATCCGGGTCTGTTGCGTTCAGGTCAGCGGCTTTGGCCTTCACGATATCATCGACTTGAGCCCGTGTAACGGTGCCTACTTTTTCTACATTGGGAACTCCAGATCCCTTGGCAATTCCAGCGGCCTTTTTAAGCAGCGATGCAGCCGGTGGGCTCTTGGTGACAAAGTCAAATGACCGATCCTGGTATACCGTTACGATTACCGGAATCGGTGTACCGTTATATTCTTTTGTTCGATCATTAAACTGTTGCACGAACTGCCCCAGATTAATACCGAATTTACCCAGGGAAGTACCAACAGGAGGCGCGGGAGTAGCTTGTCCACCAGGGACCTGAAACTTTGCCTCACCCATTACTTGTTTTGCCATGATCCTACGGCCTCAATTCAACCTACGGTTCAAACTCATTTAATTAAAAGTAGTTACCCCTGCTGGATCGATCCAGCAGTAATGGCAATGCCATTACCAGAATCAGGAGTTGGATACCGACTAGACTTCCTCAATCTGCCAGTGTTCCAATTCAACAGGCGTGCTGCGGCCAAAAATGCTGACAATGATTGTCACACGACCACTCGCTTCGTCGATATTGTCGACTTCACCTTCAAAGTTCTGGAAGTTGCCATCCTTGACACGAACACGATCGCCTTTCTTAAACGGTATTGCCGTCTTGACTTGCTGTTCGCCTTCTTCCACCTCATCGTCAATCTGGATAATTCGACGAACCTCTTCGTCGGACATTGGAGTTGGCTTACCGAATGTGCCGGTAAAGTCGCCAATTCCTGACGTCTCACGCACCAGAAACCACGTATCATCATTGATGACCATGTTGACCATGATGTATCCGGGGAAAAGCTTCTTCTTAACAATTCGCCGCTTTCCACTGCGGTTGAATTCCGCAATGTCCTCTGTCGGAACGACGACATCACCAAAAAACTCTTCTAAACCATGCATCTTGATGCGACGCACCAGTGCATCCCGAATTGAATCCTCTCGGTTTACTTGAACCTTGAGGATGTACCATTGCATTGTGCCAGTTACATCTTCTTCATCACCGACATCATGCGATGTGTTTTCTTGTGTGACTTCCGCAGACTCTTCTACTTCGTCACTTTCCTCTTCAACTGACTCTTCGCCAGAGGGCTCTTCATCTGAGCCATCACTAGCTTCTTCTTCAGCCGGTGCTTCAGCTTCGGCATCTGAGTCATCACTAGCTTCTTCTTCAGCTGGTGCTTCAGCTTCGGCATCTGCGTCATCACTAGCTTCTTCGGCTATTTCTTCAACTACTTCTTCAGCCGGTGCTTCAGCTTCGGCATCTGAGTCATCACTAGCTTCTTCCTCAGCTGGTGCTTCTGCTTCTAATTCTAATTGACCAGCATCATCGCCTGATTCCTCACTTGATGCTTCTTCAGTTGCTTCAGCTAAGCTTTCAACAGCCTGTTCATCTGCATTACCAGCAACAGCATCTTCAGGGATCGGTTGATCCTGAACATCATCGACTGGTTTTGATTCTTCTGGATTGCTGCTCACAACTTGTTTCCTTCGTCAGGCTGTTTCAAACGTGGTGGTGTCCACTGTGAAACACTAGAACGTCTTCACTCCTATCCACTGCAGGATGGCTTGCCAGATGATGTCATAAAAGAACAATACACCAGCAAGCAGGAAGATCATTACGATGACAACGATACTACTTAAGACCAGTTCACGTTTTTGGGGCCATGATACTTTTGCCATTTCTGTTTCCACTGAAATAAGGAATTCAGCAAAACGCGGCCAATTCACGGCACGGAAACTTATCCAGCACCCGAGCACTAAAAGTACTCCAGGCACAACTGTTTCCTGCATTGAATCACGAAGCGCTTCAGCGGCATCTCTTTCTAATCCAAATACAGACACTGGGATCAGAATGGATGCAACCCAGAGGATCACAATTCCAAAAAGTGGCAGCGCACGGAAAAATGTCCCGAGTACACCACCCGCCGTGTCTTCAGCATGTTGTTTTTGGAGGAGACCTAGACGGCTGCCAATTGCCCAAATCAGGACAATTGCAACATAGAGCCCGACTAGCAAAGTAGCTTTTTCCACAGGGCGGATGAAATCTTCCGACTCGCCAACAGAAACGTTCGCACTGAAAATCTGTGTGGAAGGAAGCCATGCATTAGCAGCCCAGGCTGCCATAACACACACAAGAAAAGCGGTGAGCATGGTTGCCCGGCGCGCGACCTTTCCCTGGTTTGCACTATAAAATGCAAAACTTCCAACGGCAGCACCGAGCGACATTAGATCACCACGGTTACCCGCTTTATCCTTGCCAGAATTATTAGATTGCTTGGCCATTTCAATCACAACGCACAGCGACCGCTAACAGAATCAATCAGATCCTACCAACGGGTACCATGACTATCTGAAAATAATAGGTCAGTCGACAGTGTCGCTGACTCGTAAAAATCTTAAATTACTGCCATCTGATAACAGTAGCAGTAAATTCTCCATCCCTTTAATAGATCCATCCG
>JAKUOW010000119.1 GCA_022451045.1 Pirellulales bacterium | reverse complement strand
GTTTGTTATCCCACTTTTCGCGTTCGATGGCGAGGATTGTCTTCACATCATCCGGTGTGTCGATCAGTGTAGACTCAAAATAAAAGCCTGTCTTACCGCCGCCATTTGCGATCTTAATGAGAATATGGTTTGTGCCGACGCCAAGCTGAATGTTTACCTTTTCCTGATCCTTAGCGGCGTCATTTCTAGCCACTTTTTTGTTAAGAACCTCTTTACCATTTACCGAGTCTTTAATGCCATCGTCAGTTCCAAGCGACAGTGCGACGTGCCTGGGCCTGTCTGATTCGATCGTTCGATACAGGAAGTTAGCACAGTTGTTGCCAGTGAGCTTGTCATTATGAGCGGTTGCGTCAGTCCAATCCGGTTGCTCTACCCATTTCAATTCACCCTCCTTATATGTGGCAGTAAGGTCTACGTGTTTTTCAGTTTCATAGACTTTGTTAAAAGCTGCATCATGATTGGCTTCGGTGAATGGGCCCAGATGATGCCAGTTGCCGATACCTGTTAAAGTCGTCTCCTTTTTGGCCATGGCAAGGAACAGGAATCGGCATGGACCGCCGGCATTTACGAGCTTAATTAAGATCGTGTTCTCGCCGGCCTTTAAGTTGAGCTCTGCAATTTTGTGGTCCTGTTCACTGTCAGGCAGTAGTTTGTCGTCCGGAACCTCTTCACCGTTAAGCCAGATCCTCATTCCGTCATCTGCACGTAATCTCACAGCAATTGTCTTGTCGATATCTGATGTAACGAGCCGGTGCAGATAATGCGCTCCAATGGTTTCATCGAGGACACTAGTAAACTCACCATCTTTCCAGTCCGCGTGTGCAGTCCATTTGATCGTGCCGTCTTTATATGTTGCCTGCAGATCCACTCCCGATTCTGGTGGAAAGGCCGTCGATAATGCGGTGTCGTAGTTTTCCGCGGCAAATGGACCGGCGTGTTGCCAATCTCCGAGCGTAACTCCTACGGGAGTTTCTATTTCATTTGCCAGCGTTGTCTCCAACCATGTGTCAAATATGCTGGGTAATTCATTGGCTTCGTAGTCAGACCGAGCCTTTACAAGTGGATTGTGTGCGGCGTTAAAGTCAGCTGTTTGTTTATTGAAATCTTCCGGGTTGGTTGTGATGGCCGTATTGTCGAAGCCAACTTCTGCGAAGTTTGCGATCAGTCGGTAATAGTCGTGCTGTGGAACGGGGTCAAATTTATGGTTGTGGCAACGCGCGCAACCAATCGTGATGCCCAGCAATGATGTACCCATCGTGCTAACGATGTCATCCAACTGTTCGTAGCGACTGCGTTCCCGTTCTTTTTGTGTTTGTTGCGTTGTGTATGGCCCTGCAACAAGGTAGCCGGTTGCAGCGAGGTTATAGATGGCAGCATTCGACTGATCGGTTGTTTGCACGTTTCTGTCAGTAAGCAGGTCACCAGCCAATTGCAACCGGATGAATTCGTCGTATGGGACATCTGAGTTTAGCGCCTTGATAACAAAGTCCCGGTAGTGCCATGCATTGGGTCGATCACCGTCAAATGCGTATCCATTGCTCTCAGCGAAACGTGCGATGTCCAGCCAGTGACGTCCCCATCGTTCTCCGTAGTGTTCGCTGGCTAGCAGCTAGTCGATCATCGCGGTGTATGCTGCTGACAGATCCTGCTCTGCAGCCTGAACAAAACTGCTAACTTGTTCGGGTGTGGGCGGTAGACCAATCAAGTCGAAGTAGGCTCGACGAATCAGGGTGCGGGGCGAAGCGATAGCGTTTGGCGATATGCCGGCGTCAAGTTGCCGGGCTCTTATGTATGCATCAATATCTGTGCGTCCCCAATCCCCATCTCCCGTCTCCGGTACGGCAACCGCGGCAAGTGGTTGAAAAGCCCAATGCTGCTTGCCTTCATCGATGTTGATAGATAAATTTGCTGCAACGGTCTGTCCATCGCGAGGATCCGGAGCACCAAGTTCAATCCATTTGACGAAATGGCCGATGATTTCATCCGGCAGTTTCCCCTTGGGTGGCATTTCGAATCCCTCGTGCTTGAGAGCGCTTACAAGCAGGCTTTCATCAGGATTACCGGGAACGACTGCAGGCCCGCTTTCACCGCCAGCCAGACTGCCTTCGCGACTGTCCAGATACAGCCCACCTTTAAGTTTCTTCTTCGCGGCAGCGCCAGCACTGTGGCATTCGTAGCAGTGCGAGACCAGCATGGGGCGAATCTTGGCTTCAAAGAAATCAAGTCCCACGCGATCTTCTTCTTGTGCAACAGAGATGCCTGGCAATGCAAACAAAATTCCCGCGGCGAAATAGATGAATAATCTTGCGTTTTTCATGCTTTGTAGATGGTGAGATATGTGAGGGGGGGAACAGTGACTATCGACATATATCCATAGTATACAGACACTTGCACACGAATTGCGCTAGCTAACACTTGGAACGTACTGCGAGATGAAGTTTATGCACTTGATACTGTGATTGATCAGAGCAATTCGCGAATCGCGGTAGGATCGTCAAGCACGGGAGTGGGGCGCCCTGCGTGGTCCAGGATATGAAGTGTGGGGTCGATTCCCATGCACTCGTATACCGTGGCGTGGATATTAGATGGTGTCACCGGTCGGTCCTTAGGACTTTCACCCTTAGCTGTCGTTGAACCAATAAGCTGACCACCTTTAATACCACCACCTCCAAGGAGGCAGAACATCGAGTTGCCCCAGTGGTCACGTCCAGGTGTGCCCTTGCTCAGTGGCGGCCCGCCGTTTCCGCCATCGTTCATGCGTGGCGTTCGACTGAATTCACCGCATAGCATTACGATGGTTGTTTCCAACATGCCGCGTTCTTCCAGATCTTCAAATAAGCTGGCTACTGCAGAGTCTACCTTTGGAAGATAGTCTTCGTATCCACCCTGTAGGTTCCAGTGATGATCCCAGCCACCAAAGTGGACGGTTACAAAGGAAGCGCCAGCTTCAACCAGTCGTCTGGCGAGCAAGGTGCTTTGACCTTGAGTGTGTCGACCGTAGCGTTCCCGTGTTGTATCGTCTTCCTGGCTCATGTCAAAGGCCTGACGAGCCTTGTCGCCGGCGACGAATGAAAATGCCTGTTGATCAAATTGGTCCAAGGCATCGAAGGTTCCACGTGACTCGATTGTGCGAGAAATGGTATCGAGTTGGGATCTCAGTTCGGTACGATCATCAAGACGATCTACAGTGATACCTGATGGTAGCACCATATTTTGCACTGTGAAATTTTCTGCGTTTGGATCGCCCTTGGTCATGAATGGATCGTATTGCACACCAAGGAATTTGCCGGCGAAATACCCCGGCACTCTTCCCACGCTTGATGCGGTGGGGACAGATACGTATGGCGGAACTTCACGATTTAGCTTCTTCCGCTGTTGTGCAACAATCGCGCCGATGCCAGGGAACTTGCCGATGTTATTCGCGCCACTTACTCCCATGTTCTTTGCAGTCAGCATGCGGTGAGCACCGGCGAAGTGATCGCCCGTATCGTGGTGCAGCGAGCGTACGATGGAGAATTTGTTTGTGTGTTTTGCCTGACGTGGATAAAGCTCGGTAATGTCAAAGCCAGGTACAACCGTTTTAATTGGTTGCCAGATACCCCGATACTCAACCGGTGCTTCAGGCTTCATGTCATACATGTCCATGTGCCCCGGTCCACCGTCGAGCCAGATCAAAATGGTCGATACGTTTGACTTGTCAGCTGCTACATTTTTCGAAGCAGCCCTTGCGCGAAGGACATCACCGAGACCAAGGCTTGCCATGCCGGCAACGCCTAGCTGAACGAAACTGCGACGACTCATGCCATCGCAATATGCTTGGGATTGGGAGTTCTTATCGGAATAGACGCGCAACATGATAAATGCCTTTGCAGAACTGACTCTTTACTAACTGCCCTTATTCTACTTGTCGGCATTATTTACCGGCAAGCTCAATATAGACTCAATACGCAATAGTACCCCCAACGGGGGTTGGTGATGCCGGTTTTTCAATCTTCGCACCTAGAAGTAGCGTGTTTAGCATCTGCCTAAATGGGAATTGCGTTTGGAAATTCGAGATTCTCGAAGCACTTTGGTCATCCATGAGGAGTTTATTTGAATCAACGTGAGTGCCTTAGATGATGCATAGCATGCATTTGTATTCACCAGCGAGTGATGGGTAACAAGAGCGATTGAAAGTTTCCAGCTAAGCCGTGTTCCTTCAGATTCCTGCTTTTACAACATGCCCGCTTACGGTGCGATTCCACATCTGCTGCCACTCGGATGAACTAGGCTCCTGCCAGAATTCTGCCTTCACGTCGTTATCATATGCTGGTTTGGGTCCGGGAATCTCACCCTTGATCAAACGTCCAAGGAACCGCATGTTATCGGTTGAATTTGGTAAGTCCGGATTGTGCCTGACGTAAATTGTTGGGCCATCAGCGTATTTGATCACGACGATAAATGGTTCATATGTGCGACGAGGCGCGTGCTCATACTTCGCCAATTTATCGCGGTTAAGTGTCATTCCTAGTCCAGGTCCCTTTGGTAATTCCACGTAGCCATTTGTGACAGGCATTTGCTCGTTGGAGATATCATCAACCCACATTCGAGCAAGGTTTACGTGGTCGATGGTTGCAGTATTAAAGACGCATGCCTGATGTACAAGAAAGGATTGGTTCATAGTCCCACCGGCATTCTGTAGCATGATCGGAATTCCAGCTTGTTCGGCGATTGCATCCAACTTGGCTGCCTGACGTACAGGTGCATGACCACTCATCATCCCGTCCACCTGACCACCGGCTACAAACGATGTTGGCGCATGATGCCCCAGAATTGGTAGGTCAGTCATGTTGCGGATCTTCACCCATCCATCTGGATCGTCGGCTACGATTGGATCCTCAATCCGTCCCGAGACTGTGAATCGCTCGAGCTCCTTAACGACCGGCGCAACTGTCTCAACGTCCTGATTAGCGTTGAAGTCGTAGTGAACTTTAAATCCCGCTGGTGCGACGCGATCCATCGCCTCAGCTTGAGCGATAACATTCTGAACTTCATCGACATGGTATTTCAGCCATGTGTAACCCTGTTTCGCCGCATGCGTGACTTCCTCAGCCATCATGCGAGGCGGACGTGAACAGGTCCATGCTGAGACTGGAACCTTATTGCGCACCTTGGCACCAATCAACTTCCAGACTGGTAGATCAAGACATTTACCTACTAAGTCATAGATCGCCATGTTGATGCCAATCAACTTAGTATCAGCTAGCCATTCGAAGGGATTCGTCCCGATATACTTTTCCAGATTGGACTCATCCATGGCTGGGCCCCATGCATCGCCGTATCCCTCGAGTCCGGGTTGGTTCGTCTTTAGGATATAGATTGTCCGCAATTGCAGCCTGATGCCGTGATACTTAAACAAATAGTCGTGGTTAACCGGATGATACGGAATGCAAATCGTATGCGGCTCGATGCTTGTAATGCGCAGTCGAGAGGCCATGCGACCTCCACGCTGTTTCATGGTCTCACAAAACGCGGGTTTTATGGCGCAAAGCGATGCAGTTGTTGTAAGGAATTCACGTCGTTGCATAAGGCTAGTTGTAAACATGGAGTTCTCACGGTTGGTCTAAGTAATCGCTGTTAGAAATCTACAGCCTTGATTCCTGAGGATTTGATATCGTTCGTCGGATCCTCGTAAGGGAGTGATTTTAGAAACTCCACGAGGTCGTTTATTTGAGTCTCTGATAGATGACTTGTTACACCATGCTTGTCCTCTTTGTTTTCCGTTGTTAGTACATCGTGAAGCGTAAGTGCCTTGCCGTGATGTAAGTATGGAGCACTTCTATAGACGCCCAACAAGGTAGGAGTGTCATATCGAGGACCCATTTTCTCGGACTCATCGTCGTTGCCGGTTCCGACGTCGTGCATTCTGAATGCTGAAATGGCCACTGGCGCCGAGTCAGTAAATACAGGTCCCGTGTGGCATGTAGCACACTTTGTCTTTTCTGATTCAAAGAGAGATTTGCCGCGCGTGGCAGAATCTGAAAGGCCATTTTTTGCAAATGGACTGATGGTGAAATCATGTGAGTTCGTATAGGCAGCCAAGGCATCGAGTCTGTCAGACTTAAGGCGATTGGGTTCCTTTAGAGACGGGTCCACTGCACCTTTGATCAGGCCCGAACCACCCATTAGCGGACCGCGAATCGTGTGTTCAAAATCCTGCACTTCGTCACGGTCAGCGGACCAGTGTACCGGGTGCGTCCAGCGTAGACCGGCAAAGGACTGAGTATTTCGTAGCCCTTCAGGGTTATGCCACGTCCGACCATCAGGTTGGCCGTCCGGATGGCAGCTGGAACAACTAATCCAACGGCGTGCCACCATCGGTTGCAGAGCGGAGTAGAAGAGGATCTTTCCGGCGAGGACCTGATCCGTGAGCGGATTCTCGGTGATTTTAGTCTTTTGAATTAGCCGATTGTCCGCGACGGAGAACTTGGACACGGTGAAGTCGAGCGCGGTATATACATAAAAGAACTGACCTTTTGGTCCCACGCGTATAGCCCGAGGATTCAGTCCAGGAGTTAGACGGGCAACATAGCCCAGTTCGCGATAGTCGTCGTCAATCGTATTGCAAACATACATGTCATTCGTACCACCGAAAATGACATAGAAGTGTTTCCCATCTGGCGTGATATCCACTTCCCAAGGGTTTGCTGTTACTTGATTGTTCACAAACGCATCCATCGGGATCCGCTTGCGGCGGCGTTCTTCACCGGGAACACTGTCAACGACCGACACGTAAGGAAAAATGGAACCTTGCCCGTGAATCGATGTGATCTTCGATCGAATGTGAGATACATAGACTTTTTCACGTGTTGGATGAGTTACCAGTTGACGGGCAAGATTATCGGTCCGACTACATGACCATTGATCTGTGACTTTGCCATTCTCGAGTGAGCTCTGGGAAACAAGTGCGTTGTAGTACTGAACAACATATAACTTCGACTCGTCGCTTCTAAGAGCCACGCCGCGAGTGAAAGGACCCACTTCAAATGTCCGCAATGTTTTACCGGTAACCGGATCAAGCTCTAGAACCTGACCGGGAAAATCCAATGTCACATAGAGCCTCTTGCCATCGGTCGTGCTGACGACTCCATATGGTTCGTCAAATACCTCGATAGTGCGGACGAGTTCGCCCTTTATTGTATCGATGAAGACGATTTTATCTTCGTCATATATCGCCACTGCCGCCAGTTTGGAGGAACCAACAAAGGACACCCCTTCGGGATGTTTTCCGACAGGTATTTCATGCAAAACGTTGCTCGTTTTCAGGTCGACCACGGTCGCGGTGCCGCTATCACGATTGCTACAAATTAATAGAGTGCCGTCGGCTGAAATGTCCATCAGGCTATTACTGATGCCAGCAAAACTAGATGACCAGCTGGAGAGAAGGATCCCGACAAACAGAAGGACGTGTGATGACTTCATTGGAAGACTCTGCGAATGGAATTGGGGTGTTGTGACAATTCTGAGTTTATCAAAGATTGAGAGCGGATTTGATCGTTTGATTTGACAAGCGCAAAACAAAACCGGCGTCCTCTGGCGAGGACACCGGTTTGATTGTTACCTAATCTATTGGTCGTTATCCGAATTGCTTACTTAAGGATGGAACCCTTAGCTGATTCGATAACTTCCTTAATTGCATCGCTGTTGAATTCAGCCTTGGTGTAGGCGTTATTCTTAGCAACGACTCGACCCTTCCAATGGAGAACGGTCAAATCAGCGTCCTTCGAAATCTGATATTTCGGAGGGCCAGCGATTCCATCAAACACGGTGAGTTTCACGTGGTTGATGTTGTTTTTCTTGCCAAGTGCAATCAGCGTCTCTTCCGCTTCATCGGCATCGTCTGCCAAAAGAACGAGATAGCTTCGAAGTTGCTTAGCTTTGTTAGCTTCGATAAGTGCGTCAACTTTCTTGACCAGACTGGTCAAGTCGTCCGAGGCCGTACGTGCAAAAATTGCAACGACCGGACGTGTGCCGAACAGTCACCTATAGCACAGTGATTTACCAGCATTTTCGCCGCAGGTGTCTTTAGTATTGAATGGAGGTACCGGTGTACCAACACCCAATCCTGACTCCACCTCAGCCATGACAAGTCCGCCCATTGCCAGGGCAGCTGCCATCATTGTGGGTACAAGGATGTTTTTCATGTTTCTTTTCCTTAAAATTTGTACGTTATGTACATGTTTTGACCAGGTAACAATAATGTGGCCGTAAATCGTGCTTCTGCACGTACTGTTATCTTAGTCCATTGGCCATGCGTTATTCCAGTCTGTCTGTCAGATTAAGCCGGCAATTTTGAATTAAAGAGTAGAGATACATGCCCAAAAATAGTCAATTAATCCTCCTGATTGTCCTGTCGATAACCAGTGTACTACGGGCGGAACGCCCGAATGTCGTATTTATCATGACAGACGACCAAGCGCCATGGGCAATCGGTCTCTATGACAAACCGACCCACGCCAACACCCCAAACCTGGATAAGTTGTTTCGCGCAGGTACTTATCTGCCCAACACATTCGTTGTCACCCCGGTCTGCAGTCCGTCGCGCGCATCACTCGCCACAAGCCGATATGGCACGGAGGTAGGGGTAACCGAATGGCTCAATCCACGAGTTGAGGCGGATCACGGATTGGATCCAAGTACACAGACTTGGTATGAAGTGATGCAAAATGCGGGATACTTCACAGGATTGGTTGGAAAGTGGCACTTAGGCTTGCTCGATAAATATCATCCGACCAAGACAGGGTTTGATTATTTCATGGGTCACCGTGGAGGTGGTTGGTCTCCGGTAAATCCAACGCTTGAAGTAGATGGTCAAAATAAGAAGATTGACGGGTTAACTACGGATATCCTCACGGATCATGCAATCTCTTTCATTGAAAACCGGCCAGATAATCAGCCATTCCTGTTAGTTTTACACTATCGTGCCCCGCATGCACGCTGGTTACCCGTTGCACCTGAGGACATGAAGCCCTTTGAGAAACTAGATCCCAAGTTGCCGTCGCCCGCCTTCGAAGGTTTAGATGTTCAACGCGTTAAACGATTTACACGCGAATACCTTGCAAGTACTCGCGGAGTGGATCGAAATGTCGGTCGATTGCAAGAGACGCTGGATGAATCCGGATTGCGAGAGAATACGGTAATCGTGTTTACGAGTGACCATGGCTACAACATGGGACACAACGGAATTTGGCACAAAGGAAATGGGCACTGGATTCTAAAAAAGGACTCGTTACCGCTGGCCACTGAAAACATCCCTGCAGGTCAACGCCCGAATATGTACGACAATTCTCTCCGTGTACCAACGTGCGTTGTTTGGCCAGGTGTCACAAAGCCTGGAACAAGAATTGACTCGTCAGTTACCAATCTTGATTGGTATCCCACGATGCAGGAAATCGCCGGTGGTTCAAGTGCGGAGAAAAAGATAGTGAGAGGGCGAGATTTATCGACGTTGTTAACAGGGTCGGCTGACGGGTGGGATGACGAAGTGTTTGCACAATACTCGACGCGTCATCAATCGAAAACGCACATGCGATGTTACCGGACTTCCAAATGGAAATTGGTTCGGGATTTTAATGATCCTCAGCGAGATGAACTCTTTAATCTTATCGCTGATCCCAGCGAGACGACCAACCTGATTGATCAGCAACAGCATCAGGCAATTGTCACTCTCTTGCATGCAAAGCTCTTGAGCAAGATGAAAGAGATAAACGACCCAGCGTTACCATGATTCAACATCATGCAATTGACTGCAAGTTCCGCCGATCGATGGACGATGCTGATGGCGTTCTAAATGAAGTCCTGATGTGTGGTGCCCAGCGGGTGTGTTAGCAGGCTGTTTACGGTTTCAACGAGTTTGTCTACTACAGCGTTAAAGAACTTCTCTCCCTTTTCTGCGGTTGCGAGATCGGGACGTCCGGTAAACCCGTCATTGGTGCGCTGCTTCATGTCACGGCTCACGTAAACGCCATTGACGACGTCGTCTATTAATTGCCCGGCGGGATGGACGTGCTCAGTGCGCACCAGTTCCGGCCGGACGTGCATGATCATCGAAGTTTCGAATTCACACGCGTGTCCGACGTATTTGTGATCGCCTTCAAGTGTGCTCACGATAAAGTCGTCCGCCACTGCCCAATATGAACCGGCTACCAGCATCGAATCGACGTGATTCAGTTGCAATTCTCTTACAGCGATTTTCATTGGATCAATATTTCCGCCGTGACCGTTAAGGTAGAAGATCCTTCGGAAACCATCGTTGAGAAGCGACTTGCCGATGTCGAGAAGCATCGATACATAATGATCGAGATCAGCATTCAGTGTGGCGCCAATTCTCAAGTGATGTGCACTTGCACCTAGCCAACTAGTTGGTGTGAGAAGGGTTTGCTCCGGCATTTTAGCTTCAAGTGCTTCCGCTACTGCAGTGCATAAAATGGTGTCGGTACCAGTCGGCATGTGGGGGCCATGTTGTTCCACGGCCGCAATCGGGATGATGCAAATCGTATTTTCACGATCGATCGCCTTAATGTCCGGAGATGTAAGTTCCTGAAAAATCATTGATTACTTGCTTTGGTTAAGAAATGGATGTGGGTTTATCGGTCACTGCGTACAGCGAGCATGGGCTTGAGAGTTGACGGATATACGATTTTAGCAAAATATAGAAGTGACGCAGACGAGACACTATGAGCAACACCCTTTGTAAATCGAAAAAGAAGAAGAATCGCAAGAAGCGTAATGCGCAAAGTGGCAAGGTTACTCTCAAAGACGCCACGCACGTATGTCGTAAATGCGGACGCATCTCCGACTCAAAAAAAAAGCTTTGTAAAGCAATTAAGATTCGCATCGAGGATTGATTGGTTTGGATAACTAACCAACACGGTACTTTTCAACGAATGCATCGTTTAGCTCGATACCAATGCCTGGTCCTTCTGGTGGTTTAGCTCGGCCATGGTTATCCCGGACTTGCTGAGGAATAGAAAGAGGCGTGGTTAGCAAATCTTTGTGAAAGAGATTTGGCGTTGTGTCGTATTCGAGCATTGGCTGGAACTGATGCAGGCCACCTGGGATATCCGGCAATACCGAAACTAAATGCATGTCGACCGCGATGAGAATGTCGGAACCCCAGACGTGTGGAATCACCGGCGTACCAAAGGCATGCGCCATTGCGGTGATTTTCATTACTTCACTAATGCCACCGGTTGTCGCAACTTCGGGTTGTAAGATATCAACGCATCCACGAGAAATGAGCTCTCTGTGGCCGAATCGCGTCCATTCTGCTTCACCGCCAGCTATGTTGATGCCCGGTAAGGCCTGTCGCACCGCCTTGTACCCGTTGTAGTCTTCTGGCATGACGGGTTCTTCAAACCAATAGAACGCCAGATCACGCAGAGTTTGCCCAAGTTGTATTGCCTCGCCGACGGTATATGCGTGATTGCTATCGGCCATCAGCTTGAATCCATCTCCGGCACCTCGCCTGACAGCGGCCGCTAATTCTCGATCACCATCGACTCCAAGCCCGAGTTTCATTTTCGATGCGGTGTACCCCATTTCGACGATGCTCTTAACCTCTTGCTCAAATGCAGAAGCCAGATCGTCTCGCTTTTGCAGCATCATGCCATAGCCGTAAACCACAAAGTCTTCACGGGCCTTTCCACCTAGCAGTTGGTGGAGCGGCATATCAGTGGCTTTTCCCATGATGTCCCACAAGGCAATGTCCACACCGGAAAGGCATGAAATCGGCATGCCTTTTTGACCATGATCACGCATGGCATTATAAACCTCATGCCAAATGACATTGATGTCGAGGGGATTACGGCCTATCAGCATCGGTGCAATTACGTGATTGACGATTGCCTGATTGGCAAAAGCAAAATTACCGGCACCAAAAATCTCACCGATGCCTGTGATTCCGGCATCGGTGTGTACCTTAATGATGTGCGCAGTACGTTTGTTGTAGTAGCCCTGTGCAAACCCTAACTCGACATCCATGTCGTGCTGGAGAATCAGCGTTTCGACATTTGTAATTCGCATTTCAATGCTTCGTCTAGGCCAGAATTCCCTGAACCGGTGAGCCATGCACATCGGTCAATCGGAAGTCTCGACCTTGATGTCGATAGGTCAACCTCTCGTGGTCGATACCCAGACAATGGAGAATAGTTGCATTCAAGTCATGAATGTGTACCGGATCCTTTTGTACGTTGTAACTGAAGTCGTCAGTTTCTCCGTACACGACGCCACCTTGGATACCGCCACCCGCCATCCACTTGGTATAGCAGCGTGGATGATGGTCGCGACCGTAGTTTGTCATAGTCAGGCCGCCCTGACAGTAGATAGTCCGGCCGAATTCACCACCCCAGATCACAAGCGTGTCCTCGAACATGCCTCGTTGCTTGAGGTCCTTAATTAATGCGGCGGATGGTTGGTCGATAATCCCGCATTGGCGTCGGATGTCTTTTGGTAGATTCCCGTGTTGATCCCACTGGCGAATGAATACTTGAGTAAACCGGACATCACGCTCTGCAAGACTTCGTGCAAGCATGCAGTTTGCAGCAAACGTGCCAGGCTTTGTGACTTCAGGGCCATACAAATGCAGTGT
>JAKUOW010000118.1 GCA_022451045.1 Pirellulales bacterium | reverse complement strand
CATTTTCTTCTATACCGGTATCGTAATGGTGCTGTCATTCCATCGCCGAAACCTAATGACAGGAATTGGCGAGCAGTTTCAATATATTCTGCGTGATGAAACGATTCATCTGAATTTTGGTTTGGATTTGATTAACGGAATCAAGGCTGAGAATCCCGAGTTATGGACGAAAGATTTTCAGGAAGCCATGATCGAGCGGGTCCGTACAGCTGTTGAGTATGAAGTGGAATACGCTCATGATTGCCTGCCTCGTGGTGTCCTGGGACTCAACGGTGAATTGTTCCGCGAATACGTTCAACATGTCGCAGATCGGCGACTAGAGCGTATTGGATTGCCAACTCAATACAACTCAAGCAATCCTTTCCCATGGATGAGTGAAACGATGGACTTATCCAAAGAAAAGAACTTCTTTGAAACACGTGTTACTGAGTACCAAAGCGGTGCAAATTTAACTTGGGACTAACGACTCAGGACGATTTGCTGCGACATACGTGACAATTTGATCCATTTGCAGGAAGGCCTCGTGTATTCCACTTTGTTGGGTGCACGAGGTTTTCTTTTGTATGGTTGCAATTGTGGGCGAATTTGTTCGAATTGAAGCTGTAACTAACGGCATAAATCTATTTGGAATGACACCTATGAAAACCGCAATCGCACTTCTTACCTGCGCATCCATGTTGCTAATGACCACGACAATTCGTGCTTATCACGGGCACAAACAAACGGGGGTTTATTTGGTGTATGTCGGTACTTACACCGGTGGTGACAGTGAGGGGATTTACGCATTTACATTTGACTCCAACACCGGCGAGCTAAAGCCACACGGTGAAGTAACAAAAACCGTTAATCCATCCTTTGTCGATGTACATCCAAATGGAAAGTATCTTTATGCAGTAAACGAAACAGTGGAATACAAAGGCGAAAAGGCCGGATATATTACTTCGTTTTCAATCGATCAGCAGTCAGGCGCGTTAACGGAATTGAATCAGCAATCAACTAAGGGTGGTGCCCCGTGCCATTTATGCATTGATTACACGGGGCGCACCGTCATGGTTGCAAATTACGATGGTGGAAGTGTTGCTGCCTATCGTGTGCAATCGGACGGATCATTGAGTGCTCCATCGAGTTTTGTGCAACACACCGGCAAGAGCGTACATCCGCGTCAGGAAGCACCTCACGGTCATTCAATTGACGTCGGGCCGTGGAATCGATTTGTGGCCGTTTCAGATCTTGGGCTCGATAAAGTGCTCGTGTATCGCCTTAATGCCCGTAAGGGAACGCTAACTCCGGGGAAGCACCCTTTTGCTAAGTCGGAAGCAGGATCCGGGCCACGACATTTCAGCTTCCACCGTTCCGGTCGTTTTGCATATGGAATCAATGAACTGAATATGACCGCCAACGCATACAAGTACAACGGTCGCCTCGGAAAGCTCGAGCCCTTTCAGGTTGTGTCAACACTCCCTCCGAACGAGTCTCAGCAGGACGGGCACTCAACTGCTGAGATGTATTGCCATCCAAGCGGCAAATTTGTTTATGGCTCTAACAGAGGTCACGACACGATCGTCGTCTATTCCGTTGACCAACGTACTGGAAAACTGACCTATGTTGAAAATCAGGATATTGGTGGTGAAACCCCTCGTAGTTTTCGGATTGATCCAACTGGAAAGTATCTCTTGGCATTAGGCCAGTCATCCAGCTCTATTTCGGTGTTTGAAATTGACCAAGATACTGGTGTATTGGAACCGACCGGTGCGACAGTGAAATGCCCGACACCTGTAAGTGCTGTATTTATGCCCTGGCGCTAGCGGCTTATGGCAGTCTGCTTTAGACCGTCCGATTGCAAAAGGTTATCTAGCCTCTTGCTGCTAGCGGTTTTATATCCGGTTCGACCTGAAAGCCATCAGCAAGCGTGTTGGTTTGATTAAATAAACCAGCGACAGCCAGCACCTCACCGATGCTGCCATCAGACACACCCATACTTTGCAATGCGCGCGTATGAGAATTGAGACAATATGTGCAGCCGTTAGTGGCACTCACTGCAACTGCGATCATTTCTCTTACCACGGGTGTTAAATGCCCTTCCCTATCGTCTGCTTCCGGGTGCATGACAGCCTTCAGTTGGCTCCAAACCTGTTGCAGTAGCGTCGGATACACGGCAATAGTGCGCCAGAAATTTGGCACGAATTCCAGATTCTTGGTTGCTTTGATATCGGCAAAAACCTCTGCAACCACTCCTGTTGCATCATCTTCACTAACAGGTGTAACAGTCGCAATTGGGGTGTCGTTAGTCATTTAATAATCCGTCAGAGAATCGATTGGCTATCTGTTTATTTAGTGTTCGACGTAATCAACTTCCGTCTTGATAACTGTTATAACGGTAGATGCTCCCTTCGCCAAAACGAGCGAAGGTGCCAAGGCAAAATGACACAATGTACTTACAAGTGAGTTCAACTTAGAAACGGTAACAATCATGACAAAACAACAAGGAATGAATCGACGTAACTTCGTACTTGCTGCGACAGCGACCGCTTCAACCATGGCAGTATCAATGAAACGAGTGA
The DNA here is from genome assembly GCA_022451045.1 of Pirellulales bacterium. GTDB lineage: Bacteria > Planctomycetota > Planctomycetia > Pirellulales > Pirellulaceae > UBA11883. Next base: position 10,135 of record JAKUOW010000118.1, on the reverse strand, counting down.
CCGCGGAACCGCGGAATTATGGTCCCGGTGCTCCTCCTGTTCGATATCCCGATCCAAATATCGTTGTGTTGGATGATTCGTTTAAGAGTTACAAGCTGGGGAATGCGGCAATTATGCGGCTCTATCACAGCAAGCGAATGATTTGGGCTGAAGGCCCCGCTTGGAATGGTGTTGGTCGATACCTTGTATGGAGTGATATTCCAAATAACGTGCAATTGCGTTGGACGGAAGAAAACGATCAGGTAACGACATTTCGGAATCCAGCTCAAAACAGCAATGGAAACACATTCGATAACCACGGTCGTCAAATCTCATGTGAACATCTAACTCGTTCCGTAGCCCGCTATGAATATGATGGTACCCGCACCGTTCTGGCGAATAAATATGGTGGAAAGTCTCTGAATGCACCAAATGACGCAGTTGTGCATCCCAACGGTGACATTTGGTTCACGGATCCCGGTTATGGTGCCGTCATGGATTACGAAGGGCGTCTGGTAGAGAATCAGGATAATTGGCCACAACCGTACCAAAAAGAAGCCATTTACCGCATCGATTCAAAGACGGGTAAAGTACACCAGGTCGCCGACGAAATCTTCAAGCCTAATGGTCTTTGCTTTTCACCTGATTATAAAAAGTTGTACGTGGCTGACACCGGTGCAAGCCATTACGACGAGGCAAAAGAAGTAATCAAGGTTTGGGATGTCGCAGAAGAGACTGATCTGAAGAACGGTAAAGTGTACGCTTCAATGGCTCTTGAATTGACTGATGCTGACGGCAATGTCGAAGAAAAAGCAGGCTTTGCTGACGGCATTCGTTGTGACCGCGACGGTAACATCTGGGCAAGTGCTGGTTGGGTTGGTGATGGCTACGACGGTGTCCACATCTTCAATCCCGAAGGTGCACGAATCGGTCAGATTCTTCTTCCTGAGATTTGTTCTAACGTCTGCTTTGGAGGTAAGAAACGCAATCGCTTGTTCATGACTGGCAGCCAGTCACTTTACGCGGTTTATGTAAATACCAAAGGCGCCCACTTCTGTTAATTGGGCACTTGCCGAGATAGCAAAAAAAGCGGCTCCGGAACTAAAACCCTGGAGCCGCTTTCCTTTTTGACCGTATGTCCCAATGGCGGAATGCTTATTCCGTAGACTCTATCTCTGGTTCCGCAGTAACGGCATCGCACGTTACGGTAATGGCGTCTGTAAACAGTAGTGAATTTGGTACGTATACTGTTAGGCCATCAGATAGAAGTACTGTGTATCTCAAATCCGTGGAGACCACTTTCCCTTCGTAAGATTTAATCTTGATGCAATCATCTTTTTGGAATGGTTTGTAGATTAGGATTAGCACGCCTGCGAGGACGTTGGAGATCACGTCTTTAAGTGCAAACCCCAGAGCAAATCCGGTAAGCCCTAGTCCGGCTACCATGGCAGAGACGTCGATGCCTAGATGTGACAAGGCAGTGATGAGGCCAAGGATCAGCACGGAGATTTTTGCGGTGCGACCGATAAAAGATGCGAGTTCCTGGTCAATGTGCTGAGAAGTGCCAACTTTGGTGAGGACTTTCTGTACGATTTTGGCAACGACCCAAAAGCCAGCAAAAATGAGAAGCGACATGCCGGCTTGTTGTAATAATTCTTGCCAATGTCCTTCAATGGAGTCCCATACGGACGGTGAGCTGACTTCTTCTTCCTTCGCAAGGAGCAAGAACGAACTTTGAGATTTGGCGAATAAGGATGCTAATGACATGCTGCTTTATCACTCCGCAAGAGCATAACGTGTGAGTCATAAAGAGGATGAAATAACAAAAAACGACTGCGGCGGCTAGAGCGTTTACCAAGGATACACAGCAGGCATCATCATTTGAGATTGCATACACGCCGTTCGCGTCTGAAGGACACGTCGCCCGACGGCGTGCTATTCGTGCACAGCGTTTGGATCTTATAGAGGTATTACGGCCACGCAGCCAACATAAAAAATAGTAGGTGGTGATCGTAGCGCTAGTCTGAATGCTAGCTCAGTCCAAGCGTGGACATGAAATCGTTAGACAGGATGGGTTTTGTCGGGAAAAAGAGTTCTCCTGCATCGCAACCGGCTTCTGTACCGAGCATTTGTGCATAAGCACGCACGCGGTCAAAGACGTACGCTTTCTCAGCGGGAAATTGGGTCTCATAAGATTTAATTGCGTCGATTTTCTGATCGATCGTATTACTAATGTCATACGTGAAGCGTGGCAGTGAGCTGTCTGTTGCAAGAGGTTCGAATGCAAGGCGAAAATACAACTGTCTGGGTATGATGTGCCGTTCTAGTCCGTCGAAGTGCTCAGGCCACTTGCACAGCCGCGAATAGAATACGGCAGCATCTGTAATCAACATGGCCTGATAGTGATCTGGAGATGCCATCGGTGTCTTGTCTCCAAAGCCAATTACGACCTTGGGTCGGTACTTGCGAAATTCGATTGCAAGTTGGCATCTGGCCTCAAAACTGTCGAATAAACGACGATTGGGGAGATCCAGAATGATCCGTTTTACTCCGAGGATCTCAGCAGCTTTGGCAGCCTCCTGCTTGCGGACTTCCGGGCCGGGGCTAAGTGGAGTAGGTTCGCCATCGGTTAAGTCGATGATCCCACACCGTACGCCTTGATTTGCTAGTTTTGCCAACGTGCCACCACAGGCGATTTCCACATCATCTGGATGGGCTCCCACAGCGATCACATCTAGTTGTTCGTATTCTGAGCTCATGAAGTTTATGCCATTACAGATCTTCGTAACCGAATCCCTTGGAAAACGACTTGTACTGTTTACCGTCGACCTCGACATATGGATATACGAGGTAATTTACCGGGCCAGCAGATTGTGCTGGAATCAGAGTTAAATCGCGACCTATTGAAAACGTGATGCGGTTTTCAGTGAGGTTTCCATAGTAATAGTCTGCCATGGAGGGATCTTTATCGGCCTCGGAAATGTCGACCGGTACCCTTTTCTTTTCGAAGGCAAATATATACCAGAAGTGGTAGCCGGCGATTTATCCATCTCCTCGTTCTGGTGGCAATGGAAAGCCAATTTCAAATCTCGCGGGAATATTTAATTCACGGCAACTGGCGATGAATAAACTGTGAAAGTCAGTGCAGTTGCCGAATCCATTGTCACAGGCCCAGTTCGCGTCACCCCTTCCCCAGGCTTCGCCGGCTGGCTTGTCATACTTCATGTGGTCATTTACTGCGTCGTATAGTTGTCGACCGCGGCCTAATTCGTCATCGACAATGTTTGCATCCAGGATTTTAGCTAGTAATCCTGCATCGATAGGTACAAACGATGAAGCTTTGGTGAATTGCTCATTAGCATGCTCGTCTAGTAATTCTTCATTACCAATTCGATGTTCAGATCTTTCCACGGAGTAAATCACTTCAAACGGTATTTCTCCATTTACATCGGCATTCGCATTGAAGTGCAGGATGAGATTCCCAAAGTTGTTTTCCTTGTTGACTTCGTGACGCCCAGGAACATTTACTTCTCTATTCAGTATTTTCTGATTGTGCGTGTCCTGAGCGACGGGTAGCCAAATCGATGCGGCTGTGTCAGGTTTCAGGTCAGTTATCTTTCCTGCATAGGTAAATTGAAAACGCCGAATTACTGCCTCGTCTTCACTTGTTGCATCGCCATCACTTGCAATCGACACAGTGCTATTTCTTTCTTCGTTTTCATCTGTGTCCTGTGCGGTTGTTTCAGCCTGTGAGACAGTCTGTGGTTCCACGTTATCCGTTTGCGAATCACCACAGCCGGTGAGAAACAATATGACTAATAGGCTTAGTGCAATAGCCAGTTTGAAAGTGCGAAACATGGACGTTTTCTTACTGTTAATGGGATGTATTTATGCGAACATGCAGACGCTTCGGCTGGCGAAGTGCATGCAATCCGTGATGCGCGCGTGATGGGAGAGCGAGGCGTGGCTTACAGGATGCCCGCTGTGCTACCACCAGGAACTGGGATTTTGTAGCTCCCGTCTTCCTTCGGATCAAGTGGAGCTGGATTATCCATAGCCGTTAGATTATCGACATCGGCAAGTTTTAAATCAGATTGAAGTGCTTTATCCCACTGGATAACACGTCCACTGTAACTTGCCATGCGACCCAGGATAGCAGTCATGGTGCTCTTCGCGCCATACTCTGCTTCGTTCGGAATGCGACCAGCCCTTAGGTCTGCAAACAGATCATGGTGTTCCTGTTGATGACCGTTGCCGCCATTGACGTCAGCCTCACGGGTATCAAAAGTCTTGTTACCATCGGCATCGTAGATCTTACCGCCTGCGATGTCACAGTAACCGCTTGTACCGTGTGCATGCTCTGTTACGTTATTCCAGCAATTCGGGATATGGCGACATTGGCTAAACATCTTTGTGCCATTTGCGTAGGTGAATTCGACGAAATGATGATCATAGATTTCACCATGGTCGATTCCGTTTCGCACTTCTCTACCACCCATCGCTTGAGCGGAAACGGGGAAGTCGTTCATCAACCAGTTAATAACATCGATGTTATGAATGTGTTGCTCGTTAATATGATCGCCACAGAGCCAATTGAAGTAATACCAGTTTCTCATCTGGTATTCGAGTTCGGTTTGATTGTCCTGGCGTGGGCGCACCCAAACTCCACCACTGTTCCAATAAGCACGTCCTAGCACGATATCACCGATGGCTCCGTCATGCAGTCGAGCCATGGTTTCCTTGTATCGCTGTTCGTGGCGACGCTGCAGTCCGACACCTACAGCCAGATTCTTCTGCTTCGCGATTTCACCGGCATCGAGAACGCGGCGTACACCAGGTGCATCAACGGCTACAGGCTTTTCCATAAACACGTGAACGCCGGCGTTAACAGCGGCTTCGAAATGCAATGGACGGAAACCAGGTGGGGTTGCCAGAATTACGAGGTCTATATCGCTTGCGAGCACCTGCTTATAGGCATCAAAGCCGGTAAACGTGGTGTCAGCAGTTACTTTTACTTTGTCAGGGTGCTTACTTTTAATTCCCCGTAGTGCACCTTGGACACGATCTTCAAAAACATCGCCCATTGCGACCAATTCGAGTCCACCACCTTGGGTGTTCAGAGCTTGAATTGCAGCGCCAGTTCCTCGTCCACCACAGCCAACCAGACCGATCTTAATAGTGTCAGTGCCGTACCCGTTTGCAGCTCGTGCAATTTCTAGATTGCCGGCTACTGTGCTTCCTGCCACCAGGATGGTGGAATTGCGAAGAAAAGTACGACGTGATGTGTTTTGCTTGTCCTGCTTCGACATGATCAGTCTCCAAGGGCTGATTTTAGAGTGTTTTGAACGAGTTTAACCTCGAAACCGCTGGTCTCTTAGTTGGGTTTAGCATAACCTCAGAAGTGAGTTGTTTCAATTCAGGCAATACAGCGTTTGTATGCGTTTTGCATACCCCTTGCTTCGACTATTTACCAATAGATGTAGGCACTTAATGGTACTTCCAAAGCGACTATATCTCGCATCTGTACTTCTGTTAATCACTCGATTTCTCGCGAGTGACTATGCACATGGGCAATCACGAGTTGCGCAGGCAATTCCGGCAATGGGTACACAGGCCAGGATTATTGCCTACGCGGAAAACGAAGCTGAAGGCCGTAAAGCTGTAGAGGCAGCTTTAGACCGAATACTGGAGATTGAAGACAGGTTAAGTGATTACGATTTGACCAGTGAATCAATGTTGTTTTGCAAGTCAGCGCCTCATGAGGCTCTACGTCCAATTTCAAACGATCTATGGGTCTGCTTATTACGTGGTAAACAAATCTGGAGCAAGTCCAAGGGTGCGTTTGATGTAACGGTTGGCGCATATTCCAAACTATGGCGTCGAGCGCGGCGACGGCGCGAATTCCCAAGTCAGGAGCGATTATCAAGTGCCGCGATGGTGGTTGGATTTGATCATGTCGAAGTTGATATGGATTCACCGCGAGCAGCGATTTCGATAAGTGGGTTGCAGCTGGACTTCGGTGCCATTGCTAAGGGATATGCAGCGGATGAGGCGATACGTGTTTTGAAACAGCATGGAATCAGCATCGCGATTGCTGATGTAGGAGGTGATGTGGCAATTGGCACTGCTCCTGATGCAAAGTCAGGCTGGCCAGTTGGAATCGCACCACTGTCAGAGACAGGAGAATTACAGATAACGCATCTTTCTCAATGCGGTGTCGCCACGTCCGGGGACGCATTTCAGTTCGTCGAATTGGATGGCCGGCGGTATTCACATATTATCGACCCGCGTTCCGGCATCGCACTGACGCTTCGCAGTAGCGTGACAGTTGTGGCACCAACAGGTCTGGAGGCGGACGCTTGGGCATCGGCAATCTCCGTGTTAGGGCCACGCGTGGGATTGAGAATGATCCGCAGAATACCGGGAGTCATTGCCTACGTGGTGACCGATAGAAATGAGGACGGTGTAGGCGAAATCAGCCAGTCACGGGGCTTCCCGCAACTGGCTGATGAAATGAGTCCTTGACCAAACGCCATGGGCGTCGGGGAGATTAATACTCTCGGTCTTGAACGATGCCCGGCAGCGGGATTGGATATTTGCCGTTGGCGTCAGCAACAACCGGTGGCTCGCTGTCGTAATCCATGTTTTCAAGGTTTGGTGCGAATTCATGTTCACAATTGAGCAAATCGTCATAGGTGATGACTTGACCTGTGTGAGCAGCCATACGTGCCATGGACGTTGCGATGCTTGATTTCACACCACGATCCACTTCGTTGTATTCCTTGTCGTTGCGAATTGCGTCGATCAAGTGAATCCATTCTTCCTGATATGGGTTTGGTTCGCGTTCTGCGAAGGACCAGACGAGGTTGTCATCGGTCATATTGTGGCTTGAGAAAAGTCGTGCCCGTGATGGTGCGTGGCCGGAACTCGACACGATGGCCGAGCCTTTTGTGCCATGTGCATAGGTTGCAAATTCGTTGTGGCAACCAGGGATGGTACGACCGTTAATGAAGGCTTTGGTGCCGTCTGCGAACGTGAATTCAACACTGTAAGTATCAAAGTTCTGATCCACGTGATTGCCACGGTAATGGCGACCGCCGGATCCTTTCGCCTCGACAGGCCAGTCGTTCTTCATCCAGCACATCTCATCGATGTTATGGATGAGGAAGTCGCTGACAGCGCCGCCGCTGGCCCACAAAAAGCCGTGGAAGTGCCTGATCTGATAAAGCAACTCGTTATCCCAATCTTCCGGTTGTGGTGGCACGGCCGCTGAACCGGTAGGCCCTGCCATGCGATAGGCACGCAATTGGGTGATGTCGCCGATAACGCCATCCTGAATCTTGTCGAAGAGCTCGCGGCGTGCTTTGCAGTGCCTGCACATCAGGCCAACGCCCACTTTGAGGTTTTTCTCTTTTGCTTTTTCATTAAGGGCAAACATCTTCCTGGATGACGGGCCATCTACGGTGACCGGTTTTTCCATGAATACGTTTACACCTTTTTCAATCGCATATGTGTAATGCAGCCAACGAAACGCAGGCGGTGTGGTTAGGATGACGATGTCACCAGGGTTAAGAGTGTCAATCGCCTTCTTGTAGCCATCAAATCCGAGAAACTTGCTGTCGTCTGCGACTTGAACCTTGTCTTCAAACTGTGCTTTGAGGCTGTTGTGGCTAACAGCAAGCTTGTTTTCAAATACATCTGCCATGGCAGTCAGTTTGATCTCGTTGTCCTTTACCGAAAGTGCGTTAGCAGCGGCACCTGTACCACGTCCACCAGCACCAACAAGTGCGATTTGTACTGTACTGTCGTTGCCGGCGTGTACATGCGGTGCGACGCTGGCAAGGGTGGCACCGGCTGCTGCCAAGGTAGTACCGGTCTTTAAGAAGTCTCTTCTTGATTCTTGTTCTTTGGACATTTTGTCTAACCTGTTTAGGAAATAATGTGCTGTCTTAACGGTTTGTCGTGGTGTGGAGCGATTACTCTTCGCCCTCTTCGTCTACCTGCTCTGGCAAGGTATTGTCCCACTTGTCCTTGAGTTCCTGATCGGTGGGGTCTACAAGTGGTCGCACGATTCGGAATCCGACGAATAACGCATCCGTATGATACCAGATGCTTTGTGGGATTTGTGGGTCCTGCTCTTTCCAGTCAGCATGGGATGAGATTCGAGCCGCACTGCGAAGTGCGGCGGGTTTATCTTTCCAGCTTCCACCTCTTACCACCCTTGGATAAAGTTTGGTCGGTATCGCTAGTGGGTTATTCAGGACATCGTTGTCACCGGTCGAGTAAAAGTCTGCTACGTACTGATCAAGCACCCATTCCGAGACGTTGCCGTGCATGTCATGCAAACCCCATGGATTAGGCTGTAGCTTGCCGCCCTTTTGATATTTGTCAGGAGCATTCCCGCTGTGCCATGCGAATTCGTCGATTGCCGAAGCGTCGTTCCCAAAGGAATAGCGAGTAGTTGTGCCGGCTCGACACGCATATTCCCATTCGGCCTCTGTAGGTAGTCGATAGTAACGCCCTGTTTTGGCTGTCAGCCATTTGCAAAACGTTCTAGCGGCGTGCTGCGTCATGCAAATTGCCGGGTATCCACGCTTCCCCATTCCAAACGTCATATCGGTGTATGGTGGTGTTGGCTTGGAGATCGTAAGATCCTTTGCGAGCTTATCCCGTTCATTATCTTCGATTCCCAGTGCGCTTCTGCGAAGAATATCCAGATCGCTCATCCATACTTCATATGCGTCCCAAGTGACTTCACACTTGGCCATCCAAAACGGCTCGATTTTAATCTTGCGTTGAGGGCCTTCATCTTTCTTGCGCCCATCTTCCGTATCCGGACTTCCCATGGTGTATTCACCACTTGGAATGGGCAGCATCTCGATCTTGCCTGATGAATGCTCTACCAATTCAGTGTATGGCTTCATTTCTTTTTCAGTTTCCGCTGCGGAGTCCTTAACCGGAAGCGGATCGGGGTGTTTGTCCACCGCAAATGCACCGGTTGAGATCACTAAACTGAAAAGGGTTGCCGCAAGGCTGAGCCTCATTCGCATAATGTGTCTTCTCATTAGTTAATTTGGTATACGATAACGCTGGAAACACTCATCATAACCACCGGTTAAGAGTGCTTGAAGTATCCGTCCGAATTCACACGCGGCACAGACTAACTGCGCGGGCTAAGACAAGGAATCAATTGAGGAATGAAGTCGGTAGTACTCACAAAACAAGATTCGCCACTAAAGATTGAAAATCGCGATTCATTAGAACCTTCCGATGGTCAGGTGATTGTGTCGCTCAAGGCAAGTGCCCTTAATCGACGTGATTATTGGATAACTCAAGGTTTGTACCCAGGTATTCAATATCCGGCGGTTCTTGGGTCAGATGGTGCTGGTGTGGTTTCGAGGATTGGTGCCAATGTAGATGAGTCCATGATTGGTTTAGATGTTCTCATTAATCCGGGACTCAATTGGGGAAACAATCAAAGTTACCAATCGAGCGATTTCCAGATTCTGGGAATGCCGGGCCTCGGCACATTGGCCAGCGAAGTTCTTGTACCGGCGGAAAATGTCTGCCCTAAGCCTGAGCATCTTTCATGGTCTGAAGCTGCGGCTCTTCCCTTAGCCGGGCTCACGGCATTTCGTGCGTTGATGAAACAGGGATTGGCAAAAACTGGTGATACTGTCCTCATAACTGGTATTGGGGGTGGAGTAGCTACCTTTGCTATGACGTTCGCATTGGCGATTGGCATGAAAGTATTGGTAACGTCATCAAGTGATGAAAAGCTCTTAAAAGCACGTTCGCTAGGCGCGGCGGCAGGTTACAACTATGGGACCGACGACTGGGGTAAACAACTGAAGTCAGAGCACGGGATGCCCAACTTGATAGTGGATGGCGCTGGCGGTGCGGGTTATGGAGTGTTGTTAAATCTCGCATCCCCAGGTGGCACAATCGTTAGTTATGGATCCACAGCAGGTGCACCTGGAAAAGTGGACCTGTTTAAGGTGTTCTGGAAACAGCTCCGACTAATCGGCTCCACTATGGGCTCAGCAAATGATTTTGACGAAATGTTGGATCTGGTTTCACGGCACAACTTGCGTCCGGTTATCGACTGCCAGTTTGTGATGGAAAATATAACCGACGCCTTTGAGCACATGGCAGA
>JAKUOW010000117.1 GCA_022451045.1 Pirellulales bacterium | reverse complement strand
CTCGTTAATTGCCTTGAAGAGCATGGAACGCCGGTCTTCTATTACTGCAATCTATCAGGCTACTTCGGAAATTCGGAACATTGAAATCCGCGCGGCATTAATCTCTCCAATTAATGAGTCTGCAGCAGTACACAAAGCTTTGGGGTTTGAGTCCTTGTCGGAAAGAGACTTCTGTAACTCTGCGAGCTTTATCTTTGCATTTTTGGCAGTATCAACTGATGTGCGCAAGACAGCTCCAGCTTTTCGTGATGCCTGTTCGCAAGAAAGTTGAAGCAATAGGTCGATGTCTCTTCGCAACTTAATCTGGCGTTCTAACGCTACTTCAAACGACTGCTTGGCGCGAGCAAGTGTAAATGGGAGGGCGTAGGCAGTGTCAGGTGGCGTGAAGTCTCGCAGGTGTTCAATTTGATCGGTGATTCTTAATTCATCAATTTGGCCACGAAGCGTATGGAAAAAAGCGTAGTCCCATACCCCGACGTGAAGTTTTCCGCCGTTTCCATTTAGGGCGCCTGCGTTTTCGATGCTAAGAAAGTTTTTGCCGTCCAGGAAGGCATTGTAAAACGACTCACCATTTCCATTTGTGCAATCCCAATTGAATTCCAGATGATGCCATTGGTCTTTAGTCCATGCCGCTTTTACGGAGTAGCCTTTGTATTTGTCTGTGTGGTCGGATGTATATAAACCGAATGTAAAGACATCGTTTTGATAGTACAGCTCAAAGGCAGATAAGCGAGTTTCGGCACCAGGCTGCTGTGGTGGCCGGTACCATCCGAACAATGGGTGGTAATCTCCTTCCTCATGCGACTGGATTCTAAACCAAAAATCCACAGTGCCTTTAGCCGAATTAAGATTGTCCGTACCATCGTACGTGCACCGGTCATTTCCCCTGACTAGAGATATCGCTCTACCCCATTTGGCGTTTTCCGTTGTTTTAGTCAGCGTGTAACTATTTGTCGGTATTGGTGATGCCTGGCGATTTCCTGCCGCGTAATCTGCGTGAACATTTGGACCATCTGCGTGCACCAGAAACAGATCTTTTGCTTCGACATTCAACGGAAGGCAAGTCAGCATGCTAATCGCAACGACGCACTGAATTCTCAAAACGGCAGCTCCTTGGGAAAATGAAACAGCTATGCGTTGGGCGAGGAAAACCAGTCTAGAGTTCGACAACTCGCTTGGTTCTTTGGGATTCGTCGGCGGCAAATACGATTCGCAAACTTGTCATGACTCTATCTTGATGAGCTGACATGTCTTTGTCATTTCGGATGCAGTCGATGAATTCTTGTTGTTCCAGCAACGCCAATCCGTCGTGGTCTGGTTCGTCGATATTGATGACTTCATCGTCTTTGATGAATTCTTTGTCTACCTGCTCAGAGAAATGGCGGATGATAGTATTTGCTTCTACATGATGATCCTTGTCATCCGATCGCCCCTTGGCTGGACATATGCTTGCTGCACCATCCGGTCCAACGACGTCCTTAACGAAATAAGCAACCTCACTCATCATTGGACCCCAGCCGGCTTCGTACCAACCAACTGAACCATCTTCAAACTCCACCTGCAGTTGTCCGTAATTGCAAATGTGCTCAGGCACTTTATCCCAGTTTCGACAGCCAATCGCGTGAACGCGCACTGGTCTGGATTGTGCCATTTGGTACATGATGTCTACATAGTGGACTCCGCAGTCCACTATGGGGGATTGAACCTGCATGATGTTATGCAAGGTGTCGTAAAAGGCGCCCTTTGCTTGTTGATTCAGGTTCATACGCATAGCGAGTGGCTTACCGAGTTCGTGCGAAACATCAATAAACTTGTTCCACGACGGATGCGTCATCAGTATGTAGCCGACATAAAGCTTTTTATTCACTTCATTTGCTAGATCAAAAAGCTCCTGACATTCTTCAATAGTTTCGGCAAGTGGTTTTTCAACGAATACATCCAGTCCCCGCTTGAGGGATGTGGATACATAGTGATAGTGGGAATCGGTATAGGTACTTATCGCTACCGCATCAGGCTGTGTTTGTTCCAGAGCTTCTTCAAAATTCGTAAATCGCGGAATGTCGCCGCCCAGCTCTTCTGCGAGGCTTTCGGAGCTAGCCATGCTTCGTGTAACGATCCCGACGTTTCGCACGCCTTCGATTTGTGCGTATGCTTTTGCATGCAAGCTACCCATAAAACCAGCACCGACGCTTAAGACTTTGATTTCGTCACTCATGATGTATCCTTTGAAAATGAAGATGCTACGGCTACATGCAACGTATTAATGATGCAGCTATGATGCAAGCATATGAACACATTCTCTACAAAAAATGAGTCAGACGTTTTTGCAGGACCTCAACATCGACGAAGTGCCGTTTATACCGTTGGTGTAATATTTCTAGTGGTAGTTGTTTGCTGTAAACCGGTAAACGCGCAGCAAGCTGCTAAGGACTCAGCCACCGCTAAACAGCCGCGACCTAATGTGTTGTTCTTAGCTGTCGACGATCTAAACGACTGGATCGGTGTGCTTGGCGGGCACACGCAAGCCAAAACTCCTAATCTGGATCGGCTCGCCAAACGAAGTGTGTTGTTTGATGCAGCGTATTGTGCTGCACCGCTTTGCCATCCGTCGCGTACAGCAATTCTGACGGGCCTTAGGAGCTCTACGACTGGAATCTATGGAAATCGGACGTGGTTTCGAGATCACCCAGACTACACAGACTGGGTAACGCTACCGCAGTATTTTCGCCAGTATGGCTATAAAGCTTGGACAGGCGGGAAAATATTTCACCAGGCACAAGGCAAGTTTTCTGATCCGGAGTCATGGGACGGTCAGTATTCAAAAAGTATGGGTACGCAGGCACCACCAGAAAATCAACGTTATCTGCATGGCATGCGAGATCAGTTTGAAAACAAGATTCTAGCTCGACTGATAGATTGGGGCCCGATCGATATTCCCAAAGAAGAGACGCGAGACTGGCGCACTGTCGCCGGGGCAGCGGACTTTCTGAAGCAGGCGCATGAAAAACCTTTTTTTCTAGCCTGTGGAGTTTATCGGCCACACTTGCCATGGTACGCACCACGAGAATTCTTTGAGATGCATCCATTAGACGAGATTGATGAACCACCATTTTTGGCGAGCGACTTGGATGACATCCCGGCTCGTGGAAGGGTCATGGCTGGCGTTGAATTTGACATCATCCAAAAGGCGGGCAAATGGAAAGAAGGTATTCAGGGATATCTGGCGGCTACTTCATTTGCGGATGCATGTATCGGACATGTGTTAGATGCGTTGGATTCTAGTGAGTATCGAGATAATACAATCGTTGTATTGTGGGGCGATCATGGTTACCACATCGGTGACAAGAGGCACTGGGCCAAGTCGGCGCTATGGCAACAAACAGCAAGGACACCACTGATGGTTCATATGCCGCCTGCGTTGTCCGGTTCCGCTGAACCCCAGATCTGCACTCGACCAGTTAGCTTGGTCGATCTCTATCCAACGCTTGTTGACTTGTGTGGGCTACCTGTGCGAGATGGACTCGATGGTCGCAGTTTTGCGAAGCTCGTACGAGAACCACAGACGGAATGGCCTTATGCCGCTGTTATTACCCACTCTCCGTTCTGGCATGGAGTAAATCACGCTGTAAGATCGGAGCAATATTACTATATAAGATATCGCGATGGTGGCGAGGAATTGTATGACATGACAACGGACCCCAATCAATGGACAAACCTTGCTTCGGATCCCGCTTATAGTGATGAGATTGGTGAATTGAAGAGATGGTTGCCGAAAACAAATGCTAAGCACTTTATGCTAGGCGACCAGTAGGCGGCGAGTGCTCTAAACATACATGTGCAATAGTAAGTCCTGAAATGCGACGACTCACGCAACTCATCTTGACGACAATTATGGCCGGTCCCTTTTTCGGGGCGCCCGTGCGCGCTGACGAAAAGCCACCATTTACTGATTACTGCGAGCGGCTGGAGCAGGAGATCCAGGGCCGCAAGCATGGGTTTCTAGCCGGCAACGTTACGTATTACATAGGTGGGTTTCATGCGGTTTGGAATCCGGTCGAAGACGAGACGATCGGCTTAACGCATCCGTTTCATCATGATCTGAGAAGTCGCGGTACAGGATTGGCGGCCAGTAGTATCTCCGGTACAGAGAATACCGGTCTGGGTAATGACTACTTGGGTTGGGAGTTCTATAAAGACACCCGAGTCTTATACGGTAGTGTCGTGATCGATAGCAAAGTTTTCGAAAATCCAAAGCCAACAAGCATGCGATGGCGACCTGATAAGCTCATTTGTGAATACGAGCTGGATGGAGTCCGAATTAAGGAAGAAAAATTCATTGCGGCAAACGATGCGGCGGCGTCGATCATTACGGCGTCTCGGCCAATCGAATTGCGGTTTTCCGGTCACAGCTTTTTTCATCGCAATAGCATCAAGTCCACATCCGCAATTGGGATGAATGTCGGCAAAAACGCCATTGCGATTACAGAAGGCGGTACGGTGCGATGCAAGCCTGATGCAAATAGTGATCCGAAGGAAGCACCTTGCGTATATGACGGGATGACGACGGTTCTGAGTGCATCTCGTAGTTTTGCGAATTCAGTGTCCATTGAGCAGGATGATCGCGGCGTGCAACACTATGAATTCACTGTCCCATGCGATGAAAAGGGTACGGTGGTCTCGTGGGCGATGCATGACGACTCCAAGGTTGCTGTGAAGTCAGCAAGAGACATCATTAAACAGTGCCGTTCATCGCTCTTGGAAAAGACAACGGTAATGAATCGGTTATTGAATGAAGAAGTACCTTGGTTCCGATGCCCTGACGAGAGGTTTGTTGATGTTTATTACTACCTCTGGTCACTTTATTTGATGTACTACATCGAGGTGGACGATGGCTGGGAGCAGGAGAACCATACTCAGACGGCAGTGAATAATTTCCTTGGTATTCATCGATATGATTCCGCATTTCAAATAAAGGTCGGGGCGTGGGTTAGGAATAAGCCACGATTTGCATATGGCAATGTGTTGACTTGGAAACATCTCACAACCAATCAACGCTATCGACAGTTACCCAACGGGTTGAAGTTACTGTCGGACAATAAGGGAGTTAACTGGCACAGTGGGGCATATGGCGGCGAGACGTCCGAGCATGTACTTGGTGCGTGGCAGATTTACCAGCACACCGGAGATCTGGAGTTCCTTAAACGGTGTTACGAAGGACACTTTCGGACTTTGTTTTGGGATGGTGTGACGGTGTTTCAAATGAACAGATTTGATGTTGGTGAAAAACTTGAGCAGATGGCCAAACTGACAGGTAGCGAGGAAGATGTCGTGCACTGGCAAGAAGTCGTAAGGAGAGATCCGGAATTCGTGCGACTGATGTATGACCAGCGTTGGGAGGCCAACGGTGTATCTGACTTTTTCGCGGCACCGAAGAACGGCATGCTGACCACCAATTCATTTTGGTCGATGAGGTCGAGTGGTTTTCCTCGGGAATATGCGAGGCAAATGGTAAATACAGGGGCATTGGACCGTGATAAAGGGTTTTACGGCGAGTTCTTTCCGCTTGCGATGGCGCGCGAGTCGATGGAGAAGTTTAAGTCACCTGCCGACATGGACTTTGGGTATACACCGGACACCGCTTATTTCACACTCGATGGTATGTTTCGTCAGGATATGCGTGAGTTAGCGTCTGAATTGACTCTCAACCATCTGGAAAACTACAACTTTCACAAGCAATGGCAAATTCCGGTAGCACCAGAGGCATATCGAAGGGACCTGACGTTATTTGGTGATCAGTATTCCAATTTTAATGCAGGTAAGATTCTGTTGTACCTCGAGGGGCTTGCTGGATTGAGCTATTCACTGCCGGATAGGCAACTCACGATACGTCCAGCTCTTCCGAAGACTTGGGAATGGATGGAAGTCCGACTGCCGATTGACGGTGAGTGGACGAAAGTGCGATACGGGCATAATAAGACCCAAGTAACGGCCAGTCCACTAAAGTTTGTTATTGAGTAGGTGGCTATGGGAAGATGTATGGCCGCCGCGAGGTTGGGCGCAGCCAAACCCGCCGGGCACATTGATCGTGTACAGCGGTCAAGCTTGTATCACCCTAGCGTGGTCCGTAGGATCGCAGCGACGAAAGGCCACGATAGTGTTCGAAAATAGTCAGGCGGGCCGTAGATCCGTGTAAATGCGGATTTGGCCTCCCTTACTTACCGTATCGCCGTACGCTGGAGATTCGAATTTCACCAATCTGACCGAAGAAATTACCGAAGCCAAGGTAGTTAAAATCACCGCCATATTTTACAGCTCCGCCAATTCGGCTGAAGACGCTAAATTGTGAATTGTGTGAACGGTCATTTACGAGATTACGGCCGTCTGGATTTGTGATCTGCCAGATTAGCTTGCCATCGAGAAACAATTGGTGGAGATCCTCTTCGAAACTATATTGCCATGCAACGTGATGCCACTCGATGTCGTTGATTCCGACATCAGATTGCTTGGCAGTGATTCCTTCCGGTCGCTTCCATGGATGGAGATTTTTCCATGTATAGTCTGAACTTTGAAAATGAACTCCCGGCGCCATACTTCCATTAGGAGAGTCAGATTCCGATAGGTACAATTCCCAAACACCTCGCTCACTCTTATCATACGTGCCGCATATATGCCCATAGTCAAACTTCTTAAGCGGTATATCTGCAAACGCCTGATACGGGCCGCCACGACGGATCCAGGCTTCCACTGTCCATTCCTTATCACACGTTTTCATATCCATAACAGGGTTTCCGTATCCAAGCGATACATAACCGTGCTCGCCGTGTCCCGTTTCCTGCGGGAATCGGCCTTCACGTCCGGTCCAGTGATAGCGACGATCTGCTCCCATGTTGGTGTATGTCAGAGTTGCTGATTCATCGCCGGTGATGAGTTCAGGTATCAATCGGCCGCTTGGACCCTGCCAGTCGTAAAGGACAACTGTATGTGCATCGGCTTTGAGCTTTAAGAGCTCTGTTGGAAGCACGCGAAATGTTAAATCTCGCTCAACGTTAGTGCCGTTGGCGTCGGTTACCGCGAAGGTACACTGATGTGTTGCTGCTTTTTTTGGGGTACCACTTAAGACGCCCGCATCTCTATTTAGGCTGATGCCTCGCGGTAATCTGCCGGCGGATAAGTCCCAAGTCAATGGTGGCATCAAATGTTCAGCTTTCAGCTGGCTGCGATATTTTGATCCAACAAAGGCTGACGGAACTGCCTTTGTTACCACTTCCCCATCTGCGATGGTCAATTCAAAAGTGTGTTTGTCGGAATTACCTGTGTTGTCCGCTGCGATAATGGTCATCGTTCGGCCTTCAACTAATTCTTCGGGTATTCCATGGAGTAAACCGGAGCGATCCAGAATCAGTCCCTTTGGTAAACTCGTTGGGTACATCATTTTCCAGGTGACCCCTTCACCAGCAGCATCTGCATTCAATTGAACTTGATATGGAATGTGAATTCCTGCAGCCGGTAGTTTTTCCCTTATGATTGTGAGGTTTTCAGCGACCGGATAACGCATGATGTTTGAAATGCGGAGTTCATCAATTTCTCCTTCCATGTTGTACATGGTCATGCCAAAGTCGCCGGGCTTCCAGCCGGGAAGATGGGTCGGGCGAAGGAAGCCACCCACTTGGAAGGGAATGTCACACTCGGTCGCGTTGTTTTCAATGACGCGGGTGGGCGCTCGGCCAGGTGCAGGCAATGGCACTTTGCGCGTCATTTGTCCGTCAACGAACATGTAGCCTGTTTGATCCCTGTAACGGAATTGCCATGCGACATGATGCCATCCCGTGTCATAAATACGTCCCCAGTCTTTTCCAATCCAGCCATGTTTATAACCAGGCCAAAAGGCGCCACCGACGTCATTGTTTGGATCCTTTCCCTTGTGAGATCCGATAAATCGGGCTCCCGGTAACAGACCGGTCTCGCGTGTGGCGTTTCCATATGAATCCTCAGTGCGTAGGTAAAACAGCCAGCCGTGCCGATATCCATCTGCCAACGCTGCCCCTTCTTCATCAGAACCACAGATGTTTGCAAAAGTATAACCGTTACCCGGAGCTGTGGAATTTGCGCGATCCTTTCCGCCAGGTCCGGTGTATCGGACCCATGCTTCAATTGTCCATTCGTCGGTGCAGGTGCGCAGTTGGAGTTTGTCGTTATTTGTGGGGCCGACTAGAAGATGGTCATTTTGACGGTCGAACTTCGCCGTTGTTCCAAAACCGTCACGCTGCCCCCAGAGGCTCTCGTTATAGGCGTTCAGTGTTAACGCCTTGTCTCCCATGGCGTCGTGCGGTTGGTTACCGGTGCCTTCGTCGAAATGATAAAGCACGACGGTATTCTCATCCGGCTTAAACGGCTGTCTCCAAGTGTCTTCAGCTTGAATTTGGCCGCTTAAGAGGATTGCAGCAAGAGATGAAAGTACTTGTAGACGGTGGCAGTGCCAGAGAAATCGCATCACAAATTCCATGGGTATGATTTGTAGCTAAACAACTACTGTCATTCTCCATCCCTAGACTGTGATGTGCAAATCTAATAGATGAGCCCTGAGTCGATGTCGGCGAGAGATCTTTCTGTCACTTATGGCAAAACGAGGTGAACCTTGTGTTCAACTACGGAGAACCAAGGGTATGCAATTATATAAATGACGTATTTCAGACTTACGTCAAAGCATCGAGAATTAGATTTGTGGATTCGATAATGCGTTGATCGCGTGGGCGTAAATCTGGCTCGAAAGCCGTATTG
This sequence comes from Pirellulales bacterium, assembly GCA_022451045.1. Classification (GTDB taxonomy): domain Bacteria; phylum Planctomycetota; class Planctomycetia; order Pirellulales; family Pirellulaceae; genus UBA11883. The sequence continues at coordinate 3,680 of JAKUOW010000117.1, read as the reverse complement.
GTCAAGTGTTGCAGTCCAACGATATAACGCTCAGCGATTTCATTACTTTGTTCCGTCGAAAACTGCATGTTTACGTCTTTGACCATGCCACGGGCAAATTCCTTGGAAAATGAAACAGGCTTACCATCCCGTTCCATCAGCGAGCCATCATCAGCGAGCTTCCAGAAGCGTGAAGAGTCCATCGTGTAAAGCTCATCAGCTGAAACAATTTGGTTTGATGTGTTTACGCCGTGCTCTGTTTTGGTGTCGACTAACACCATTCCCTTTTCACGCATCGCTTGTGACACGATGCCGAACGCCATGATTGAGGCGTTACGCAATTGCTGGTATTGAGCTTCTGTGCATATGCCGTTTTCAAACAAGTAAGACGGATCAATCGTCCGGTCTACTTTGTCTTTTGTTGAAGGGGTATCCATGAGATAAGGGAGCTTACCATTTGGGGTAAGGGAGCCGACATCAATTTGATGTCCCGCATATTCCATCTCGGTTAGCCCCTCGTCCTTGGCTTTGAGCCAATGTTGATACAAAGAGGTAGACGTTGAACTTTCAGCCATGTACATCCGTTGTACATTTTCCACCATTAGCAGATTCAGGTTTTCCGCGGGAATGACGGTTGAGGATGGAAGTAGGCCTTCCACGGCGAATTGTGATGATCCAAGCGTGTCCTTTACGAGGCTCAGCATGTAATCATGGTTCTGTGCCAGGACTTGATCCTTAAAGGGAATGGCACCTCTGTTTACGTCATGGGTAGAGATGCGGTTGCCTCGAAACATCAAGCGAATCGGTACTCCATCGCTTGTCGTTAAGCTGTCACTAAACACTGAATCAGAGACTTTGCCTTCGAGCACTGTGGCACCAGCAAGCTTTGGGATTTCATTGTCTTCAATGATTTGCTTGATGGTCCTACCTTCATTCACACGTGACCCGTAATCACTTACAAGTTCTTTGATTTCATTGTCATTTAGCATGTAATACTCCCCGAGGGTAATCGCAGAATGTGTCGTCTTAGGCTCTTTTTCTGTCGAGCGAGCCTGCAATATAAAAGTGACAAAGTACGCCGTCAACTACCGCAATACTATTGTTTTACGGCGATTATTCATAAATCTCAGGGGCACAGATTGTGTTGCGATGACGATAATACTCGCAGTGGTATTTCGATAATCACTGGTGTGTCATCGGTCAGCTCTGCACATGGTCAGGATAAAGCGAGTGTCGCAGGGCACCATGTAGGAATTGTTATTGCTGTATTTGCCTGGTGCACCGAGGCAAATGCACACATTTGATATGAAGCTGGATGCTCTGGATCAAATCTGAGGCACTTTCTCACCAATCCTAAAAAGCTCATAGTGGCCGTTGAAAGGCAGTGTTTACGAGGAACAAATGTCGAACGCATTCAGCAAGTCGGTAGCAGTGAAAGGGCGGAACGGGAAGGGATCCGCATTGAATCAAGTGTTTGGGAGATTAGGGTATTCCTGAAGAAGCATCCCGACGCTTTATTTCAATCGAAAGCCCTGGTAATAGAGCCTGTGAAAGAAACGGATTAAAAAAGTCTAAGCATCTCATCAGGCTATCAAGCTAATTTGCGCAGGACGCTACAATATCAGAAATGCATGTCACCACGTTAAAGCTGTCGTGCTGAAACTAAGGCAACGTCGCTATTGGGGTCGTGACGCCATCTTCGTTGTATATATAAACCCCGGACTCGATGTAATCGAAATTCAAGCTACATGAATCATTACAGACATAGATTTGAACATGTGGAGAATTACCTTCACCACCGTCCTCCCTATCTTTTGGTAGACGAAATCCAAATGATTGGTGAAAGGAATATTGTTACCGCGAAGTTGGTTGCTCAAGAGGATGCATTCATAGCGGGCCACTTCCCTGGAGCTCCAATCTTCCCTGGAGCAATGATGCAAGAGTTTATAACACAGTCTGCAGGTATCTTGATTGCTGCAAACTTTAACCCAATGGAGTCGTACGATACTTCCGATCCCTCGCACAACGAATATGCGTTAGGGGTGTTAATGAAAGTGAACTCTGCGCGTTACCGTAGCTTTGCAAGGCCGGGTGATCGTCTCGAAGCAAATGTTCGCCTTAACGAGATCATCGAAAACCTTTTTGATTTTACCGGTAGGATAACTGTACGGGAGACAGAGATAATGAGAATTGATTTCCGACTCTCTAATATTAGATCAGCATTGTTGAACGAACCTGCCTGAGGCTAAAAGCAACGACAAGTCTTAGGTTGTGACCCTGTGGAAGATGTTTACAGAATTACACCGTGAACTAGGCAGGCCGTTGCCGCCTAAAAGTTGGTATTCAAGTCAAGCTCCTCTAGTAACGATTCTAATCCATCATCAATCGCATGTTGCGAAGCATCATCATTTGATGATGCTGAGGTCAAGCCTTCACGCGTGAAATCGAGTTCTGACAGCAGCGCATCGACTGCACGTTCATATTGCTCTGTGGTTGTCAATTTAGCAGGCTCTAGAACGCCCTCCGACTTAAGGGGTGTTTGGGCAGAGGTGTTTTCAGTTTCAACCGCCGTGTCCATATATAGATTAAAAGGTATCGCAAGGTATTCGCCTTCTGCCTCTGAGCTATATTGCAGCTCGGAGAATCGATTCAGCTCATTGATTACGACTAGCGCGTCGAGTGATGAAAGCATATTGTCTCGGCTTGCATCCCAAAATGGAGCTTGCATACCATTTTCTCGAGATGTCGAGAGTTCTCCGCCACCCCCGGCATTCAAATAATTGATAATCGCTAAGGCATCGATTGGGGCTAGCTCTCCGTCGTCATTGACATCACCGGGCTCGATGCCGTTATACCAGAGATAATTAGTGTCCACCGCTATCGAAATTTCGCGAGGATCCGTTGTGACTGTGCCGTCGGTTACCTGATACTTAAAGCTGTCGACACGATTGAAATTTGGGTCGGGTAAGTATTCAAAACTGCCACTTTCACTTAATATCAGTTCACCATATTTCGGAGGTGTGAATTCGGTGAAAAACAAGCGCTCTCCGTCTGGATCATCTACTAAGCTGTACAGATCGCCATCTAATTCTGGAATGAGCGTCTGGTTCTCCAAAATCGTATATGTACCATCAGTGGAGGAAGGCGCATCGTTGATTTGGTTGATCACGACGTTGAATTCTTCCAGAAAGAACTGATTGTCTTCAATCGTTTCCAGAATGTTATCAGCTCCCGAGTCCATTATTTGGAGAATCACGGAACTTGAACCGTTTGAGTCTTCAGGGAAGGTTAATGACAATGTCGCATTGTCTGCGTTTGCAGCGTGGAGAAGCTGGTGTTGAACTAAATCTTCATTTGATGCGAACACTTCTAGAGTGAATTCCTGACTTTCTCCTAAGCCCGAACTTAGGCCAGTGAGTTCTATTTCTAACGGGCCAGTATCTTCGTCCTGTTGAACATCCTCAATGCTATCAACCGTGGGCGGTAAGTCGGTATGATCTAAGCCGATGTAATATTGGCCGGTAGAGCCTGGCATTGTGCCAGATCCAGTGATTGGGTCATAGTTAACCGCTCCTTGGTGGTCAAAAAGATCTTGGAGGACAGTGTGCTGTTCATTTGATGTAGCGCGCTAATCTCCGCTGGTGCAGGCTATTCGCCTCCTGCAGGGCCGCCTGCAGCTCCGTGGTCAGGTGCTTCAGCGA
>JAKUOW010000116.1 GCA_022451045.1 Pirellulales bacterium | reverse complement strand
ACAAAGGATTCATCGATCTAGAGCAGCTCGACAGGCTTGCTAAGCCGATGCAGAACCAATACGGGAATTATTTACGAGAACTGGTCAGTAACCATCAATAGTCTGCTTAATAAGCTCATCGGTGGTTGGGCCATCTAGCAAGCAACATACCGCACTAATCCAGAATTCGAATGTGTTACGAACAGATTCTAGATTATGGGGCACTCTCGCTATTCACATGTTCCACTACTTTCTTTTTGATGTCACCACTACATTGACGCATGAAGTCTGGACTTACAGTCGGCTGCCGGTGAATCCTCCGTCCACATAGATTTCTGCGATGGTAATAAAACTACCAGCATTTCGCGAGCACAATAGCAAGCTTGCTCCGACCAGTTCGTGAGGTTCGCCAAAACGCGTCATGGGAGTTTGATCCATGATTTTCGCAACACGTTCGGGCTGAAGGATTTTGCGGTTTTGCTCTGCGGGAAAAAAGCCAGGGCAGAGCGCGTTTACTCGCACACCCTTGGTAGCATATTCGCGACCTACGTTTTTTGTGAGGCTCAGCACAGCAGCCTTGGATGCAGAATATGCATAAACTCGAGATAACGGACGATCACTGGTAACACTTCCAATATTCAAGATACTACCGCCATCCTCCGTACGGCTCATATGGGTTGCAAAGATCTGACAACCAAGTTGCGTGGCGGTCAGATTTGTCGAAATCACTTTATCCCAATCCTCATCGGTGATTTCTTCATACGGGGCGGCAGAGTTAACACCGGCGCAATTCACAAGCACGTCTACACGTCCGAATTGCTCGACCGTTTGCTCACATAGCGATTGCACACTTGCACGCTCCGTGGCGTTTACCTGAATAAATGAAGCGGTACCACCTCCTGTGGTTATTGCTTCGGCACGTTCCTGCCCGCGTTCTTCGCTGCGACCTGCAACAACAACCGTTGCTCCGGCCTGAGCGAACCCCTCGCAAATAGCACCACCGAGAACTCCCGTACCTCCAATGACCACAACAACCTGGCCATCATAGCCGAACATCGATTGAACAAATTCGTTTGACATGGTTGGTATCTCCGCGTGTTTTAACTCAGTGGCTCCGACTCTTTCTAACCGCAAACGACAATTTTAGTCTTGAGGTTCGCGACGGCGCTGAATCCATTCTGCATGAAACCAGCCCTCTTTGTCGGTTCGCTCAAATGTGTGTGCACCAAAATAGTCCCGTTGAGCCTGCAGCAGGTTCGCCGGCAGCACTTCTCGTCGAATACTGTCGTAGTAAGCCAACGCGGTGCTAAAGGCCGGAACCGGAATTCCAAGTTCCGTTGCAAGCATTACAACACGTCTCCACGATGCCTGTGCGGCGTGCACAGCTTCTGTGAAGTACGGGTACAACAACAGGTTTTCCAGGTCTGGCTGAGCGTCAAATGCTTCCTTAATTCGGTCAAGGAACTGAGCACGAATAATACATCCACCTCTCCACAACAATGCACACTCACCGTAATTCAACGGCCAATTATGTTCGGCAGCGGCATGCTGCAATTGCACAAAGCCCTGTGCATAGCTACAGATCTTTGATGCATAAAGCGCCTGTCGGATGTCCTCAACTAATTGAGCCTTATCTTCTTCTGAAATATCTCGTGCGGCACCGTCAGGGCCTCCTAAGATGGTCGATGCCTTAACTCGGGAATCTTTGAGAGAAGACAGGCTTCGTGCGTAAACTGCTGTGGTAACGAGTGTGCTGGGGACACCGAGATCCAATGCCAACTGACTCATCCATTTACCAGTTCCCTTTGCACCGGCACGGTCAAGGATCATATCCACAAGGTAACCATCTGATTCGTCATCTTTCACGCTGAATATGTCACGTGTGATCTCAATCAAGTAGCTCTGCAGGTCGCCACGATTCCATTCGGCAAACACATCGTACATTTCATCATTGTTTAGCCCGACTGCATCCTTAAGCATTTGATACGCTTCGCAAATGAGCTGCATATCGCCATATTCGATACCATTGTGAACCATCTTTACGTAATGGCCTGCACCGCGTGGTCCTACCCATTCGCAACAGGGGATATCGTTTTCAGGACCGACTTTGGCAGCGATCGCCTTGAAGATTGGCTCAACGTGTGACCATCCCTCTTCGCTGCCACCGGGCATCATGCTGGGGCCTTTCAGTGCACCTTCTTCACCACCGGAAACACCAGTGCCAACGTACAGAAGACCTTGTTCTTCGACATACGTTGTGCGACGTTCGGTATCGGTGAAATGTGTGTTACCGCCATCAATAATGATGTCACCTTCGTCCAGCAACGGAATCAGTTGATCGATCAACGCATCGACAGCCGGACCAGCTTTCACAAGCATCATTACCTTGCGAGGACTCGCCAGGCTTTGAACCAACTCTTCGACACTATGGCATCCGACAAAGTTCTTTCCAGCAGCGCGACCGTTGATGAGGTTATCCACCTTTTCGGTAGTTCGGTTGAACACGGCCATCTTGTAACCGCGGCTCTCAACGTTTAGAGCCAGGTTTTCGCCCATTACAGCGAGTCCAATAAGACCAAAATCTGCTAACTCTGACATGTCACTTCTTTCTATGTTGTCTATTCAGACTTCAGGGCTTCGTCCACAAACGGAAACAACTGCACACTGAATTGATTTACTTCAAATAGATTGCACCTTAGGCGTCAATCAAATCCCACGAGGGTTGTTCTGGTAAATAGCTATCAAATTCATCCAACAACATTTGCTGGTAGTCTCCGGCAAATTCACCGGCAAAGAATTTATGGATACTTTCATCCACAAATCGCTGCCAACTTCGCTCTTCGTCTCCTGGATTGATCGGATAAAAGAGGACGTTGTTCGCAACCGCCGCTCGGAAGTCACCAGGGGCATCGCCAATCATTAGCGATTTGTTTTCACCATATTTCGTTGCATTGCTGAGCGTTTCTTTCTTACTGCCAGATTCCTGGCCACAGATTTCAACAACATATTGCTCAATGTCGTTTTCACTCCACTCCTGTTTCAGTGCAGCATTAGGGGTCGCAGAACAGACGAGGACGTCTGCCTTTTCGTCTAAACGTTGCAAACTCTCTCGGACGTTAGGGAACGGAGCAACACCATGAACCATATCGGCCACCGTGTCGTTTACTTTGACCGACCAGTCCAATGCGAGCTGAAGATCCGGGTCTCCCGTCTCGGCGACCTTTGCTTCAAGCGTTGGGTTTCCGAGTTTGGTCTCTTCTTCAATCCACTGCTTGAGTACTGCCGGCACATTAATCTCGATATTACGTGCGGCAACTTCGGGCCGGCGCTGCAACCACTCAAGTGATTCCACTAAGGCAGGGAATCGGTTAATACCACGGCTCTTTGAATACAGGTTTACGAATTCGGCAGCCTCGCGTGCGTACTTGCTGACAGACTGTAAATTGTAATATTTGATCGTATTTGGAATGAAACATTCCTTGTGCTTCAATTCCATTGTGTCAAACGCACAACCATCCGAATCGACGCCAACAAAAAACTCTTTGGTAGGAGTAATCTCGTACATTGCTATTCCGTAATAGGATTCTTAGAACAATTCAATAAATGGTGCCCCAGCAGATTACTGGAATTCAAAACTAGTCTCGCTTTGACTGTGGAACATAGGCTTCAAGTTTTTGATCCGCATAAAGCGGTTCAAGACGCGTAAGTCGCTGTCGCCCACCAATCATCGGAAGACTAACCATGCCTTCACCGATTAAGGGCTGAGCATACCTAATAAATTCATCAGTAACATCAAAGCCATTTTCCGTAATCCATTCGGCTGGGAATGTACGTTCACTATTTGCGACTTCGCTAAGTGGTGCCTTGTCGTAGTAGACACTGTAAATATCACCCGGGTTTCGCAAAATAGTTGCCATGTATCCGCTCTCTTTATTGGCGGCAAGCGTCACTGCTTTTCGACCTGCATAGTATGCTTCTTCCAAATCCACGGTGGATGCATACGCCATGCTGTGCCGTTGATCCGTGCCAGGCACGTTAGCACGTGCTGCACCGTGTGCAGCGAGACCGTTGGCGTTTAGGTAGTTCACTACTGTCTGGGCAACAGTAATTTGTGATGCACTGAAACTTGTATGGCCAAACGAGTCCTTCACCGCGCCCAAGTCGCCAACGTCGAAACCTTCACTCACAACGACAATGCATCGGCCGTCACTTTTTAGCTGGTCATTTATGTTGTCTGCCATTTCCTGCAAGCTACATGGACTTTCAGCCAGATAGATTTGCAGAGGCATTTCGCGATTTGGATCTGCCAGACGTGCCGCTGCAGGAATGTAGCCAATCTTCCGACCCATTGCCTGCAAGACGAGCACCGGATCTGCGGGACAGCTGCCCATATTTTTTTCGTTTGCGTTTTGAACTGCATGTACCCAATATTTCGCTGTTGAGCCATAACCGGGTGTATGGTCGATCAGCTTGAATTCGCTATCTCCAACATCATTATCTATCGTCTTTGGACCGCCGATCCCCACCAGGTCCAAGCCTCGCTCCTGTCCAAGCAAGGCAATCTTGTTTGCGGTATCCATCGAGTCATTGCCACCGATGTAAATAAAATACCCAACATTATGTGCGCGTAATACTTCGATCACCCGATCGAAGTCCTCGTCCTGGCCATCTTTGAGCTTGTACCTACACGTTCCGATAGAACCAGCAGCAGGTGTGTAGCGGAGAAGGGAAATCTCATCCGGGCACTGTGAAGTTAGATCAAGAAGCTCTTCCTTCAACACACCTTCGATACCGTGACGAGCTCCGTACACGGTTCCAATTTCAGGAAGATCACGTGCTGCTTCTACGATTCCTCGAAGCGTATTATTAATGACTGGGCTTGGGCCGCCGCTTTGGGCAACGACAAGGTTCTTTGGCTGCGACATTCGCGTGTTTCCACATCTACAGATGGAGTTGTCGAGTTTTAATGGTCAGAGTCGGTGCGAGCTAACCGCGATTGAATCTGCACGATACGAGCACTGCATGTATTAACCGGTGAAAACGGAAACCCCCGATTTTCTGTTAGCAGTGCTGTTTAGGGCGATTTTACCCCTCGAATTCTTTTCCATCAATTGGGCATAATTGGCATCGATTTCGCTTTCTGCTAACGCTGAAATACTATCTCGCCCCTGTTGATGGTCGATTGAACTTCGAGAGTGCCATTATCAAGCGTAAACGTGCAGAGGTCTGCAGGATCGCCAACCTGAAGAGCACCGCACTCGCATCCAATCAGTGCTGCAGGCCGCATGCTGGCCAACTCAACGGCGTCCTTAAGTGAAAGTCCGGCGTATTCCATTATTTTTGCAATTCCGACACCTATGGGCAGTGATGCACCTGCCAACAATTGACGTTGGCCAGGCACGACAAGTCGGCCGTCGTCGAGCACTTCCACTCCACCGATGCTGTTGTTTTCGTACAATCCCGGTGGCATTCCGGCCATTCCAGTGATATCGCTGACCAGTACGGCTCCATCCACACCTTTACATCGCATAAAGACCTTAACCACTTCGGCAGGCAGATGATGACCGTCTACGATTAGACTGGCAACGAGCCGGTCATCTGCTAACTGATCCCACAGGTAATTCGGGTGCCTTCGAATCTGTCGATGCGCGCCGTTACCCAGATGAGTACTCATTCGGGCTCCAGCATCCACAGCCGCTTTGATTTGATCAGAGTTGGCGCTTGTGTGACCGATCGAAACCAACACACCGGAGTTTGCAACCTTGGTAATGAATTCAGCAGAGCCGTCATACTCGGGCGACATCGTTAGGATTTTGATGTTACCACCTGCCGCCTCCTGTAAACGGCAAAACTCATCCCAATCCGGAGGTCTCATGTGTTGCACCGGATGAGCACCACGCGGACCATCTTCAGCCGACATGTAAGGTCCTTCCATATGGAACCCGGTAACTCGTCGCTGGACATCCGCATCGGTAGACAGTGCATCATTCATCACACTAAAGGCATGATGCATCATTTCATAGCTCTGAGACGTCAGCGTGGGCAGGTAGGTCGTTACACCATCTACATCCATTTGCACACTTACGCGACGGACATCGTCGACAGATAACTCTAGGTCGTTGAATTCCTGGCCACCATATCCATTAATCTGAAGATCCACGAACCCAGGTGCAATGACTGGGAGCGTCGCTTCTGATTCAGTAATCGATTGTATTGCACTGATGATACCGTTAGAAATTGTCACTTCGACGCTTTCTCCAGTGTCATACCGATGGCCGACGATGGTCGTGCTCATTTCACATTTACTCTTAGCAGGTTGCTGATCTGGAAACCATTGATGAATTCACATCAATAAAAAAGCACGCTGATTCCATTTGCGTAAATCAGCGTGCTTTTAATTTGCCGTCTGTGCACACACGCACGGCACGTTAAGAGGCGCCGACCGGATTCGAACCGGTGATGGCGGATTTGCAATCCGCTGCCTTAGCCACTTGGCCACGGCGCCGATAACTGCAACTCTAAATCAGGACTTCAAAGTCGACAACCATACCGCCTAAAGTGTTTTCCAATTGCCCGAGAATCCACGTAGTTGCATGTCAAGCTGTAACGCTTATTCCCATTGTACCAGTGAGAATAACGGACGTCAGTAAAACGGACGCTACAAGCCAACGCACCATTGATATATCCCTAACGACCTGACTCCACCGGAATATCTTTCCCATGCGGCATGTTGCGCAAGGCGACGGTAATCGTGGATTTTCCGTGTAATTTGGTTCGATGCTGATATTGGTTTCAGTGTCTCTGACGTCTTCATTGAAACCGTCAAACACATTTGAGATTTGAAGGTTATCAACCATGTTGATTAGAAATGTCATAGAACGAATTACTGGGGAAAATCGCCTACGCGAGTTGGCTCAGATGGTTGCACAATCCTGTGGTGACGCCATCTGGAGTAGAGTTGAAGGTGGCATTGAAAACATGTCCACACCAGAAGCTCGTGGATACGTTCGTGGCCGGGCTGGTATTATTGTTCGCCGTCAGGTGAACACCGCTGCCCAGCAGAACGAAGTCAAGCCCTCGCGACATTCCCGCCTGTTGGAGTTGACAATGCAATCGGTAATTGACGGCATGATACAGCGTAAACTTGCTCACACACATGTCCCGGCACTCGAACGTGCTGCATAGACTTACCAGCAATTCAACGACAACGTTTAAGCGATGGTCACTTGTCGACAGTGGCCATCGCTTTTTTATTAGCTACGGAACGCATTTTGCTTAGCTGACACCGCAAGCTGCACGCGGTAACATATCGCTTATGACAAAAGCAACAGACATTAGAATTGTGGATGTACAGACATCCGTTAACCGCACAGATTACCGCACTCCGATGAAATTCGGGGGACGTGTTGTCGTCGACGTTACTCTGTTTAATGTGGACGTCACCGTCGAAACATCCGATGGGAAGCAAGCAACCGGACACGGTAGCATGCCTGTTGGTAACGCCTGGGGATGGCCGAGCCAGGTTGTAGACGGAACACAGACGCTTGAGGCGATGATCAAGCTGGGAGATGCTGTTGCCGACTCGCTTGCGGGTAGCGGCCTGATGGGTCACGCAGTCGAAATAATGCACGAGTTATCGAAGGGATACGACGAACTCGCGGCCGAGGTCACCTCGGAATTACAATTGGCCGAATCCATGCCACGCCTGGCACAATTGGTTTCAGCCAGCCCGATCGACGCCGCTGTGCACGATGCTTACGGAAAAGTACACAACGAGAATATCTATAACTTGCTTGGTTCAGAGTTTGTGAACCACGATCTGGCGCATTACCTTAATAGTGATTTTGACGGACGCTTTCTGAATGAATTCACTTTAAGAACGCCGAAAGCCTCCATGCCGCTGTACCACCTAGTCGGTGCACTTGATCCTCTAACTGATGGCGACATTGAAACACGTCTAAACGATGGAATTCCCGAAACTCTTGGCGAGTGGATAAATGCAGATGGCCTTACCAACCTGAAAATCAAATTGGCCGGGGATGATCTTCAGTGGGATGTGGATCGCGTAGCTGCTATCGACCGCGTCTCTGCAGAAACGCAGTCGGCAAGAGGATGTAACTCATGGGTTTATTCGCTCGACTTCAATGAGAAGTGTGCGAATGTGCAGTACCTGATTGACTTCATGGCCAAACTTGAAGAAGTCGCTCCGGATGCTCTCGGGCGCGTCCAGTACATTGAACAGCCAACTAATCGGGACCTGAAGAGTAACCCGGAAAATCGAATGCACGAAGCAGCAAAGATCAAACCTGTGGTAATCGATGAATCGCTCGTTGATTTTGAATCGCTGCTGTTGGCACGTGAACAAGGCTACAGTGGCGTTGCATTAAAGACCTGCAAGGGACATGGTGAAGCCATGATCATGGGGGCAGCAGCCATTCACTATGGCCTTTTCCTTTGCGTACAGGATTTGACATGCATTGGATTCTCCTTTCTGCACTCCGCGTCACTCGCAGCACGCATACCAACAATTGCAGCAATTGAGGGGAATGGCCGTCAGTATTGCCCGGCAGGTAATGAAGCATGGGTTCCGCAGTATCCCGGCATGTTCGAAATCCACGATGGCAGTGTAGGCACTAGTGCACTTACTGGCCCTGGGATCGGAATCTGACAACTACAAAGATCGCGGCGAATCCTCAAATCTTTGCATATCCTCCGCCTCAGGGTTGTGATATTTGACCGAATGTCGTTTTCCAACGATAATAGTCGCCGTGGGGATAGGATCATCGCTGTTGGTCTTCTGGCTGTTGGTCGCCTAGGTCCTCCAATACACTTACCACTCCACTCCCACCCAATACCGATAAGATCGTGGCTGAAATCGGATCCACAATCGGGCACTACAAGATTATCCGCCAGATTGGGCAGGGCGGTATGGGAGTGGTCTATCAGGCAATGGATCTACGTATCAACCGGCCGGTGGCCATCAAGTTATTGCCCGATGAGCTCGTTTCTGATGAAGAAGCACTTGCGCGATTTGAGAGAGAAATTCTAGCGGCCGGTCAGCTAAATCATCCATCCATATGCACGATTTTCGATGTCGGCAAAGAGGATGGCGCACCCTATATGGTGATGGAGTACCTTGAAGGTACGACGTTACGAAACTTGTTGCTTGAACGCAGTTTTTCACCCGTTGAAGTTCTTGAGATTGCAGAGCAACTCGTTAGCGCTCTGATATATGCTCACAAACACGGTGTTATTCACCGCGACATCAAGCCGGCAAATATATTCATTACGAATCGCGGCCACGCTAAGCTCCTGGACTTTGGACTGGCTAAAATCACGCTCGATCTATTAGGTGATAGCGAGTCCATTGATATTAGCGCTGACACGAAAACGCAGCACTCATTCGAAATCACTGAGAAAGGAGTGGCACTCGGTACGGTGCTTTACATGTCACCTGAGCAGGCTAAGGGGCAGGAATTGGACGAACGCAGTGATCTATTTTCACTCGGTTCGGTAATTTATGAAATGGTAACGGGGCTAAAGCCGTTTCCTGGTGAGACATCGGCACTCGTGTTTGATGGCATATTGAACCGCGATCCACCTGCACCATCAACCATCGCCGGTGCAGAAGTCGGTCTGCTTGATAACATCATTCTAAAACTGCTTGAAAAGAAAGAAGGGCTCCGCTACCAAACTGCGGTCGAATTACAAAAAGTAATTTGGCGGATCATTTACCCTGACAAGGTGCTGTCAGAGACGCTAACGACGCGCCACGTGAGCAGTTCGCGACTTTGGCTGACAATGTTTACTCTCTTTACAATCGTGTCGCTTGGATCCCTGCTTCTTATGCAGAATGGTGCGGAACCAGAGGATCGACAATCCGTAACCACTGGTAATGTTTCAGTAACTGAAGGTATAGAATCGGCAGATCCGCCAGAGCAGTTTCCTGCGACCAGCCTAAGAGGCCGAGAGACGTACGCAGACATCAACCCTGCTGGCAATATGATGGTCTTCAGTTGGGATGGTCCAGAACAAGGTAATACCGATCTATATGTAATCAATATCGGTAACCCTGTTCCACGACGACTTACCAGTCACCCAGATCGGGACGTACGAGCCACGTGGTCACCCGACGGACAATCCATTCTATTTCTTCGAAAAAGCAATGCACTAAACCAACTTATGCTGGTGGACGTGGCCACAGGCCATGAGGAAGAAGTTTACCGTACCAACAAACTTTTATTTCACGGAGAAACCTGTTTTACAGAGGACGGCAAGTCAATTGTCTTTGATGAGTGGACTGACCAACTATTGTCGCACCTGTCCTTACTGAATCTTGAAAATAAAGAAATAACCAAGATCACCGAAGTCGCAGAAGGAAAGCAGGACATCGCTCCACAGTATTCTGCTGATTTCACGAAACTCGCTTTTTTACGTCAATCGAGCCTTGCCGTGGGCGAGATCATGATTCTCGACTTAGAAACTCAGGAGATTTCTCAACTAACAAATGACGGCAAGAATATTCAGGGGATTTGCTGGGGTACAGACTCCAATTCAATCGTGTTCTCGTCCAATCGAACCGGAAGACGACTGCTTTGGGAGGTAGAGGTCGAATCTCGACGTGTGTCCGCGATAAATGGAGTTGGGGCAAAGGCCTATCATCCAAGATTTCACGTCAAGAGTAATACGCTCCTCTACACAGCGGAGCAAATCCAATCAAACATTTGGCTATATGACGTTGAATCAATGAATGAACGTACAATGCCAGTAATTTCCTCTACAGTTTCAGACTTCGATGCTAAATGGTCCCCGGATGGAAAGCGAATTGCCTTTGTCAGTGAGCGTGATGGTAATCAACAATTGTGGGTCTGTAATGCAGATGGCACGTCTCCTCGAAAAGTAACTCAACTGCACAGTGGCTATCTTCTGTTTCCACAGTGGTCGCCTGACGGCACTAAGATTTTGGTGACATCCAGTCATGCCGGCGATTTTGATATTTTCATGGTGAGTGCCGACGGTGGACCCTTGATAGATGCCACTCCAGATGTACCCGGCTGTATGATCGGGACATGGTCGGCTGATGGAAATTTCATTTACTACAGTAAAGATTTCAATCTTCTTAAACTGGAATTGTCTAGCAACGAGAGCACGCTTGTAGCGAATGGCAGTTGGGTCGGACAGGAATCGACAGATGGCAAGACACTTTATCACTCAAACATTGTCATCGGATCATCTGGGGGTTGGCTACTGTACGAGAAACCTACTGATAATCTTGATCCGTATGATCTAGGTAAACTGGTACATGAAGATATCAAGATGCAAATGCCACAAACTTTCTATACTAGAGAAAATAAATTGTTTTGGCTTGGCTGGGATGAGAATGACACCCAAAAGATAGACAAGCCCTTGATGACCATGGATCCGGACTCTGGAGACCCGCTGCAGATTTCGGTCATACGTAATTTGCCAGACCTTTATCACAACATTGATCTTTCCGTGGGCGGTACGCAGGCATTAATCCCTCGTCAGCCAAAAGCTGAAAGTGACATCATGATCTTTAAACATCCGCCGCTGAGATGATTGGCAAAACGATCGGTCCATTTGAAGTCGTCGAGCAGATCGCAAAAGGATCTCTCGGTGTTCTATACCGCGCATTCGATAAACGGATGCGCCGCGAAGTGGCATTGCGGCTTTTTGATAAAGAGATAACAGCTCATCAGGAAGCTGCCATGCAGTTTGCCTTCGAGATCGAACAGGCATCCAAAGTCAGCCATCCCAACATCTGCAGCATCCTGGACGTGGGCACGCATGGCAACCAAACATTTGTCGTAATAGAACTACTCGATGGTATATCACTACACGACCGTTTGAGACAGGAGAAAATTCCCGCCGATCAGGCTATCGATTGGTCAAGGCAACTTAGCGAAGCAGTAGACGCCATTCACTCTGAAGGAATCATTCACGGATTTATCTGTCCACGAAATGTATTCATTACCAACGATAATCAAGTAAAACTGCTCGACACAGGATTAAGCGGCCTGCAATCAGGAATTCTTGATTCCATTTTGCAATCTGACGCTGGTGAGCGACTCGATAAATCGGAGGCTACGACTCAAGCGGGATTGCAAAGTGAATTGAGGCAATCACTAGACATGCATTCGCCTGAAATCCTCGCCTATCAGGCACCGGAATTGCTTAATGAACATCAACATGATGAAGTATCGGACGTGTTTTCGCTTGGCTGCGTGATTTATGAAATTGCGACAGGTGTGCGCGCATTCCCAGGAGCGGCACCGGATTTAGTGATCGACGCAATTAAAAATAGTCGACCTTTATCGCCGACACGATTAGCACCCTTTTTGCCGATCAACCTTGAACAACAACTGTATGAAATGCTTGAACGTGATCCGCAAAGGCGCATGCAATCGGCCTCGCAAATGCTCGCGGATCTCCGGAGAATTCGGCGTGATCGTACATCGATTAGCATGAAAACCGGAGCTCATGTTCCAGTAACGCATTCCAGCGACAGGCCATGGCTTGTTGTTTGTGTCTTACTAATTGTGGTTTTGGCCTACCTGGTTTGGGGGCGTGATCAACAGACGATCGTCGTAGAAACGTCCAACACTGCAAACAGCATGGAAGTCGTAGTACCAACGGTTCTACCTTTAACAACAGATGTCGGAATGGAATTGCATGCTGTGATTTCACCCCACGGAAATCAATTCGCATATGCATGGCAAGGGCCAAATGACGTTAGCACCAATATCTATTTACGACTCACAACGTCGAGCGAGCCTTTTCAGCTTTCACATTCAGATTACACGGAACAATTTCCT
>JAKUOW010000115.1 GCA_022451045.1 Pirellulales bacterium | reverse complement strand
AAGTGGTAACGGCTTGCACGTAGGTCATCCTGAGGGATATACGGCGACCGATATCTTCTGCCGTTTTCACCGGATGCGTGGGAAAAGCGTTTTACACCCGATGGGATTCGATGCGTTTGGATTACCGGCAGAAGAGCATGCCATCCGCACAAACACACCACCACGCGAATCCACAGAGCAAAATATCGCGAACTTTACTCGTCAGTTAAAGATGCTTGGATTCAGCTACGACTGGGATCGCTGCATTGCTACTACAGATGTTGAGTACTTCAAATGGACCCAGTGGATTTTTCGACTGCTATTTGAAACTTGGTTTGATCCGGAACAAGAAAAGGGCCGTCCAATCGATGAGCTACCGATCCCTGCTGATGTAGCGGCAGCCGGTGAGGATGCCGTACGTGAATTTCGTGATGACCATCGTTTGGCATATCAATCAGACGCCTTAGTAAATTGGTGTCCGGCGCTTGGAACCGTATTGGCTAATGAAGAGGTGATCGACGGCTTAAGTGAGCGTGGCGAGCATCCAGTACAACGTATTCCGCTACGGCAGTGGATGTTGCGAATTACTTCGTATGCGGATCGTCTCGAGCACGACTTAGACGATCTCGATTGGTCCGAGGGCATTAAGAAGTTGCAGCGCGATTGGATAGGTCGTAGTGAAGGTGCGGAAGTTGACTTCTACATTGGCACTGAATCTGAATTTGATGCCTGGAAGTCAGAGCGTGCATCGAGTGGTTTTACGAGAAAACCTACCGATGATGTACTGCGAGTCTACACGACCCGCCCCGATACACTTTACGGGGCTACTTACATGGTGATCGCTCCTGAGCATGCCGCCGTAGAGCGATTGACAACAGATGCCCAACGACAAGCGGTGCAGGAGTACTGTGATAGAGCTGCCACTAAGAGTGACCGTGAGAGGACCGAAGACAACAAGCAAAAAACAGGTGTATTTAGTGGTGCGTATGCCACTAATCCAGTGAATGGTGCTCAAACTCCGATTTGGATCGCTGATTATGTGCTGATTAGTTACGGTACCGGTGCCATCATGGCTGTGCCGGCACACGATGAACGTGACTATGAGTTTGCGACAGAATATGACATTGCCGTGCAGGCAGTCGTTGATCCCGGTGAGCGGGACCATGTGGATCGCGATGCTGTGCTAGACGGCCAAGCGTGTTTTGCCGGCACCGGTGTCGCAGTGAACTCCGGTGAGTTTGATGGTATGCCTACCGGTGAATTCAAGTCGGCGATTACCGATTCGTTGACAACAGCAGGAACTGGTCGGGCGGCCGTAAATTACAAGTTGAGGGATTGGCTGTTTAGTCGCCAACGGTTTTGGGGAGAACCGTTTCCAATTTTGCACGAACTCGATGAAGCTGGTGAACCAACCGGCGTGATTCGGTCTGTTGATGAAAAAGATCTGCCGGTAGATCTCCCATACCTTGAAGATTACAAGCCACACGGTCGTCCTGAACCACCGCTGGCAAAAGCGGATGATGAGTGGTTAAAACCAGTTATTGACGGTGTGACGTATCGTCGCGAAACCAACACGATGCCGCAATGGGCTGGATCATGCTGGTATTACCTGCGATTTATTGATGCTGAGAACGATGAGGCGTTTGTTGATGCCGAAAAAGAAAAAGCCTGGATGCCAATTGATCTGTATGTAGGTGGTGCAGAGCATGCGGTGTTACACCTGCTCTATTCGCGCTTCTGGCACAAAGTACTTTTCGACCGCGGTTATGTAAGTACTACAGAGCCGTTTCAACGACTCATCAATCAAGGCATGATTCTCGGTGAGATGGAATATACCGCGTATCAGACTTCAGATGGTGGATGGATAAATCCAAACGACGTGAGCCGTAATGACCTTAATGAATTGGTCGACAAGGACGGTGCAGCGGTGAGTGCTGTGACTTTGGATGTCGAACAGGTTACCAAGAAGGGCGATGGGTTTGTGAGACGCGATGACGAAAACGTCCGAGTGGAAGGGCGTGCATTCAAGATGTCAAAAAGTCGCGGGAATGTCGTAAATCCAGATCAAGTTGTTCAGGATTATGGCGCCGATTCACTGAGACTGTATGAAATGTTCATGGGACCATTGGAAGCCACGAAGCCATGGAGCATGAATGGGGTAAGCGGTGTTCGAGGATTCCTAGATCGGGTCTGGCGCTTAATAGTAGATGACCGCAGTGAGCAACTGCAGCTAAACGCAAGTGTGCAGGAGATAGAAGCGGATGCTGATGACCTACGTGTACTACACAAAACCATTCAGTCAGTTACTCGGGATACCGAGACCCTCAATTACAACACAGCAATTGCACGGATGATGGAATTTGTGAATCACTTTACAAAACAGGAATTCCGAGCCAAGTCGGTGATGGAGTCTTTTGTGTTATTACTTGCTCCCTATGCCCCCCATCTGTGCGAGGAACTCTGGCAGTTGCTTGGTCACTCGGGCACACTGGCATATGAAGCATGGCCCAAATTCGATGAGTCTCTGACCGTAGATGATCAGATCGAGATTCCTATTCAGTTTAAAGGCAAGGTGCGATCTAAGATCACCGTGCCTGCTGATATTATCCAGTACGAATTGGAAGCAGCAGCCAGAGCTGATAAACGTGTCGCTGATTTGTTGGCCGAATCTGAAGTAATCAAAGTCATCGTAGTACCAGGGCGGATGGTAAACTTCGTGACCAAATAATGATCCTGTACGGCAATAATCGTGATAGAGACTACCAGCTACGGTGCAAGTAAAAGTCGGCTAGGTGCTTCCAGATAACTGATTACGTCATTAAGGAAGCGTGCAGCGTCAGCACCGTCCACGATTCGATGATCGTACGACAGGCTCAAGGGCATCATTTCCCGTATTACCACTTCGTCATCTTTGGCGACAGGCATTTTCCGAGTGCGTCCGATCAGGAGAATTGCGACTTCCGGAACGTTTATGATCGGTGTGGAGTAACTGCCTCCGATCGCGCCGAGATTACTTATTGTGAAGGAACCACCGCGTAAGTCCTCCATACCAAAATTGCTTTCGCGGACGTCGGTTGCGAGCCGTCCGAGTTCATGAGCGATGTCAGCAATGCTCTTTCGATCAGCATTTCGCAATACTGGTACAACCAATCCTCGATCGCTATCGATGGCAATTCCAATGTTTACATAGTCTTTGTAAATGACACGGTCGTTATCCAGATCTAAGCTTGCATTGACCACCGGGTGATCCCGCAATGCCATGGCCACTGCCTTGATAATGAATGGCATGGATGTGAGCTTGATCCCGTTTTCAAGGTAGTCCTGTTTTGAATTGCGTCTTATTTTCTCAAGTGATGAGACGTCCGCATCATCAAAATTGGTAACTCTCGGTGCAGTTGTCCAGGACAAATGCATCTGATTGGCAATTGTCTTTCTGATTTTCGATAATTTCTGCACGTGCACCGGACCGTGCTCGTCGTTCCCAGGTTCGCCCGGTGCCTTGGAAGCAGTGGACTTGTTTTCATCATCTTCGATGGCATATGCCATTTGATTGGCTTGCCTGACAACTGACAGCACATCATCTCGAGTGATCCGGTCTCCTTCACCTGTTCCTGTAACCGTGGTCAGGTCGACGCCGACTTCCCGGGCGAACCGCCTGATGGCCGGTCCTGCTGCTACATTTCCAGCTGACCCAGTGGTGGATGGCCGTTGTGGAACCACTGACCGTCCGGTCTCCGGTGAACTGGATACGACGGCTGCGGACGGTGCTGAACCATCCGGCGTTGTCTGTGGAGCCGCTTCAATAGGGTTAGCAGGTTGCTCTATTGATTCTTTGTGCGTTTCTTCTGTCAACTCTTCCTGCGATGGCTCATCGGTCGAGATTGTTGCTTCTTTTGAAGGATCATTATTGGGTGCTTCATCGGAACCTGCTTCGTCGGGTGAGTCGGCGACAGCTGTAACGGGTGCCTCTTCTTCTGCAGTGAGTGTTAAGAGCACACTCCCGATTGCAACAGTGGAACCCGCTGTTGCAAGGATATTTGCGACAATGCCGCCATGGGATGACGGTACCGCGACTGAGGCTTTATCCGTTTCGATCTCAACAATATCATCGCCAGCATTGATGGAATCCCCAACACTTACCAATACGTCCAAGATGTCACCAGATTCAATACCGTCACCTAGCTCAGGTAATTTGATTTCGATTTCCATGGTTATTCGATTCTCGGTTATGTACGATCTGATGCTCGCCGATTTAATAACAATTGATTAACTCGGCAACGCGGTCTTATGCAAAAAGCGGATCCACTTTTTCAGGATTGATTTCTAGTTTCTTGATTGCATCCAATACGGTTGCGTCATCAACTTTGCCCTGTACGTTGAGCCGATGCAGTGCAGCGAGTGCGATATGTTGGGCATCCACTTCAAAGTGAGATCGAAGTGCTTCACGTGTTTCGCTTCTACCCATTCCATCGGTACCAAGTGCATAGAAACCATCCGGCACAAACGGGCTAATTTGTTCTGTCACTGCTCTTACGTAATCGGATGCGGCGATGACTGGTCCCTTAATACCCTCAAGTTGTGATTCGACATAGGACTTTCGTGGAGTTTCACCTGGATGGAGCATGTTCCATCGACGTGCTTGATGTGCATCGCGACGCAGTTGGTTGTAACTTGTGATGCTCCAGACATTGCTTGATACGCCGAAGCTGTCAGCCAGAATTCGCTGTGCATCCAGAGCACTACGAAGAATCGCGCCACTACCGAAGAGTTGAACCTCGAGGTCACGACCAGCATCGGCAGAATTGAATTGATACATACCGCGAATGATGCCATCTTCCACACCCTCGGGCATATCGGGCATCACATAATTCTCATTTTCCACCGTGATGTAGTAGATTGCCGTTTCACCTTCCTGGTAAAGGCGACGCAATCCGTCCATGACAATTGCAGTCGTTTCGTATCGAAAGGCCGGGTCATAAGCCCTGACAGTTGGGAATGCGATGGCGTTTAGAATACTGTGACCATCCTGATGCTGAAGACCTTCGCCGTTTAGTGTGGTGCGACCAGCAGTTCCTCCGATGAGGAAACCTTTGGCTCTCATATCAGCAGCTGCCCAGATCAGATCTCCGATACGTTGGAATCCGAACATCGAGTAATAGATGAAGAATGGGATCATGTTGATCCCGTGTTGGGAATATGCCGTCGCAGCAGCGGCGAAGGACGACATAGCACCCGCCTCTGTAATTCCCTCTTCGAGGATTTGGCCGCTTTGCATTTCCTTGTAGTAGAGCAATAGCTCAGAATCTACCGGTTCATAGAGTTGTCCTTGATGAGCATAGATGCCTATCTGGCGGAACATGCCCTCCATTCCAAATGTTCTTGCTTCATCTGGTACGATGGGCACAATCTGTTTGCCGATTTCTTTATCACGACATAGCTTTGTCAACAAACGGACAAATCCCATCGTCGTAGACATTTCCTTGCCTTTGCTGCCTTCAAGCTCGCTCTTGTATTGTTCAAGTGTTGGTACCTGAAGGGTCGGAAATTGTTTTGGACGACGTGGCATTGCGCCGCCGAGTGCCTGGCGTCGTTCATTCATATATTGAATTTCAGGACTCGATTCTGCCGGTTTATAAAACGGAGAATGGGCAACGTCCTCGTCTGAAATTGGAATCCCAAATCGACTGCGAAATTCCAGTAGTTCGTCTTCGTTCAACTTTTTTTGGTTATGAGCAACGTTGCGCCCTTCACCTGCTTCGCCCAATCCATAACCCTTGATCGTCTTCGCGAGAATAACGGTCGGCTTATCCGTGCTTTCTACGGCTGCTTTGTACGCCGCATATACTTTTTCAGGATCGTGACCGCCACGATTGAGCGATTCAAGTTTTTCATCTGAGTAATTCTCTACGAGTTCGAGCAGTTCGGGATACTTCCCAAAGAAATGCTCGCGAATGTATGCACCGGGCATGCACGTGTACTTCTGGAACTGACCATCAACAACCTCAGACATGCGTTTTGCCAAGAGTCCAGTTGCGTCGCGTTGAAGCAGTTCATCCCAGTCGCTTCCCCAAATTACTTTAATGACATTCCAACCTGCTCCGCGAAATAGTGCTTCGAGTTCCTGGATAATCTTGCCATTTCCACGTACCGGTCCGTCCAGACGCTGTAGATTGCAATTCACCACGAATATCAAGTTGTTGAGTGATTCCCGAGACGCCAGAGTGATCGCACCGAGTGTTTCTGGTTCGTCACATTCACCATCGCCCAGAAATGCCCATACCTTGGTATCGGATGTGTCTTTTAATCCACGATCATTCAGGTATTCGTTGAATCGTGCCTGATAAATCGCCATGATCGGAGCCAAGCCCATCGAAACAGTTGGGAATTCCCAGAAGTCGTCCATGAGCCATGGATGCGGATAGGATGATAGCCCTTTCGTTTCACGTAATTCTCTTCGAAAATGTCCAAGGTTTTCTTCTGTCAGTCGACCTTCCAGAAAAGCTCTCGAGTAGATCCCGGGTGATGCGTGGCCCTGAAAATAAACCTGGTAACCATTGAAATTGTCTTCGCCACGACCTTGAAGGAAGTGATTAAAGGCAACTTCGTACAGAGTTGCAGCAGAGGCAAATGTGGAAATGTGTCCACCGATTCCTGAGAAGCGGGTGTTCGCCCGTTGTACCATCGCCATGGCATTCCATCGGACGATACTTTTCAGCCGTCGCTCGATTTCACGATTGCCGGGATAGGCAGATTGTTCAGATACAGGAATCGTGTTGATATACGGCGTATTTAACGCCATGGGTAAATCGACGCCGCGTTGTCGAGCGATGTCAGTTAATTTCCCCAGCAGATACTCCGCCCGATCAGGCCCTTCTGATTCCAATACGTATTCCAATGAGTCTAGCCACTCGGCTGTCTCTACAGGATTTATATCGTTGATATCAGCACTCTCCAAACCGTTGGATGGATCCTGTGCTTCTATATCCACATCGTCGACTCTTGCCATTTCTTTCTCCGCGCCTTTTCTAAGCGCACATATGTATAGAATTGCTTACGGCCCCAAAAATCGACTGCGAAGTGAAGATGTGTGTAAGCCTTGCAGTCGACTAACAATTTAGTATTTCAAGTAACTTGAATTCTGTGAAGGAGACTAATTCAAAGATTAAAAGCTAATTTAGGAATCCTTTCAAGAATTCGAATTATTTCCGTTACATGCGGGAAAACTAGCTGAAACCGTATTACATTAACTGCGTTTAGGCTTGTACATTTCTACAGCTGATCCAAAGAATAACTCGCCAGCGTTCATTACCGTTTCACTCAATGTTGGATGCGGGTGAATCGCCTCGGTGATATCTCGGGCTTCACATCCCATCTCAATAGCAAGGACTGCTTCTGCGATTAATTCACCGGCACCAACGCCGACAATTCCACATCCAAGGACGCGATCGGTGTCCGGGTCAATCAAGAGCTTTGTTAGGCCATCGGTTGCCCCGATTGCCTGAGCTCGGCCACTTGCTGCCCATGGATAACGAGTTACTTCCACCTTGATATCGTTGGCTTTGGCTTCAGTTTCAGTCAGCCCTGCCCACGCAATTTCAGGGTCTGTAAACACAACGGCCGGAATTGCCCTGTGATCAAAAACCACGTCGTGGCCTGCCAGTACTTCAACTGCCACTTTAGCTTCGTGCGATGCTTTGTGTGCGAGCATGGGCTCACCAGCGACATCACCAATTGCAAATATTGCAGGGTCAGCCGTACGCTGCGACTTGTCACATTGTACGAATCCCTTTTCATTTATCGCCACCTTGGTGTTCTCTAATCCCAGGTCTACCGAATTGGGTCGACGGCCAATGGCAACAAGGACTCGATCATAGTCCTCGACTCCGAATTTAGCCGGACCTTCAAACGTGACCTGAATCTGATCATCCACGACGGCCAGGCTGCCGACTTTGGTTTCGAGAATAACTTCGTTGAGTGTGTTTTCGAGTTTGCGTGCCAGCGGTTTTACCAGGTCACGATCAGCAAGCGGAAGCAAGCCACTGGCAAGTTCTACGACGTCGACCTTGCTTCCAAGATTTGCATAAACGGTAGCCATTTCTAAACCGATATAGCCACCACCAATGACCAACATTCTCTCAGGGATATCAGCTAGTGCTAATGCACCTGTTGAATCCATAACGCGATCGCTATCGAGCTTAAATTCTTGCGGAACAAAAGGTGTTGAGCCGGTTGCAAGAATGCAATGATCAAATGAAATCTGACCAGTATCCGGAATCGATGGGTCATCCCCTTGGAGAGTCAACGTGTTTGAGTCAGCAAACGAACCACGTGCGCGTACTACCTTTACATCACGGCGTTTGGCAAGCTGGCCAAGACCACCGGACAGCGTTTGGATTACGGATTCCTTACGTTCACGAACTTTGTCGATATCGATCCTCGGCGCATCGAAGTAGACGCCCCAATGTTCCGTGAGCTCACGTGATTCATCGATCACTTTGGCGACGTGCAGCAGGGCTTTGCTGGGAATACAGCCGCGGAGCAAACACGTACCACCCAGTCCAGAATCAGAGTCCACAATGGTGACGTGCATCCCCTGATCTGCTGCAAGAAAAGCTGCAGCATAGCCACCTGGGCCTCCGCCAAGTACAACGATGCTCGAATGCATATTTGTATAATGCTAATCTTTTAACGTGACATGAATTCGACGACGATATTTCCATCGACCGGAAGACTGATATCTGACGGCCCCGGAGCACCCTGAACAGTAATTCGAAGTGTTTCGTTGTCAAACGTGATCCAATCAACAGGCTCGCCATCAGCACTTTCTGAAATACCTTGATACGCTTGTAGCAAGTTATTGCGTCGACGGACGGTGATCACATCACCAGGGCGAACCTGATATGACGGCTTTGTGACTTTCACGCCATTGACTTGAAAGTGCCCGTGCGTGATTCCCTGTCGTGCTTGGGGACGTGTCTTACACATACCGGCGCGACGGATAACGTTATCCAGCCGACGTTCGCACAAGAGTAATAGCAATTCAGAGGTGTTGCCCTTCTTATGCGCAACGTTATTGAAGTAACGTCGCAATTGGCGTTCGCCAAGACCGTAGTAGTGCTTGATCTTTTGCTTTTCCATCAAAGCCAAACCATAGTTCGATGGTCGGCGGCCGCGGGTGTGCATACCAGGCGGCGAAGGGCGTCGATCAAACGCGCGGCTTGCACCGCTGTTTTCGTAAACTATAGTTCCCAGTCGTCGATTTACTCGAGCTTTTGGGCCTGTATATCGTGCCATGACGATGTCTCCTAATTGGTGCCCCTATGGGAGCCACACTCAAAAGGTGTAAGGGATAGTGAAACCGCATCGTTACCGGGAAAAACCACTATCCACGGAGGTAATTAATTAAGTTGTATGTCGTCTATCTTGAATTAAGCACACGATCCCCTCAAGGGGGGCATTGCAGATTAACTGGATAAAACCGTGGTCTGCTAAATCCCTGAAAGTATATTTTTGCTGCTTAAATCAACGATTCTCAGGATGAGACTCTAGGGTCGCTCTTAGCGAGTTTTTCAGTTTACCGTGGTGATAAGCTGTCTTTGCCGCATATGTCTGCTTCTGCTAATATGGACGTTAGTCCCGTAGGAAGACCGGGATCCTTCGCATCTGTCTCCGCGGTTTCATGGTTCAGGTGCAGCAGTCCCACCCGTATTTCAAATCAATATCAAACCGCTGTAGGTTTTTCCGCACCGTGTGGATGTTGAGCATTGTCGTTTTGAACGAACTAAGGAAGCCAATGCGTCTGTTTGTTGTAAGCACACTCTGGATCATGTCATGTATGTGGATGTGCGGTTTAGCACATGCTCAGGAACTGCTACCCGCGGACAAGCCTATTAATGAGGTGATTGATCATTATATCGGCGCTGAGCATAATCGATTGAGCATTCCAGTGGCACCGCTTGCAGATGATTACTTGTTAGTTCGTCGTACCACACTGGATTTAATCGGGCGTATACCGACCACGAAAGAACTGCTCGACTTCGTAAATTCTGAAGATGCAAACAAGCGAGAGGTTCTGGTCGATCGCTTGATGGCAAGTAAAGAATATCGCGAGCATCAGGCTGACACACTTAACATGGTTTTAGCCAACGGTCGAAATGAGAACCTGCGTCCGTTTCTCTTGGATGCGATTGAAAAAAACGTCGGTTGGAGTGAGATCTTCCGTCAGCTTGTAGTCGGCGACATGATCGATGGAACGAAGCAAGAGGCGGGTGACTTTGTGAAGTCACGAGTTAGCGATACAGATGCGCTGACCAATGAAACGAGTGTCTTGTTTTTTGGCGTGAACATTAGTTGCGCAAAATGCCATGACCATCCGCTTGTAACAGAATGGACACAGGCTCATTTTTATGGCATGAAATCATTCTTCTCACGTACGTTTGATAACGGTGGTTTTATTGCGGAGCGGGAATACGGAGCGATCGAATATAAGACGACTTCAGGCGAAGCAAAGAATGCAGAGCTGATGTTTCTAAGTGGTACGGTTATGTCCGAGCCGGAATGGACCAAGCCCACAGATGAGGAAGCAAAAGCTGAAAAGGCTCAGTTAGAGCAGCTGAAAAAGGACAAAAAGAAAGTGCCTCGGCCGCAGTTTAGCCGCCGAGAGCAACTGGTGGATGTAGCCTTAAAGGAAGAGAAAGCATATTTTTCAAAAGCAATGGTAAATCGAACATGGTTTCGATTTGTGGGTCGTGGGTTTGTGATGCCACTGGACCAAATGCATCCGGAAAATACACCGACTCATCCCGAGCTGTTGGATTGGCTCGCCCGTGATACCCGGGATAACGGATATGATCTGTCACGACTGATTCGCGGGATTGTTCTTAGTGATGCTTATGCACGTGATAGTCGCTGGGACAGTCAGGAAAAGCGACCGGATAGTATGTGGTTCAGCGTTGGTAATGTCCGGATTCTATCACCGTTGCAATATGCCTCATCAATGAAAATTGGGGCACGTAATCCGGTTGATTTCGCCGGTGATGATGCAGAAGTTGTCACAAAAAATATTGAAAACACTAGACAACAAGCGAAAGGGTTTTCAAGCAAGATTGAAATCCCCGGTGATGACTTTCAGGTCAGCGTCGGAGAAGCATTGTTATTTTCCAATAACGTTGACTTTGAAAATACATTCTTAAGAGATGGGGCCGGCGATCTGGTCGGAGCCATGATTAGAAATGAATCGAACGAAGCGGCCGTTGATATGGCGGCAATGGCGATATTTAATCGCCAACTTGAAGATGATGAACGTAAGGCGATGTTGGCTTTCCTGGAGACACGGTCAGAAAACAGAGCTGATGCGATTAAACATCTGGTTTGGGCAATGCTCGCTAGCGGGGAAGTCCGATTTAATTATTAGAAACCGATATGGACTAGGGACTTGAATTCCTATGTTCATGCGAACAGAACAGTGTGTTCTAATTGTTGGTAGTATGTAAACGCTTTGTCAGCTTCTTGCATACAATGAAGAATACGACAGTTTAAGAAGATATAGATCCGGAGAGATCGATGGCACGAAGTCGCAAGTCTTTTTTTTGTGGTTCAGCAGAACATGATATGAGCCGCCGTAACTTTCTCGGTAGCTCAGTTGCCGCTGCAGGAATCGGTTCAAGCGTAGGCGCTTTTCGAAGTGATCTTATGGCTGAACAGCTTAAGAGAAATGATAAACGCGTGATATTGCTTTGGCTGGCAGGTGGTGCAAGTCAAATGGAAACGTGGGATCCCAAAGAAGGCGTGGAGACCAGTGGCCCATTTCGAAAAATTCAAACGAGTACCCCGGGCGTCGCGATTTCAGAATTGCTGCCTAAGATGGCAGGACGCTTGAAGGATACTGCAATCATCCGCTCGCTGAATACCGCCATCGGTGATCATGGGAATGACGCAAAGCTCATGCATCTGGGACGCCAAAATGAACCAAACTTGAGTTATCCGGATATGGGTTCTGTGCTTGCACGTGAACTGGGGCGTCTCGATAGCTCCGTACCCGATTACGTGACTTTTTATACAGCTACGGAAGGACGTGGTAATGCTGTGGGACGACCCGGTTTCCTCGGTTCGCGATATGCACCCATGTTTCTGACAAACGGCAATTCACCGGATAATATCTCACGCCTTGAATCGGTGAATGAACTCGATCACAAGGAAAGAGCAGAGCTGCGTGATTTGCTAAGCCGCGGATTCTCGCGAGGTAGGGTTTCTTCTCAACTTGGAAGCCATAATGTGGCATACGGTCGTGTGCGTGGTTTGATGGCGAGCGAAAAACTGTTTGATATCGAACAAGAACCACAAAAGGTTCGTGACAAATACGGTAAGAGCTTGTTTGGACAGCAGGCATTAATTGCTCGTCGACTAATCGAAGCTGGCACACCGTTTGTCAAAGTATCACGAGCATGGTGGGACAGCCATGGTCAGAATTTTGAAACTCATCTTGAGTTGGTCACGGAACTGGATCATGTGATGACTACACTTCTGGATGACCTGGAAGAACGCGGCTTGTTAGAAAACACACTGGTCATAACGCTTGGTGAGTTTGGCCGTACGCCGACGATCAATGGAAGTCTGGGTCGCGATCACTTCGCACGTGCCTGGAGTGCTTCACTGTCCGGGTGTGGTGTTCAAGGCGGAAGTGTCTTTGGTGAAACTACCGAAGATGGCCAGCATGTTAAAGATGGTGAAATCGGTGCTGCAGAGTTGTTCGCAACGATTTACAAAGCGGTAGGTGTTGATCCTCACAAGGAATACCACGTCGGAGTGCGCCCGGTACCACTGACTGACCCTGGAACCAAGTCGGTTGATCAGGTTCTTTCATGATTCAAAACCGCAACCAAATTTGAAGTATTCAGATACTCACGAACCGTGAGATGGATCAAAGAGAAAGATACAGTTCATGGCAACTGACCCAACAAAAATCAAAGTCGTTAAAGAAATCACCCGACCAGGCATTTTGTTCCGAATAGCACGTATGCCTAATTCCGGTCGTCTTTTTGCCGGTAGCTCTGACTACAAAGTCTACGATTTGGACACAGCAGCTGAAGAGATTGAACCGGTCGAAATGGTCGGTCACAAGAGTTATGTCATGGGGTTGGTAAAAACCGATG
>JAKUOW010000114.1 GCA_022451045.1 Pirellulales bacterium | reverse complement strand
CTCAGTGAAAACACGAACGTGCAATTTATAAACCTACGCGGATAGACGACTTTAGTACAAGGTCACCGCTGCGTTCCGCCGGTCGATGCTACCTCAATTCTCTACCAGCCGCATTGTCTATCATCTTGCCAACGAGGCTGGCATCTGAACGCTTGTGTAATGTGCAAAATGATGTTGTTAATCGGGGATTTATTTCAATCACCATATCGTCCGTCGGCGATTCTCCAATGACCATATCGATACCGATCCATCCCGTTGCTCCGGTGAACAACGGAATACAGCGTTGAGCAAGATGGGTAGCTCGTGCTGCGTGCTGTGTGGCCACATCATTCTCGACACCCATAAACTTCAATGATTGGTCTACAATTTTGATCTGTTGATATAACGGCTGCATAATCACCGGAGCAGCTCCCATGATGACTGATACACTAACGTTTATTCCACTATGGTATGGCTGAATCAGCATATCCGACTTCGGAACCACCAAAGACAATTCTGAAGCGGTGAGAACATTTGTATCGATACATCCCGCTCCAAATTCCGGCTTAACCACAACAAGCGCATCCTCACTCAATAATGCCAATTCCTTTAGATTCAAAATCTCCGGAGTAGGAACCTTGTGCTCGGTGAGTTTTTGATAGGTTTGGAATTTGCTGGACGACCAACAGATTTGTTCGGCAGATGGCAGTAGCACGTTTGCACCATACTTTCGCAGCTGTTCTGCCAACTGGCCGAGCAGGTTTCCCGTTTCCGGTGCGACAGCGATAACATAGTCAGCCAATACCGCAAGGCGACTTAGTTGCTGTCTGAATTGGTCTGCGTTCGAAATTGGATAACAACTGACATTAGCCAGAGAAAACACATCGTCACGCTGATGATCACATGCTTTATCTAGCAAGACATCAATATATAAGCCGTCACTGCGAACGGCATCCTGAATAAGTGCTTGGAGCATCTGCCAGCCCTCATCCACGAGCGTCGAGCGCTCATGGTCATTTCTTGCAGACTCCGTATCGGCGTATATCCCACCACTTGAAAAGAACTCAAGCAGGAGAATGCGCATTTAGGTCACCGCTAAAATATGGATGGCGAACTGGCGAGCGTTGATCGGGCGTGCAAAGCTATAGGCTTAGAAAATGCCTAACTGATCCCGTGCATCTTCGGTCATGCGATCTGGAGTCCAGGCCGGTTCCATGACAATTTTAATTTCCACATCTCCGACACCATCCACCTGTGAGAGGACTTGCTTACTATTAGCAATCATTTGTGGGCCAGCAGGGCACATTGGACTGGTCATCGTCATGTCGATGTGCACATCCTCTACACCTTCCTCTTCAGCATCCGTCATTTCAACTTTGTAGATCAATCCAAGATCGACAATATTCACGAACAACTCCGGATCGATTACTTTCTTTAGCTCTTCAAGGACGAGATCTTCTGACAGTGCCATTTTATTTCCCTCTGTATCGGTAGTCGTTACCACCAAAAAGAACGCTGCTTCGTTGAGATCGCAGCTAGTTAATCGTTAATTCTAACGAATATATCATCACTTTCGACCTTTACCTCATGCGAACCTGTCGCTTGGGTTGCCGGCATGGTTAGTGCACTGCCATCTGTCACGTCGAATCTTGCCCCGTGACGAGGACAGATTAAATGACAGCCATCCAATTCGCCATCACCGAGAGGTCCACCATCGTGCGTACACACGTCGTCAACGCAATGATATTCATCATTTACCCGAACAACGACAACCAATCTGTCATCGACCTCAAGCATGATTTTGCATTCATCGGCAAAATCAGCAGTACTGGCAACTTTCACAAACTCTGACATAACGGATTATCAGACTCTCTATATAGGGGGCAATACACCAGATGCTTCAATAAGCAAATGCCATTTGCTGGTTCTATTCGTACTCACGCACACGACGTGCGATTGCCAATCCAAGTGCATCTCGAACACTATCTATAGTGATTCGATCAAAGATTTGTTGAAAGAATCCAGTCACAATCAATCGGATGGCTTCGTTTCTTGTGTAGCCGCGACATTGAGCGTAGAAAATCAATTCTTCATCAACTTTGCCTGATGTCGAACCATGTGTACACCGCACGTCATCAGCCTCAATCTCCAATCCCGGAATGGAATCTGCCCGGCAATTATCCGACAACAATAGATTATCATTCCGCTGGTAACCATCCGTCTTTTGGGCATCCGGATCAACTTTAATCATGCCTCTCCAGACAGTACGTGACTTATCCTGAAGTGCCGACTTGTAGAGAAAGTCACTGTGACAATTAGGCGCCACGTGATGCTGCATGGTGTGGTAGGACAAATGTTGTTTGCCCTCGGTAAACAACACTCCATTTACCTGACAATCAGCATATTCACCACTCAACGATACGTGCTGATTGATTTTGGCAAGCCGACTGCCAAGTGCAGCCGAAGTCCATTGCAAGCTACCGTTTCTCCCAACATCGGCATGTTGATGGCCAAAGTGCCAAACACCTTGTCCCCAATCCTGGAGGTTCACATACCGCAGATGTGCGTCGTTGCCGACGACCAGTTCAATCCCACCACAATGAAGTCCACTTGCATCCTCTGAAGTTGAATGCGACTCTGCCAACAGCGTGGCGTTCGCACCATCTTCCAGAATCACGAGGGTATGTCCCAAATCGACAGCACCATCACGTCATTGCGACACTGTATGCAGTGGCAAATCGACGTTGACTCCACGAGGCACATAAAGGAATACGCCACCCGTAAAACAAGCAGCATGTAATGCTGAAAACCGATCAGTAGCAGCATCAAACCCACTGTTCATTAAGTGCGATTCGATCAATTCACTGTGTTCGCCCGCCAATTCATCCAAGCTACCAAAGATGACTCCTTTGGCAGAAAGTTCCTCGCAGATTCTAGATGAAGTACAGATTCCATCTACATTGGTTACCTGCCCTCCTAACTCGAGGCCATCACCCAAGAGTGAATCTACTGTTTGCGATGGTGTATCGACGGCCGCAGGTAGTCCAAATTTGTCGAGCTTAAACAAGCGGATATCTGTTCGAATCCATTCCTCCTGTCGACGTGTCGGCCAATCCATTTCTTCAAACGTCGACCATGCAGTGCGACGCCGTTGCTCTAACCACGACGGTTGCGGACGAGCAGATAAGAAAGATTCAAATCCTTCGGAGTTAAATTGTGTGATATCCACAGTATTGGTCATATGAAGATCGATGTTTTATTCGGTTTAGCGACAATTCAATTATCGCAGGACGGTGATTCCGGAACACAAGAAACGGCAACGGCTGAAAACTGATTGCTTTATGCTGTATCGCAACTAGTCATGCAGGGTGTCTAGCCTACAGATCCTTCCATTTGCAATTGAATCAGGCGGTTAAGTTCTACCGCATATTCCATCGGCAATTCCTTAACAAGCGGCTCGATGAAGCCATTTACAATCATCGCACTTGCTTCAGCTTCGGTGAGGCCACGACTTTGCAAATAGAACATCTGTTCTTCACCAATTCGGGACACACTTGCTTCATGCCCGATGGATACGTCCTGCTCTGCTATTTCAATATAAGGATAGGTGTCACTACGACTCTCGGGGTCAAGGATGAGTGCATCACAAACGACATTGCACTTGGAATTCTTTGCGTCCTTTTCAACGCGAACCAGACCACGATAGCTACTGCGACCACCGTCTTTTGAAATCGACTTGGAAATAATCTGACCGGTCGTATTGGGTGCACAGTGGACAAGTTTCGCACCGGCATCCTGATGTTGGTTCTTTCCGGAAAATGCAATCGAGAGAATCTCACCACGAGCACCGGGTTCCATCATGTAAACAGCCGGATACTTCATCGTTAGCTGGCTACCAAGATTGCCATCAACCCATTCCATCGTGGCATCTTCATATGCCATGGCACGCTTTGTAACCAGATTTAGGATATTGTTTGCCCAGTTCTGAATCGTCGAATAGCGGCAACGCGATCCTTTTTTGCAAACAACCTCAACGACCGCTGAATGCAAGCTCTCTGTAGAGTACATCGGGGCAGTGCAACCTTCAACGTAATGCACTTCTGCACCTTCATCCACAATGATCAATGTACGTTCAAATTGCCCCATGCTTTCAGCATTAATCCTGAAGTAGGCCTGCAATGGGAATTCGATTTTGACGCCTGGTGGGATGTAGATAAATGAACCACCTGACCATACGGCTGAGTTCAATGCGGCGAACTTATTGTCATCCGGAGGGATAATCTTACCGAAGTATTCACGCAATAATTCCGGATGTTCTTTTACAGCGGTATCGGTATCGGTAAAGATGACACCTTTCTTTTCCAAGTCTTCCTGTAAGGAGCCATAGACAACTTCACTTTCGAATTGCGCCTTCACACCAGCGAGGAACTTACGTTCTGCTTCTGGGATCCCCAGACGATCGAAAGTGTCCTTAATTTCATCGGGCACTTCGTCCCAACTTCGTCCCTGACCTTCGGTTGGTTTAAGATAGTAGTAAATATCTTGGAAATCGATATGGCAGTTGCCACCCCAGTCCGGCGTCGGCTTGGACTCAAATATCTCTAGGGACTTGAGACGAAATTCTCGCATCCAGTCAGGCTCGTCCTTCATTTCGGAGATCTGTTCTACGATCTCACGGTCAATACCTTTACGGGCTTTGAAGACGGCTTCTGTATCCGTTTGGAAATCATACTTATTGATTTCGCCAATAGACTGATTATCGTCACCTGTTTGGATTTCCGTTGCCATAACTTTTCTTCCTATATGATCACAAAACTAAACTCAGAGGCATAAGGCTCCTGAAATTCAGCTTGTCAACTCTTCCTGTGCCATTTCCTGATTTTCTGCCTCGGCTTCCGGATACGTTGTCCGGATTCGTTCGTAACCGTTCGAGTGCAATTCTTCAGCTAATTCCGGTCCACCCGTCTCGACAACGCGGCCACCGAGCATAACGTGTGTAAACTCCGGTGGGTTATGGACGAGCAGTTTGTCGTGGTGAGTAATAATGAGCAGACCCATTTTTTCCCGCCCGATGTCTGCGATACTCTCGCTGGCCAATCGAACGGCATCTGCATCCAGCCCGCTATCTGTTTCATCCAAAACAGCAAACTTGGGTTGCAACATCGCTAGCTGTAAAATCTCTGCACGTTTCATTTCACCGCCGGAAAATCCGTCATTCACATATCTTCGTGCGAATTCGACATCCATCCGAAGCTGCTCCATTTTCCCTTTGAGCTCTTTTCGGAAATCACGCATCGGAATGAGGTCTTCACCTTCGGCGCGTTCAGGATTGCGAACATTTGTCGTAGCATGCCGCAAGAAATCAGCCATTTTGACTCCTGGAATCGCTACTGGTCGCTGAAAGGCCATGAAGATACCAGCCCGGCATCGTTCATCCGGTGCCATCTCAAGAATCTCTTCACCGTCGAGAGTTATGG
This sequence comes from Pirellulales bacterium, assembly GCA_022451045.1. GTDB lineage: Bacteria > Planctomycetota > Planctomycetia > Pirellulales > Pirellulaceae > UBA11883. Next base: position 7,710 of record JAKUOW010000114.1, on the reverse strand, counting down.
ATCCACCAGTGACTTCGTAATTTGGATGTCCCATGATGGCTAAACCGATCGTACTTTTCCCCGAACCGTTAGGCCCCATTAACGCGTGCGTTTCACCATGCTGGATCTCCAGGTTTACACCTCGCAAAATGGGCTTACCTTCAACGCTTACATGTAAATCTTGTATTTTTAGTGTGTGTGACATTACTTATTTCTTGCCTTATAGCTAATTGGCATACAAAGTGCTTTGATAATCCCCGTTGCCCTCACAAATCTTATGGGCATTCATGTAATTTCCAGATTGGATAATTCTTGCAGCTAACCTGTAATCTTCTGGTGATCCGTCACAAAGTCTTCTGGTTCGTTCTCTGGAACCTGTACAAAACCGCTGTGGTGAGGAAGTGGAAGCACGTCGTCGACTTTTGCCCCAACTCGGCCGCGTTTTACTAGCGAATTCTTACGCTTGGCAATACGATGCCCGCGGATCTTATCCTGAATTCGCATCAGTCCTTCGAGCAACGCTTCCGGGCGAGGAGGACAACCTGGCACATAAACGTCAACTGGGACTACCAGATCAACACCTTTTACAACGTGGTATCCGTACTTGAAATACGGTCCACCGCCGACGGTGCAGGCACCCATAGCAATGACGAACTTTGGATCAGGCATCATGTTATAGAGACGGCGAACACGGCTAGCCATTTTATATGTCACCGTACCAGCGACGATCATCAAGTCGCTTTGTCGCGGCGTTGCACGGAATGCACCTGCACCAAAACGATCTATGTCGTACTTGCTCGCACCCGTCGCCATCATTTCGATCGCACAGCATGCTAAACCAAAGGTCATCGGCCATACACTCGACTGACGTCCCCAGTTAATTGCCTGTTCAACCGTAGTCGTTATGACGTTTTCTTCAAATCGACCTTCAATCCATGGTAATGGTTGACTCATTTCAGTTCCTAATTCGATTCCAAAAGTGTGTGTAAGGTTGTGTGTAATCAGACCTGGTTGGTTTTATTAAAAAACAGGCCGCCGATGCGGTATTGTGCTGGTTTGTTGTTCCGCCTGTTTATCTTCTGCTGACAATTAAAAGGTGCAATCACATCCACCGTCTAAACGACATTGGCTAAGGCGTACGGTTTCCCCAAGGATTTCGGAAATCAGCATTCGCTCCATGCTGCAAACAGAACGATCCTGCTCAGCAAGTTCCGGATACGGACATGCGCCCACGCTGATCACAGGCAATTCGCCCGATTGATCGACCTCCAATGGCAGTCTGCGTTCGGCGAACAATGCTACTAATTCGAGCATCCTTTGTTCAACTGTGGTTCCACTAATCTGATCGGCATACAAGCCAGCTAGCCGTTGAGATACTCGCTCGATAAGACCCCGTCGAACAATAGGATCCTCGATTATTCGTATTTCCTGCCATAGCACCATAGCTAAGTCGGCAAAGTTTTCACCCGTTTGCCGTCTTCCCTTGGTCGTTAGTGAATACTCATGCTGTGGTCTACCACGTTTAGTTGGTACTACCTCACGCTCGATGCAACCCTCATCCATTAACCGTGTCAGCCGCTGTCGGACAGCTGTCGCAGTCACACCGAGTGACTTTGCTATTCCGGCGACGGTCATTGCCTGATTCTTGCGCAGTAGATCGAGTACAGCAACGTCAGATTCGATTACATGTTGAACCATAACCTAAGCACTCTCTTACAAGTGGTTATAAAACCACTATAGCTACCTTGAAACAACGATAAACATCTAAAAATAAGGGGGATTAGCAGCAAATCCGAGTATTTAATACCATTTGCAATTCAGTATTATCTACTTATTGAAAGCTGCGCCAACCTCATTACATCGTAGCGATTTCAAATCTTTTTGACAATTCAATATGTGAAAAATAATATTCGATATTCAAATGACGTAAACCTTTTAACAGCAAACAGTTATAATCGACATCCACAAAATAATGGCATCAAATAAGACACTCTGCTGAGAGACAAGGTAATGATGCCAACAGACCTAAAACAGCGTCTGCACCTCCAATAATTTAAACACCTAACCCCTCCCAATCACTTGGCAATGAAACAACACGTATCCGCCCGAAAATCACTATTTTGGATCCTCCTTTTAGTTACTGGTTTTGCGACACTTCAATCCGGTATCGCGCTGACACAGGATGAGCCCAGCACACCAGAAATTGAAAATGTCAGCACGGACGAAGTATTGGCTTTGTCCATGGCATTAACCCGTCAAAAAGTAACGCCAGATAAAGAAGTTGAACAAGATCAGGCGTTAGGCGAGAAAATCGAAGCTGCTTTTGACAAGGTAGTGAAGAAAATCGCGGGCGTGCTGTTTTATGAATTAATGGCAACTGAGCGGCAATTCGTACAGTTTGACCATCGTGAATACTATGTGCGTCCCGTAGGTTCACCATCCGAGACTCCGTATACGAGACTGACCAGTCCCATCGAGTTTAGTCAAAATGAAATTGATCAACTAACACCATCGCAACAACAAGACATCGCCGTTTTCCGTGCGATAGATGAATCCACTAGCTCACCACACTCCATTGCTGCTGACGAGGTGGCCAGGAAGTTAATTGCCGGTGAATTCGAACAGTCAGAAGTTGCCACTGGAACGACAACTGCGGCGGATGGAGAAAAGGTGTCAGTTGAATTTTTCAGCCGCGTGGTGGACGCAGGCAAGTACGTAAAAGTTTCCACAAAGTCCGGCGACGAGTTTCACCTGCTTAATCAGAATCTGCACCAGAAAATCGATTCAGGGACAACTAGAACAACTAACGACATTCAAGACGCTCGTGCTGCCGGGCTTCTAGCCCTAACCGACACGGGCAATTATCTCCAAACCGAGTCTGTAAACGGCATGCCTATTGTCGTGCTTTGGCTAGCGTGTGGAGCTTTGTTTTTTACACTCATGATGCGTGGATATAACATCTGGGGTTTCCGGCACGCCGTGGAAATTGTGCGCGGCAAGTATGACAATCCGGATGAGGACGGTGAGGTCACTCACTTTCAGGCACTTTCTTCAGCACTGAGTGCCACGGTTGGACTTGGCAACATCGCGGGGGTCACCATTGCAATGACACTTGGAGGCCCTGGTGCGTTCTTTTGGATGTTGATGTGCGGATTCTTTGGCATGACCAGTAAGTTTGTTGAATGTACACTTGGTCAGAAATATCGCAAAGTAAAAGAGGATGGCACCGTTCTCGGTGGACCAATGCAGTATCTCCCTCAGGGGTTATCTGAGCTCAAACTCGGTGGCTTAGGGGCCGTACTTGGAATCATGTTCACCGTCATGTGTATTTTTGCCAGTTTTGGTGGCGGAAATATGTTTCAAGCCCAGCAAGCAGGCGCCCTGCTTCTAGCGCAAGTACAAGGCGAGGACACTGGTGAAATTACCCGTTTGGATAAGGAGATCAAGGAGCTAGCTGGACAGGGTCGCGTTGCCGAATCTGAATCACTTCAATTGGAACGCGACGAGCTGCAAAAAAATGTTACATCCTTCGAGGGCAAATTCAAATGGATCTATGGGATCATCATGGCAGCGTTGGTTGGCGTCGTGATCATCGGTGGAATAAAACGTATCGGCAAAGCCGCCGAAAAAATCGTGCCTTCGATGTGTCTGATCTACGTGGCAGCATGTCTCTACATCATCCTCGCCAACATCACTGATGTTCCGGCAATGATCAGTCTTATTTTTAGCGAAGCGTTTTCACCGGAGGCATTTGGGGGCGGCTTTATCGGCATTCTAGTCATCGGTGTCCAACGCGCGGCATTCAGTAACGAAGCTGGAGTAGGAAGTGCATCGATCGCACACAGTGCAGCCAAGACAGATGAGCCAGTGCGAGAAGGCACGGTGGCATTGCTCGGTCCATTTATTGACACGATCATTGTGTGCTCTATGACAGCACTCGTCATACTGCTGACTGGTGCATGGGATAACAATGCCTGGATAAACGGAGAAGGGCTGCAGGGAGCCGCTTTGACAAGCCGCGCATTTGGAGATCAGATTTCCTGGTTCCCCGTGGTGTTGACGATTGCAGTTGTGCTTTTTGCATACAGTACGATGATCTCATGGAGCTACTATGGCGAAAAATGCTGGGAGAGATTATTTGGGGCCAACAGCATCATGGTCTATCGATTGCTTTTTGTTGCTGCTACTCTCCTTGGAGCACTAGTTGATTTAGGTGCGGTTCTGAGTTTTTCAGACATCATGATTCTCTGCATGGCATTTCCAAATGTATTAGGGGTCGCATTGCTTTCGCCAAAGGTATACGCCGATCTCAAGGAATACTGGGGACGCTACAAGAATGATGAATTTAAGATTTACAAATAGACAGCCCCCGATTGTAAGTAGATGTCAAATCCTGCCGATTCACTAAAGAGGCGGGCAGTAGAACTGGGGTTCCAGTTTTCCGGCGTTGCTCCGGCTGTCACACCTGAGGGTATGCACCGTCTAGTCGACTGGCTGGACAAGGGTTATGCAGGCCAAATGAGCTACATCGCCGAACGGCAGAATGCATACGCCGATCCCAATCTCGTGCTCGATGGCGTGCGAAGCGTGTTAATGCTGGGGATGCACTACTCAGGCTACGAAACCATTCCCGAAACCAGCCCGGGCCACGGTCGCATTGCAAGATATGCTAACGGCACGGTCGACTACCATGATTTAATCCATTCCAGACTCAAGTCGCTTCGCATATTTCACGATGACTTGCTACCGGCGGAGTCTAGTCGCGGTATTGTAGATACAGCACCGCTATTAGAACGGGAGTTTGCACAACTTTCCGGCATCGGTTGGATTGGGAAAAACACAATGCTCATCAGTAAAGAGCAGGGCAGCTACTTTTTTCTTGCCGCACTCTTAAGCACAGCAGACCTGCAAGCAGACAACCCTCAAACAACAGACCACTGCGGAACCTGTACTGCATGCCTGGACGCATGTCCGACAGATGCTTTTCCAGAGCCCTTTGTTCTTAACGCCAATCGGTGTATCAGTTACCTGACAATCGAACATCGTGATGAAATCTCCAGAGACCTGCGTACCGGAATGGGTGATTGGCTTTTTGGGTGTGATATTTGTCAGGAGGTGTGCCCATGGAACCGAAATGGCGATTACTGCGAAGAATCGGACCTTCAATCCTCTAATGAATCAGCAAATCTCGAACTTTACGAGCTTTTCAATCTTGATGATGATGCATTTCGGAATCGTTTTCGAAAAACCCCGTTATGGCGTCCCAAACGACGAGGTATTTTGCGAAATGCAGCGATCGTACTTGGTAATCAAGCACATCTCGAAAGTATACCAGCACTGCGCAAAGGACTATCAGATATCGAGCCATTAGTACGCAGTGCTTGCGCGTGGGCAATTGGTAAGATCAACTCACCGGATTCTATTTTGATACTCGAAGCAGCACGCGGGGTTGAGAGCAACGAAACGGTGCTCAAAGAACTGCAAAAAAGTATCCATGAACTGCTAAAGCAAACCGCTGATTCGAACGATTAATGCTGATATCGTTTTTTCGATTTACCCAAAAATACATGTAGGTGCATCTTAACAGTGAATTCACATGTTAAATCACTGTTAAGAAATCTGATCTACCGGTACATTCACAACTAGGGCAGTAGGGTTTATTTCCTATACTGCCTCTAATCTTTGAGTAGACCACGCGGCGAATTTAATTTTAGTGAGTCCAGTATTAGGAATAGTCTGGCATGCCCAGCCTACTTGTGACGGTTTGCGTCGAAGGTGACAACCTTCAGACGCGTCCAGCCATCATCACCACGAGGAATGGTGAAGTGTTGGATCGCGTGCAGGGTCTGTTCCAACAGTACCGCATTCGCCCGACCTGGCTAACGAGCTATGAAATGGCCGTTTGCCCGTACTTTCAAGAATTCGGCGAGTCTGTAGTACAGCGTCAATCCGGTGAAATCGGTGCCCATCTTCATGGCTGGACTTGTCCACCCCATTACATGGTCTCCGAAGATGATTGCTTCTATCAGCCATATGGATTTGAATGGCCACAAACCGTTCTGCGTGACAAAGTCAATTACTTGACAGATACTCTTGAGGACACCTTTCAAACGCCTATCACTACTCATCGGGCAGGTCGATGGGGAATCGACTCACACTACATTAAATGTTTGCACGACAGGGGATATCGTGTTGACTGCAGCGTGACACCATTTGTGTCATGGCGCAAAGTGCCTGGTGTACCAGGTGGTCGCGGTGGCAGCGATTATCTAAATGCCCCATACCAGCATTACCTCATGGATCTTGAGGATCCACTATTACCAGGCAATTCCTCCATGATGCAAGTGCCTGTTTCCGTGCGACCGGTTCATCGAAATCGCATCGCACATGCATCGGTTTACGCCTTGCAACGGATGTCGCTCAATTACGTTCAACGTGCAACTCGCCGGCTCTTCCCAAGCGTTATTTGGCTGAGGCCCAACGGTCGGAATCTCGTCTCCATGATGCAGTTGATTGATGAGGCCGAAGTTGCTCAGCAGGATTACGTTCAGTTAGTGTTAAATTCATCCGACTTCCTAATGTCTGGAAATGCACGATTTCAAACCGAACGAGAAGTGCATGAACTCTATGAAGATTTAGAACAGTTGTTTGAACGCATTACACGGAAATTCCACAGTCGGACGATGTCGGAGTTTTACGATCTCCACACTCAGGACGTCACGAGCCGAGAACCTGTATTTGCAAGCTAGCAGTCCCCACACGGCTCATAATCGGCAGACGCTGGACACCGCGAACCATTCCGGTAACCCCCGCGATTTTCACTGCAGCAACTCTCCATTCGCTCTTGGCCAAACTGCCTGTTTTCGCTAATCTACCGACACTTTATCAAATATAGATTTACGAAGTCTGTGAATGAGCGTAGCTACTCATGCAAGATTCGTGTCATAAGTCATTAGTGATCTCCAAGATGAAAACAAACAAACAGTTATCAGTTACATTATCGCTGTTTGCCTTAATGGCGTTAGGATGTCAGGGTGCCTTTGGTCCAATCGGTAATACGACAGTCCCGGCACCAGGCACAACAAATGGCGAAACAGTGTACTACCAACAGCAGCAAGATCGGATCGGTAGTACGGCAACTACTCCACAACAGGTTACTGGTTCTGATTCTTGGTCACCGCGTGCCAGAGATTCAATTCGCGTAGCCACCGAGCCCACAATTCAGCCTATGTCGTATCAGGAGGACGTATCCAACACACATTCATCGTCCGAATCGAGCAATAGCAACGGAGTAATTCGAATTCCGGTTCGCCTTGGGACCGATAATACAACGGGAACTGTCACTGATTTGGAGTCGACTATTTCCCCGGAAGCGGTGACTCAAAATAATTCTGATCACGAAGCCTGGACTTCACGGGAGCAAGAGAATCCATAATCACTTTTGATATATAATTTGAGCTGGCTTTGACCCTCTCGAATTGGACTTACATATGCCACTAGTGTCGTGCTGAGGAAATTCAACAAATGGATGCTATTACAAATAACTTCTTAGGCGGATTGGACATGATGATGTCCATGGTCGCGATATTCCTAGCCGTATTTTTTGGTTGGCTGATGGCCATGTTCTGCACGTGGCTATTTGCGCCGCCTAGAGCAAATCCATTCAAGCGGGGGCAGCTCAAAAATCGGATGATTGAAGCTTTGGCCTTTAGGACTGGACCACCGTTGATT
>JAKUOW010000113.1 GCA_022451045.1 Pirellulales bacterium | reverse complement strand
TCGCTGCTCTGGTTGTCCCTTAGCAGCGATTCTGTATACGCGCCCTCGCTTGCGATCGATTCGGCCTTGATAGTGCGAAGCATGATCAATTCGTTGCTCGTACATATCGGCCACATAAATGGCACCATCCGGGCCCACTTTTATATCCACCGGTCGGAACCATGTGTCCGTTGTGGTAAGCGGGTGTCCCAGATCTTTTGTAGCAAACGTAGAACCATCTGCTGAAATTTCGCTGCGAACCACGCGGCCTTGCAGTGGTTCCACCCCAAAGAGATTACCGTGGTATTGCTCGGGAAGTGCTGAGTCCTGATAGATCACGTATGTGTGGGTGAATCTGACGACGTCATGATGCTTCATGTAGGGAAAGTATCCAAAGGTATACGGATTTGATAGTTGCCCGTGTTTTCCAAATCCTTTTTGCGAGTAACCGCCCTGAACGTAATGAAACCCTCGTGTATTGCCTCCGTTGTGTCCGGAGAACACGCGACCAAACTGATCGATCTCCACGCCAAACGTATTTCCACCTCCTTCAGCAAAGATCTCATACTTGTTCCGCTCGGGGTGATAACGCCAGATTAGTTGCCCCATGCTGACAACCGGCTCATCGGCTGATCCATAGCGTCGGACTTTTCCTGAGACAGTACTTCCCTGAGCGCCGTAAAGCCATCCGTCAGGACCAAAACGCATGCTGTTTGCGACGGAATGAGAATCTTCTAGGCCGAATCCTTCAAGCAGTACCGTTGGTTCATTGTCTGGTAGGTCGTCACCATTTGTGTCGGCATAAAAGAGAAGGTACGGCGGATTCGTTACGAAGACGCCGCCTCGTCCGAACTCAAAAGATGTAGCGAGATTTAATCCATCGACGAATACCTTGTGAGAATCAAATGTCCCGTCTCCGTTTGTGTCCTCGTGGATACTAATCCTGTCGCGTCCTTTATCACCGTGTGGTGGCGGGAGAGGAATCTTGTCATAGACGCTTCTCAGATAAATATCGCGACTTACCATCTTGAGGCCTTCGATATCCGGATATTGTCGGTATTCCATTACCCACAACCGGCCTCGCTCATCAAACTTCATACTCAGTGGTTGAGCGATATGAGGATCTGATAGGGCTGTTGTAACCTCAAGATCATCCGGCGTTGTGAAAAGTTTGATCGCTTCCTGTGGTGTGAACGGACCTTTTTCACCAGTTAGGCTCTGGCGTTTTTGGAGGACTTGCTCTGCATCCTCTATCTCATTGAATGAAAATGGTTTTCGGTCGCTGTCATCCCACAGTCGCCATTGAAGATCGTCTCCTGCTCGGAATTGCCAGGCACCACCCATTTGAATGGCCTGTTTGCCAGTGATCAGAACAGGTGGCGCGACGTTGAATCCACCGCGTGGAAATCGTTGTGCGACCCTGATCGCGATGACGTTTGATTCACCGTAGAGCAATGCATTGGCAGGGACATCATGTTCATGGTCTTCACCAAGTCCGCTACGGAATTTTGGTGGCAGGTTACCGGCGGAGCCAATTTTGATTCCATTGATATAGTACTCACGCGCATCATCAATTGGCTCGGACAGGAACTTCGTTTTTTCGCCGCGCCACTCTTCGGGGACCGATACGACGGCACGGTACCACGTAAAGCCGTTGGTTTCGGGCTTTAAAGTCCTAGGACGTTTCCAGGTAGATGGTACATCTACTGTTTCCCATGCCGCATCCTGAGCGTATATCATCTCAATTTGGGGAGATAGGAAGAGCAGGGAAAACGCGCTAAGCAGAGATAATGACAAACTTGTTTTTTGTTGATATTTCATTATTTGGAATGTGATGGTGTGGTTTTGTAACCTAGCGTTAAGTGTCACAGGTTTGTGTGAGAAACGGCCCTGCGACGGAGTCTAAAGTCATAGATTCAGGCGAATTCGGGTAATAACGATCCTACTTGTTATTACACTTGGGTTCACGCCATAGAGTACGAAATATTCTGGAATTCGCTGATTTGTTCAGAGAACTGAATGAGAGAAACCTAGAGTACATCGAACGCTTCAAATCAACACTGCAAACCCGCAATAAGACTGTGTGATTTGACGTGAAAAAGAGAGAGTCGAGAGTTATGAATAACAAGAGTAATAGATTGCTGAGCGTGCAGACGCTAGTTTGCTTGCTGGTATCGGCAACGATGTCAGCCAGCATTGCCGCTGATCGTGAAGTCACAGTGTCGAAGCTGAAACTATCAGCAATCCCTTCAAACCAATTCATCCTTATCGAAGTCGGTGATGAAACCCTTCGATTTCAGGGTTGTGAACGTGGCCGCAACAAGTTTGATGTTGAGCGGTTATCATCAGCAGGTGTTTTTGAGCATGAAGGTCGTTGGGAGTTGCATGGGGCCACCAAAGGACAGCAAGCAGGAAGGCTGACGTTGGTTGAAATGGGGATCATGCGGCTTGGACAGCGACTCGAATATAAATGCCTTAAGGGTTCCAACCAGATAAAACAGACTGGAATCATAAAAGCGATTCGCTTTAGTGAAATCAAATAGTGTACATATGTACACTATTTGAGACGCCAAGAAAAAAGGTGACCAATGAGTGGTCACCTTTTTTTATGAGTCGGGGTGGCGAGATTCGAACTCGCGACCTTCTGGTCCCAAACCAGACGCGCTAGCCAGGCTGCGCTACACCCCGGTGAATGAACGATTTAATCTAACCTGAGCGGTTGAATTGAGCAACATGGTGTTTGTAAGTCTCACCAAGGGTCGAGCTTCCCAAGCTATGTACGTTCTACAGGTTGGGTAAGCGCGCTACGTACTCTACCACGTTGTCGGCGGTTCTAAGGTATGGAGTAGAGAATGATGCAGGTCACCGTCACCTGCTATTGGGCACTTATGGTTAGCCAGCGTTTCGTGCGTTGGGGTTTGATTGTCCGCTTAGAGAGCGGCGAAGTCGTTCGAATTCAATGTGACTATTAAAGTGAATCACGATCTTCCCTTTACCACCCCCCGACTCATTGATGTCGACCTTGGTGCCAAGCGCAAACTTCAGTTCCGCTTCAAGATTGGTTACATGCGGTGACTTTGCATCCCCTGAATCGGTCTGGTTTTGCTTCGATGGCTTGCCGGGCTTTTGATCGTCTGAGTAAATCGTCTTGTGTACAAGGTCTTCGGTAGCGCGAACGCTCAGGCCTTTGTTGACAATCTTCTTGCAGAACTTGATTTGTTGTTTGGCGTTACCCAGAGGAAGGAGTGCGCGTGCATGGCCAGCCGAGATATGTTCCGCCATGATTTCTTCTTGCACAGCCTGAGGTAGTTCAAGTAATCGAATAAGGTTAGCGATGGTCGATCGGTCGATCGATAGCCGCTTGGCCAATTCGTCCTGGGTGCACTGGTGATTGTCGAGATACTGCTTAAAGGATGTTGCCTTTTCAAGTGCATTGAGGTCTTTCCTTTGCAGGTTTTCAACAATAGCTAGCTCAGCGACCGTACGGTCATCTTCATTGCGAACCCTTGCTGGAATCGTACTCCATCCAGCTTGCGTCGCTGCACGCCACCGGCGTTCGCCAGAGATCAGTTGGTAACGACTTCCATGCTCACGGACAAGAATAGGCTGCAGGATGTCGTGTGCCTGAAGACTCTCAGCGAGAGAGTCGATTTCGGATTCTGAAAACGAAGTTCTTGGCTGGAACGGGTTTTCATCTATCTGATCGATTGGTATGCGCAGAATCTGATCTTCGTTGGCAGGAGTTGGTGTTTGTGTAGACGGTCGCTGCGCACTGGTGGACTCCGATGATTCCGACGTCGCACCTAGAAGGGCTTGAAGTCCTCTACCTAATCTTCTTTCTTTACTCATAATCGAGCACCTCCATGCATAGCTCGGTATATGCGTGAGCCCCCCGTGATCGTGGAGCATATTGAATGATAGACTCACCGTGACTTGGAGCTTCCGCTAACTGCGGATCTCGTGGAATCGGGGTGTCAAAAACTATCTCACCAAAAAACTCTCGGACTTCCTTATCCACTTCCGTGGTGAGTTCGAGTTGATCGTCGTACATCGTAAGTAGAATTCCGCCAAATTCGAGCTTACTATTCTCAGATTGCATTACGTCCCGGATGACATGAATCATCTGCGTTAGGCCTTCCATAGCAAAGTACTCGCATTGAATAGGCATAAGTACTTCGGTGGAAGCAGATAACGCTGTTTGAGTTAATGGGCCGGTCGATGGCGGGCAATCGATCAATACGTAGTCATAACAGCTTGTGCCGTTGAGAATATGCTGTCGTAGAGTATCGCAGTGCGATGCTTCGCCGCGTGCGAGTTTATCAACGTCAGTAAAACTACGACTGCCAGGAAGTAAATGTAGGTTTGGATCGGCGGAAACAACGATGGAATTGGTCAATTCATCGTTTGCAATTAATGGGTGGCGTTGCAGAGGATCAAATCCTAGCCCCGTTGTCGCATTACATTGTGGGTCTAAGTCGACAAGTAAGGTTTGAAAACCAGCGCGCGCAAGGCAGGACGATAAATTAATCGCCGTTGTGGTCTTTCCGACCCCACCTTTTTGATTTGCGATGCAAAAAACGCGGCTCACGCGACTTTGGCCTCCTGCCAGTTGTTTGTTATTCCGTATCAGCACAAAAACAGAGCATTATCCTGTCGGCGGAATTGTAACGAGTGCGGTGACTTGTTGAAAACGCCAATTATGCAGACTTAGAGTCGGAATTATATTCGTTTGGATAAATGTTTCACGTGAAACTCTGCGTGATATGCATCGATAACTTCTGTCACCCGTCGTCGCTCCGCCCGACGACGCTAGGGTAATATGAGACTGACGGCTCTCTGGAAGAAAAGGTCTTCGAGTTTGGTTACGCCGGGCGCTGGGCTGCAAGTAGCTCTCGGCCGCATCATATCCACGTCTGCCGCTATGCAAAAGCGCCCGTACAAGTAGAATGGCAACAGAGAAAAATCACAGCTTTTTATGGCACAGGAGAATTGAATTGTCTCAGGCTGATACAGATCGAATTCCTTACAAAGTAAAAGACTTGTCGCTTGCTGATTGGGGGCGGCGGGAGATCGAAATTGCAGAAAACGAAATGCCGGGTTTGATGGCATTACGAGAACGATATCAGGATAGTAAACCACTGCAGGGCGCGAAGATCGCTGGATGTTTGCACATGACGATCCAGACCGCCGTGTTAATTGAAACACTCACAGCACTTGGCGCAGAAGTTACCTGGAGTAGCTGTAATATATTCTCAACGCAGGATCACGCAGCAGCAGCTATTGCCGTAACAGGAGTGCCAGTTTACGCCTGGAAAGGAATGACCGAAGAGGAATTCGACTGGTGCATTGAACAGACGCTGTTCTTTCAGGACGGTCAGCCGTTGAACATGATTCTTGATGATGGCGGTGACCTGACTGCTATGGTACATGACAAATACCCAGAGCTTCTCGAAGGCATCAACGGTCTGTCAGAAGAAACGACAACTGGTGTACATCGCCTCTATCAGATGCACGAAAAAGGCGAACTGAAAGTTCCTGCAATTAACGTGAATGACTCTGTCACCAAGAGTAAATTCGACAATCTCTATGGTTGCCGCGAATCGCTGGTTGATGGTATCAAGCGGGCGACGGATGTGATGGTTGCCGGAAAAGTGGCCGTGGTTTGCGGTTACGGCGATGTCGGAAAAGGCTGTGCTCATTCACTGCAAAGATATGGTGCCCGTGTCATTGTTACTGAAATTGACCCGATTAATGCACTGCAGGCATCTATGGAAGGCTTTCAGGTAACGACGATGGAAGAAGCCGCCTCCATTGGAAATATATTTGTTACCGCCACAGGTAATCGTGATGTGATTGGTGGCGAGCACATGTCTGCAATGCCAAACGATGCGGTTGTTTGCAATATTGGTCATTTTGATCTGGAGATCGACGTTGCCTGGTTAAACAATCAACCCGGCATCAGCAAGGAAACAGTAAAACCACAGGTTGACCGCTATACATTTGAGGATGGTCACTCCATCATACTGCTGGCCGAAGGCCGGTTGGTGAACCTCGGCTGTGCAACGGGCCATCCGTCATTCGTAATGTCCAACTCATTTACCAATCAGGTGCTTGCTCAAATCTCTATGTGGCAGGAACCGGATCGGTATGAGCTCGGTGTGCATGTTCTGCCAAAGTCGCTTGATGAAGAGGTTGCAAGGCTGCATCTGGACCAGATCGGTGTCAAGTTAACGACGCTTACCCAAGAACAGGCTGAATATATTGGCGTAGCAGTCGAGGGCCCGTTTAAACCAGAACACTACCGCTATTAATCAAGAGTGTGCTCATAAGCACTTTCGACTTATAAATGGATTGTTGTCGATGGTAAATGTAAGTGCCTTTCGCGGTATCCGTTATGACCTTGCTCAAGTGGGTTCACTTAGCGATGTCATAGCTCCTCCTTATGATGTGATTGACCCGAACTTTCAAGAAGCGCTTTATAAGCAGCATCCGGCAAATGTGATTCGTCTTATCTTGAATCGACAAGAGCCGGGCGATGAGTCAGGGGATGAGCGATACGAACGCGCCGCCAAGTATCTGCGACAATGGCAGCGTGAAGGCGTCTTTTTCACCGAGAACGAGTCGGCCTTGTATGTCTATCACCAGCAATTTGATTATGCGGGTCAGACTTTTGTACGTCGTGGATTCATGGGGAGACTGCAGCTTGAACCATTTGGCGAAGGACAAGTGTACCCCCACGAAGAAACGCATTCAGCAGCTAAGGCCGATCGCCTAAAGTTGTTTAACGCGACTAAATGTAACCTGAGTCAGATATTCGGAATCTATCCGGATGAGTCGAACGATGTTCAGCAACTTCTCGAATCGGCTATTGTTGGTGTCACACCGCTTGAGGCTACGGATCATCTTGGTGTGTTGCATCGTCTGTGGCCAGTTACCGATGTAAAGGTGATCGCAGAAGTCTCCAGTGCTATGGCAGACTTGCCAATGTATGTCGCCGATGGGCATCATCGATATGAGACGGGTTGTAATTATCGCCAACAAATGATGGAGCAAGAGCAGATAGGCCCCGATCACCCAGCTAATTTTGTGCTAACGATGTGCGTGAGTATGAATGATCCAGGAATGATTGTCTTGCCAACACATCGGTTGCTTAGAGGTGTCTCTCCTGTTTCGGTGGACCAACTAACCTCATCCTTATCCGGCCACTTCGAATTGATGCCCGGCCCAGCGGGCGCTGACTCTGCCGCAGAAGTCTGGGAAGAAATTGAAGTCGAAGACCAGCAAGGCATGATTGGCCTGTTCTGTGCTGCTGACGATCAATGGGTGTTGGCGAGAGTTAACGAAGCCGGTATTACTCGGTTGCAGGAAATCTCAAGTGATCAAAGCAGTGATTGGTGCGGACTTGGTGTGAGTATTCTCCATAGGCTGATCCTCGATGATCTGCTCGGACTCACCAACTTGCCCAAACCGGATTATGTGCATCTGGTTGATGAAGTTATTGATGGTCTCGCCGCCGGTGATGAAGATGGTGCCGCCTACGGCCTGGCAGCACTCGTTATGCCAGCGACACTTGATCACATACGACAGATCAGTCAAAACGGCGAACGCATGCCAGCCAAGAGTACGTACTTCTATCCAAAGCTACTCAGCTGGCTGGTGATTAATCCGATAGGCCAGTAGCTGGTTCTGATTGTTTCACGTGAAACAATGGAAATATACAGGCAATGATCGTGCGCCCGCATCCTCCGTCTTGCTCGACTTGCGTCTGGTCAGCCAGAAGTTCGGCTAGGAATTGAGTACCAGTGGTAGGCCCTGCGGGTTCGGCTGTATAGAGCCCCGTGGTTGCTATGTTCTGCCCAGTCACGCATCCAGAGCAGTGATGGCATTTGCGACAAACACTCTGACTTTTTCAGGATCTTTTCGACCAGGTTCCGATTCAACGCCGCTCGCCACGTCGATACCATATGGATTCGCTGCTTGAATCGCTTCTGTAACATTTGAGCCAGATAGACCACCAGCCAAAATAAGAGGATACCCCTCTAATAGGGGGTTTAATTGGTTAAATGATTTCCAGTCTAAGGTTTTGCCTGTGCCACCGTAGTTTTCCGGATCGTACGCATCCACAATGATGGCAGCTAATCTCACTCCGAATATCTCACAGGCACTTACGAAATCTAAGATGTATGCTGCATCATGTCTTCCGAGTCGGAATGCCTTGAGAATCCTCTTAGTACCCAGCAAACTTGCGAGTCTTTTTATATAGGCTGGGTCTTCATCACCATGAAGCTGTATATAGTTCAGATTAAGTGATTCCGCAGTCCCGACGATTTCTTTGATGTCAGTGTTTACCCATAGCCCTACAGTGCTTAACTGGCCTTGGGAATGCTGGCTGATTTCTGCTTCCACTGTTTCAGATGCATCGAGAAAGCGTGTGCTAGGCGGATAGAAGTTTAGACCGATGGCTTCGGCCCCGGCATCGATACACACCTGACAGTCGTCAACACTCGTTATTCCACAGATCTTAGTTCGAAACATGATTCCTATTCATGCTATCTCTTGCATCCATATAAGCAATGCCTGTGTAACAGCATATCGATGAGTAGCAATCGGAATAACGAATGTGAAGGTAGGTAAATTGGCGAGAAGGTCAGCATTAGATAGACCAAGCGCTTGGATTTCTCATTTTTTAAGAGATACGAGGTGATAAACCGACTCTTATTAGTGATACGTAATGGTATCTGATTATACGTGCGGCGGGCTAACGTATACCGCGGTATATCGAGTCGTGTCGTTTCAGGTTGCAGCAAACGATGCTGATTTTAAATCGATTGAAGGGGTGAGCAGGCGGTGAATCATTCGGTACTTTCGCCAACCAGGCCGTTTAGTCAGCGGATTTGCGTGGGACACGCATTTCTAGATTCTGATTTGGAGCAGGTTCTGGAAAATACAGTACGAGCTGTAGTTCGCCAGGAAGGCATTTCACTGGTTACCGGTGCAATTGGTACAGGCAAGAGCTTGTTGAGTCAGCTACTTATAACCTGTCTTAGGAAGTCAGTTAGAAGAGTCGTGCTTGCCAACGGTAGTTTGACGACCCGCAAGGCACTTTTAAAGACGCTGCTGCATCAACTGGGGGGAAAAATCAGTCGCTCAGGAGAAGCAGAACTGAAGATAGCGGTTACTGGCATCATTTCACAAAATGGCCCGGCATGTGTGATCATCGACGATGCCCATAAACTGACCACAGATCAACTTGAAGAACTTCAGTCACTGAGCAACCTGACGACGGATGTTTCCGATAAAGTGTCCCTGGTGCTCGTCGGTCAGACTCGACTCGAAGAAACTCTAACTCATCCGTCCCTGCAGTCGCTTAATCAACAAATTTCTCAGCGAGCCTTCATCAAAGCCTTCAATTTCAAGCAAATGGGTGACTATCTCAGTCATCATGTTCAGTTAGTTGGGCTGAAACTGGAAGATCATTTTGACGATAGTGCCATCCGCTGCATTTATGACCTAAGCGATGGTGTTCCAAGAGTTGTTAATCAAATCGCAGACCGTAGTATCTTACTGGCCTGCCGCAACGGCATTGAACGACTCGGTGAATACGAAATCCAGTGTGGATGGGCGGATATACAACAAATGCCCGTGCCGAAGCCGGCACCAGCATTGACCGAAGATCAATTTGAAGATTCTCCGAGTTCCCAAACAACTTCTTCGATCGAGTTTGGTAGCTTGAGTGAATCGGTAGAATTTGGTGCTTTGAAAAGTGATATCCCAAATGACAAGGAAGTTGATTTTCAACAGAACGAATTCCCAAATGACATCAATGAACTTCAACTAGTGGAGATGTCAGAACCTCTTAAGTCTTCTGAATGCGAAGTAATATCTCCAACTGATCCACTGCAGGACAGTGTTTCAATTACCGGCGATTCGACCAGTAGCGGTGCTGACTGGGAAAACGATGCCGTCGTAGCCGGACTTCTAACGCCTCTTGAAGCACCTGCTGTGTCCTCAAATGTTGTAGAAGTGCAACTGGATTGTGACAGGGACATTCTCATCGAAGAGGATGCTTTTGAAGTCGAATCTGAGCTGATTGAAATCGAAGAGCATCTAAATCAGCACTACGGCAGGTTGTTTGGCCGGCTCCGTCGAGCATAATGCACGTAGCTTTATAGCTAAACATAGCTTCCTGATGTAGCTTTCTGACACGTGACGATTGGTAAAGCCAAATAACTTTGGGTGTTACGTTAAGACTTCTTTGCATTTGCAAATCCGAATAAGTACGACATAAATGGCAAATTACTTGGTTACCGGCGGCGCCGGATTCATTGGTTCGCACATCGTCGATGCGCTTTTGAATCGTGGTGATTCAGTTCGCGTTCTGGATAATCTCAATAGTGGAATCGGCCAGGAGCGTCTAACGGATCGCGACCGACTGGATTTTATCCAAGGTGATCTGCTAGATAGTGAAGTTGTATCCAGGGCTGTCGAAGGGATTGATGTTGTATTCCATCAGGCTGCATTGGCCTCTGTCCCGTACAGCTTAGAAAATCCTTTAGCAACTCATAGTGTGTGTGCTACAGGAACCCTTCAATTACTGGAGTCAGCCCGAGCGGCAGGAGTCAGGCGGCTAGTTTACGCAGGCAGCAGTAGTTGTTATGGCCAGTCAACTTCTGAAATCCAGCGTGAAGGCGACGTAACCAAGCCTTGTTCACCCTACGGCGCGGCCAAACTCGCCGGGGAACAGTATTGCCACGCGTTTTACGAGTCCTATGGATTTGAGACTGTGGTGCTACGCTATTTCAATGTTTTTGGACCACGACAGGATCCGAACAGTCAGTATGCTGCTGTCATCCCAATTTTCATTACAAGAATGTTGAACGGACAAGCACCGATTGTTTTTGGTGACGGTACACAGTCACGCGACTTTACATTTGTTGCAAACGTGGTTCATGGAAACTTACTTGCAGCCGAGGCTTCGGCGGCAGTTGGCCACAGTATCAATATGGCTGCGGGAATGCGCGTCTCGTTAAATACTTTGATTGATTCCTTAAACGATTTGATGGGCACGGAAGTGGCAGCAGACTATCAACCGGAGAGAGCGGGGGACATCAAGCACAGTTCTGCGGATATCTCACTGGCAAGGGAATTACTCGGATATGAACCGGTTGTAAGTCTCCAGGATGGCATTCGCGAGACGCTTGAGTACTACAAGAGTGTTCATTTGGCCAAAAACTAAGGGGCTAATGCGATGAAGGTATTAATCGCCGTCGCCACTTATAACGAAGTTGAAAACATTCCTACGCTCGTAGAGCGTCTCAACCAAATCGTGCCGGATGCTGATATCCTAATTGTTGATGATGACTCTCCCGATGGAACGGGCCAATGGTGTAAGGAAGCATCAGGGGTTAACGATCATCTTGATGTGATTATTCGTAAGGATGAGCGCGGTGTAGGTTCAGCAACTATTCGAGGCATGCAGGAAGCGATTGGCCGTGGATATGACGCCTGGCTTGGGATGGACGCGGATTTTTCACATCCACCGGAAAAGGTGCCGGCTCTCATTTCCAGACTTACTGATGGTGGCGAACGGGAAGTGGATGTGGTCATCGGATCCAGGTACACCAAAGGTGGTGGCGTGGACGGCTGGCCGGTTCGAAGACGGCTAATGAGTCGTGGTGTGAATTTGTATGCCCGCACATTAATGGGATTGCCCGTGAAGGATTGTAGCGGTGCATTTCGATGTTGTCGCACGAAGATCCTCGAACGAATTGATTTCGAAATATTCCGCAGCACGGGTTATTCATTTTTTGAGGAGTTTCTGTGGCACGCGAAACGAGCAGGAGCTCGATTTGCTGAAGTTCCTTTTACATTCACGGATCGTCGATTTGGTGAGAGTAAGCTCAATGGATCAGAGGCGGCCAAGTCGCTTGCTGTTATGGCACGTCTTGGGGTAAAGAACTGGTTCAAGTTCTGAGAATCGCTGGCTCAGTGTGGCAGCATTAAGTAAAGTCCGCGGTTACAATGCGTGAATCCCGGACTGGTCGACGCGCATTTAATTCACAGCAGGATCAAAAAGTGAATATGGTTAAGCCTCTGTCTATTGCTGTCTCTCTGCTTATTGCAGCCCAATCCACGGTCAGTGCTGAAGAATTTAGTACAGATGTCTCAATTAATATTGGCGATGTGCAGCGCGTCAATACGCCGGTAAGACTTCTGGTGGAAATGCCGGAGAAGTTTGTTGGTAAACGAGGGGGAATCATAATTGGTGATCGGTTCCTGCCAGCACAAATTTCAAAACCGGGATTAGTGTCCACCCGTAATTTCGATAATCAGGGGAAATTGGAGGTAACGCTGTTATTGGCGAATGTGCCACCGGGTAGATCATCCGGCGGCAAACTGTTGGTTAACGACGAAGTCGATGCACCGGCAAAACTCGAGTTTCGTGACGAGGCAGGAAAATACACCGACATTTCCATAGAAGGTCGAAACGTATTGCGATACATGTATGAAGCGCTTGATAACTCCACAAAGGAACGGCGGATGGAGACTTACAAGGTCTATCACCATCTGTATGATCCGACGGGCGGCAAGTTCGTAACCAAAGGGGCCGGTGGTTTATTCCCTCACCATCGCGGTCTCTTTTTTGGATTTAATCGTATTAGCTACGGTGATGGTAAAACTGCCGACATTTGGCATTGCAACAATGGCGAAAGTCAGGCTCATGCCAAAGTGATCAGTGAAGAGTCGGGGCCGCTTTTTGGTCGGCATACACTACAGATTGAATGGAAAGGTAAAGACGGCGCAGTGTTTGCCGTAGAGACACGTGAAATGACCGCATACAACGCTAAGGGCGGGGTGATGGTGGAATTCGCAACAAAGTTAGAGTCCAAAGTTGGGGAACTCAAGTTAGACGGGGATCCACAACACGCCGGATTCCAGTTCCGTGGCTCACAACACATTCCGGACAAGACAAAGGATCAGACTTATTACGTGAGGCCGGACGGCAAAGGTGAACCTGGTAAATTCCGAAACGTGCCCCTCCATAAAGAGCACGACAATCTTGCAAGGCACGCCCAATCATTCGTAATTGATGAAACTCGATACACGTGTTGTTATCTCGATCGTCCTGATAATCCGAAGGAAGCGAGATTCAGTGAGCGGGATTACGGTCGCTTTGGTTCATACTTTGAATACATCGTTTCCGAAAGTAACCCATTGCATCTGAATTACCGTATTTGGTTACAGGAGGGTGAGATGACCGTGGAGCAGGTCGACCG